>JBGTUK010000131.1:0-7399 GCA_041939225.1 Devosia sp.
ATTTCCTCAACGATGCCGAGGCGCTGCTGGCCGCCCGTTTGCAACGGGTGCGCCTGAGCGACTTGGCAACCGACGCGCTCCATGCGGGGTTCCCCCGCCTGGACTGACATTTCCAACCCCAGAGCGGGTCTCATGCGCTGCCGCACCGCGGCAGCGGGTGGATCTGCTCGGCTAAAAAAGGACCTGAGATATGCAGGATGTCATCATTGTCGGCGGCAGCTTTGCCGGCCTCACCGCCGCCATGCAGCTAGGCCGGGCCTGTCGCAAGGTCACCGTGCTCGACACCGGGCTCAATCGCAATCGCTATGCCGAGCACGCTCACAATATCTTTGGCCATGACGGCACCCCGCCGGGCGAATTGCTCTCCGCAGCACGCAAGCAGGTTCAGGGCTATCCCACGGTGCAGATCGTCAGCGCCAGAGCCCAGCGCGTCACCGGAGACCCGGATGATTTCCGCATCACCACTGCCGATGACGAAACCATATCTGGCCGCAGCTTGATCCTGAGCTATGGCATTGTCGATCAAATGCCCGACATTCCCGGCTTCGCCCAATGCTGGGGCAATACGGTGATCCATTGCCCGTTTTGTCACGGCTATGAAGTGGCCGGAAAGCGCTGGGGCCTGCTCTATTCCTCGCCCATGTCACTGCATGCTCCCGCTCTCTATGCCAACTGGACCGACGATATTACCCTGATCCTGGACGACCACGACATCCCCGACGAAGAACGCCACAAGCTCGAAAAGCGCGGCGTCAAACTCGAAGATGGCAAGCTCGCCAGCATCACCCATGACCAGGGGCGGCTGCGCGTCGTCACGCTCGAAGACGGCACCGAAATCGCCCTTGAAGCGCTTTACGCCCATCCGCGCAATCGCCCCTCATCCGATCTGCACGCCCAACTCGGTCTCGACATGAAAGACACTCCGACCGGCACCATGATTGCCGTGGGCGACATGCAGGCCACCTCCCGCCCCGGCATTTTCGCCGCCGGCGACCTCGTCACCGGCATGCATTCGGTGACGTTCGCCAGCAACACCGGCTCCCTCGCCGCCATGGGCGCGCTGCACTCAATGATGGTTTGAAAGCTTATTCCTCTCCCCATCGGGGAGAGGTGGCTCGACGAAGCTGAGTCGGTGAGGGGGGGCATCGCCACCGCTCCAGGCTAGCGGCGAGATCCCCTTCATCCGCCCTTTTTAGCTTTCTCCGACGGGGAGAAAAATAGCCGCCTACCGCAACCAGCCCTGCGGGCGCGGGTGCAGTTCCATCTGCCCACCGGCCGTGGCTTCGTCGATCGCTTCAATCTCCTCATCGGAAAGATCGAGGTTGTTGAGCACGCCCAGATTGTCCTTGAGCTGATCCAGCGTCCGTACCCCGATCAGCGCCGAGGTCATTTCCTGGCGCCTGAGCACCCAGCTCAGCGCCAGTTGCACCATGGTCTGGCCGCGCGCCTTGGCAATCTCGCCCACCTTGCCGACCGCCTCGAGCACACGCGGCTCGATATGGCTGGCGCGCAATGTGCTGTTGGGATTATCGCCCCGCGCGCCGTCGGTATTGCCGCGATTATACTTGCCCGAGAGCACGCCCTGCGCCAGCGGCGAAAAGGCAATAACCCCAATGCCCAGCTCACCGCAGGCATCGATGGTCTTGTCGTTCTCGATCCAGCGATTGATCATCGAATAGCTCGGCTGGTGGATGGTGGTCGCCACCCCCATGTCCTTGAGAATCCGATGCGCTTCGCGCGTCTGCTGCTCGGGATAGGACGAGATGCCGACATACAGCGCCTTGCCCGATTTGACCGCATGGGCCAGCGCGCCCATGGTCTCTTCCAGCGGCGTATCGGGGTCGTAGCGATGCGAATAGAAGATATCGACATAGTCGAGCCCCATCCGGCGCAGCGACTGGTCGAGACTCGCCAGCAGATATTTGCGGCTGCCCCATTCGCCATAAGGGCCCGGCCACATATTGTAGCCTGCCTTGGTCGAAACGATCATCTCGTCGCGATAGGGGCGGAAGTCGCGAGCCATCACCTGACCGAACAATTCTTCCGAAGAGCCTGCCGGCGGTCCGTAATTATTGGCCAGGTCAAAATGGGTCACGCCCTGGTCGAAGGCGTAGCCCAGGATTTCCATGGCACTGGGATAGTCCCGCGTGCCGCCGAAATTCTGCCACAGCCCAAGGCTCACCACCGGCAGCTTCAGCCCGGATTTGCCCGAGCGGCGGTATTGCATCGTGTCGTAGCGCGCGTTGTCCGCCCGATAGGTCATTGTCTCACTCCCGATGTTGTGGCTGCGGCCGCCCCGTGACGCCGGGCCCGGCCGGTGGTATGAGCGGCGCCATGAATGCGCCCGGCTCGAAATCAATGTCCAGTTTGCCTCAGGCCAATCATCCATACAAGGTGATGGCCATCTATAAATTTGCCTCTCTCCCCGATGCCGAAGTGCTCAAAGCGCCGCTGGCCGAGTTCTGTTGCGGACATGGCATAAAGGGCACGCTGATCCTGGCCCCCGAAGGCATTAACGGCACCGTCGCCGGCGCGCCGGAGGCCATCGATGCGCTGGCCGATTACCTCTTCGTCTCCGGTCCCTTCGGCACCCGGCTCGCCGGCGCCGAGGTGAAATATTCCTTTGCCGACACCGCCCCGTTCCTGCGCATGAAGGTGCGCCTTAAGCCCGAGATCGTCACCTTGCGCGCGCCTCAGGTCGATCCCAACCGCCAGGTCGGCACCTATGTCGAGCCCGAGGATTGGAATGCGCTGATCGAGCGCAATGACGTGGTGCTGGTCGATACCCGCAACGACTATGAAGTGGGCCTGGGCACCTTTCAGCGCGCTCTGGATCCGCACACATCGAGCTTTGTCGAGTTCAAGGATTATGTCGAAAAGCACCTCGATCCGAACAAGGACAAGAAGGTGGCCATGTTCTGCACCGGCGGGATCCGCTGCGAAAAGGCGTCCTCATACCTTCTGAGTCAGGGCTTTGAAGAGGTGTTTCATCTCAAGGGCGGCATCCTCAAATATCTCGAAGTGGTGCCCCAGGAGCAAAGCCGCTTTACCGGAGAATGCTTCGTTTTCGATGAGCGCGTCTCGGTGGGTCATGGGCTCGAACTGGGCAATGCCACGCTGTGCCGCGCCTGCCGCCATCCCCTGACCGAGGCCGACCGGCGCCATGCCGATTTCCACGAAGGCATTTCCTGCCCCTATTGCGCCGGTAACACCGCCAAGCACCAGTCCGCCGCCGAGCGTCAGCGCCAGATGGACCTGGCCAGGCAGCGCGGCCTCTCGCACATGGGCGACGCCGCTCTCACCGACGCCGAACGTCGCCGCCAGCAGAAGAAAGCGCATGCCGAGCGCTCGCGCCAGGCCAGCAAGGGCTAGCCTGCGTCACTCGACGTATAGACATTGCCAATGCCGCGCGCCATAGATCGGCGACATTCGCATATTTGCATAAGCCTTTCCAATGGACCTCGACCAGCTTCGCACCTTCGACCGCATTGTCCGCGATCAGTCCTTCACCAGGGCTGCCGCCTATCTCAACATCACCCAGGCCACCGCCTCCATGCGCATCCGCGCCCTGGAGAACCTGCTGGGCGTGCAATTATTTGTCCGTGGGCGCACCGTGACGCTGACCGACCAGGGCATGACCTTTCTGCCCTTTGCCCGGCGTATCATCGGTACCGCCCAGGAAGGGCGCGAGGCATTGCGCCGGGTCGAGCGCGGTCGCGTCTCTGTCGGCTCGCTGCGCACCCTGGTGTCACCCCTGATTACCGAAAGCCTGATCCGCTTCCAGGCGAACTACCCCTCCGTTGACGTCGTGGTGCGCGAAGGTCGTCAGGCGCAGATCGCTGCCATGCTGCACGAACGTGAAGTCGAGATGGGGATACTCTGCTGGCCCAATATCGATCCGCTGGTGGTCGATCTCGAGCCACTCATCATCATGCGCGAACATGTGCCACTCGTGGTTTCCCCGGAGGTGGCGGCCAAGCTTTCGAGCCAACCGAGCATCGACGAGGTGCTGGCCCTTGTGCCCCGCGTCATTGCCCTGCGCTGGTGGCAGGCCGATCCGGAACGCGCCGCCGCCCTTGTCCGCCTGGCCCGGACCAGCGTCGAATTGCCCACCGGCCCCGCCCGTCGCCTGGCAATGAAAGGCGAGGGTCTGGGATTTTTCGTCAATTCCGCAGTCGAGGAAGATGTGCGCGCCGGACGGCTGGTGGAAATCTCACCACTCGAATTCGAACCGCTCTACCGCGATACCGCCATGGTGGTGCGCAATCCCGCCGTGCTCGAACGACCCATGTTGGCCGATTTTGTCCGCGAGATCGCCCAGGAATGCGCCCGCGTCGGCGAGATCATCGATGACCGGCTGCATCTGTTTCAGGCTGGAAAGCCCGCCGCCCGCACCGCTGCGATGTAGCGGCGGAGCGAGCACCTTCTGAACGCGAGCCCAGCTCGGCCTCAGGCATTGCCGATCAAAATCCCCGCCGCGAATACCAGCGAGCCGCCCAGCACCACTTGCATCACCGCCCGCCAGAACGGGGTCTGCATATAGCGGTTCTGGATATAGGCGATGGCCCATAGCTCGATCAGCACCACGGCAATGGCCACTGCCGTCGCGGTGAAGAAATCGGCAATCAGATAGGGCAGGGCGTGCCCCAGCCCGCCTATCGCAGTCATGATCCCGGCCGCCAGCCCGCGCTTGATCGGCGAGCCGCGTCCAGTCAGTCGACCATCATCCGAGGCCGCCTCGGTAAAGCCCATGGAAATGCCCGCACCCACCGCGGCAGCCAGGCCCACCAGAAAGGTCTGATGCGTATCCCCCGTGGCAAAGGCCGCGGCAAACACTGGCGCCAGCGTCGAGACGGACCCATCCATCAGCCCGGCCAGCCCCGGCTGCACATAGGTCAAAAGAAACTGCCGGTGCTGTTCGTGGCTCTCGCTCTCCCGGCCCTCTTGACCCAGCACTTGATCATCAATTTGATCGGCGCGCGTGGCGTGACCTTTTTCGGCCGCTGCCAAATCGCCCAATAGCTTTCGGATCCCCACGTCAGTCACTTGGTCAGCTGCAGCGATATAGAAGCGATAAGCCCCTTCCTCCAGTTTCCCATACCTGCTGGCGCGCCTGTTCCAGCGTCAGCGACTTTTGCAGCCACATCGGCTTGCGGTTGAGGAAGCCACGTACATGCTCGCGCCGGATCGGCACCAGTCGCGTCCCGAAGCGTTCGACATAAAGATCGAGCAGGCGCCGCCGATGCTCGTCCTCCTCGGCCGCCATGCCCTCGAATAGCGCGGCGCTGCCGGGGTAGGTTTGGCCCAGCCGCATTGCATACTCGGAATAGATGCGCCCGTCCTCCTCCTCGGCCGCTATGGCAAGCGAGAGGATTTCGCGCTCCGACAGCGAGGAGAAGTCGCGGCGATTGTCAGGCCACAGACGGAACATGGCGCCCTCTACAGTTTAGAACCATTCTAGAAAACGTGTAGAATGTTTCCAAGCGAGGAGCAACTGGCCCTAACGCTGCGACAATGTGGAAAGCCTCCAGCCGTGCCATTACGCTTGAGCGGACCAAGGGCTCGGGCTATCGAGATAGGCGTGAACAGCAAGAGCAACAGCACAGCGCAGATCATGCTTCGCGAGACCGGCATCGCCGTCGCGGTGCTGGCGATCTACGTCCTCACGCTGCTGCTGCCGCTGCATCAGGCCGCCGGTCTGCAACGCGGCCTCAATGCCGTCGGCTATTCGACCCTCGATAGTTGGTCAGTCTGTCAGCCTTTGGCGCAGGACGAGAATGGCGACCCGCGTGAGGCGGCCGCGCTGAATTGCCCGGCCACCGGTGTCGCCAAACATCAGCTTGCCACCTTGCCCCCGCCGGCGCCGGTTGTTGTGCCACCTATGGCCGCCGAAATTATCCGTTTCGCGCAGGTGGCCAATCCACACCGCTTCCTGCTGCCCGATCATGTTGGTCAATCCCGCGCGCCTCCTGTCGCGGTCTGATTTTAAGCCTCCCGGCAGGTCGCCTGCCGGTATCAGACCTTTTTTGACTGGAGACGAACCCATGATCGGTTCTTTCGCGCGCGCCAGCCTAGCCGCCACCACCCTTGTTGCCCTCGCAGCCCCGGCTCTTGCCCACGCCACGTTGGAAGACCCCAAGGCCAGCCTTGGCGCCAGCTACAAGGCGGTCCTGCGCATTCCCCATGGCTGCGGCACCGAAGCCACCCACACCGTCCGGGTGCAGATCCCCGAGGGCTTCTATAATGTGAAGCCCATGCCCAAGGCAGGCTGGACCCTTGAGACCGTCACCGGGCCCTATCAGAACACTTTTGTGAACCACGGCGCGCAAGTGTCCGAAGGGGTCATCGAGATCGTTTGGTCAGACGGCAATCTGCCCAACGAATTTTATGACGAGTTCGTTTTCCGTGGCAC
The DNA here is from genome assembly GCA_041939225.1 of Devosia sp. GTDB lineage: Bacteria > Pseudomonadota > Alphaproteobacteria > Rhizobiales > Devosiaceae > Devosia. Next base: position 6,413 of record JBGTUK010000131.1, read on the forward strand.
CTTTGCCGACACGCTCGAAGAAGGCCCTTTCCACTTCCCCGCCATTCAGGAATGCGCCAATGGCGAGGAGGCCTGGACCGATGTGGACGGCAGCGGCGACATGCCCGCGCCCAGCGTTACCTTGGTCGCCGGTGGCATGGACGCACACACCCATCATGGCGCCCTGTCCGCTCCGGCCGAAACGAGCATTGGCGATCTGACCATTTCGGGCACCTTTACCCGCGCCACCCTGCCTAATGCCCCGGTCGCTGGTGGCTTTCTGACCCTGACCAATAATGGCTCTCAGGACGATAGCCTGATCGCGGTGGAAACCCCGCTAGCCAGGGAAGGGCAAATTCATGAGATGGCCATGGAGGGCGATGTCATGAAGATGCGCCAGCTTGCCGACGGCCTGGTCATCCCCGCCGGCGAAACGGTAGTACTTGAACCCGGTGGCTATCACCTGATGTTCATGGGGCTCACCGGCCCGATCGCCGAGGGCGATGCCGTGCCGGTCACGCTGACGTTTGAGAAGGCCGGCACCATCACGCTCGACCTGACCGCCGCCGGGTCCGCCGCCGACGCACCGGCAGCAGATCACTCCAGCCATATGGGGCACTGACCCATGGCCCTGTCCCACATCCGCACCGTGCTGTGGACCCTGGTAGCCGTCGCGGCGCTGGGTGCCACCGGGCTCTATGTCTATACCACCATGACGCGTCCGGCCCAGGCAGTTGCCCTGGGGCAGGGCGATTATGAACTGGTGACCGCATCCGGCGAGGCTTTCAATCGCGACAGCCTCAAGGGCGGTCCCTCCATGCTGTTTTTCGGCTTCACCCATTGCCCCGAGGTCTGCCCGACCTCGCTGGCCGAAATGACCGTCTGGTATGAGGCATTGGGCGAACAGGCAGATGATCTCAACGCCTGGTTCGTCACCGTCGATCCCGAGCGGGATACGGCGGCGGTGATCGGTGATTATGTAAGCTGGACCGGCCGTGTCACGGGCGT
>JBGTUK010000132.1:0-7391 GCA_041939225.1 Devosia sp.
AGACTTCCGGTACTCATCCGTTTTACGATCAGCAACATTCGTAACATTTTTAAGGTTCGCCTTCGCATCTTGTAAGCGTCCAATCTCCTTATCGATCACTCTAACGCCTTCGCCCTTTTTGGCGTTTAATCCAACTTGACGGCCGCCGCGCTTTCAATATTTTCACTTTGGCTTTCATTTCCGTTAGAAAATTGTTCGATCGCCAGTGTGATTCAGCTTGCCTGCCATTGCTCTCAGAGCGGCGGAGGCAGCCAATTATTGGGCAATGCCGGAGAGCTTGCTCTGGCACCGGTAGCGCCTCGGTGTTCGCACTTGCCCTGCTGCCCCTAACCTCGCTAGTTCTATGCTAGCGATATCCTCTAGATCGGTTTGAGCGTTGGAAACACTACTGTCGCCCGTTGTGCTTTTCTTTGTGCTTGGCGCTTTCGCTGCTCTCGTTCGGTCCGACTTGGCTATCCCGGAGGCCATAGGCAAAGGCATATCGCTCTACCTGATGGTGGCGATAGGGCTGAAAGGCGGCGTGGAGGTCGCCGAGGCTGGCTTTACCCTGGAACTGCTGGTGGCAGCGGCCGCGGGCATCGCCCTCAGCTTCATCTTGCCCCTGCCGGTCTTTGTCGTCCTCCGCCGCGTCGGCAAGCTTAGCGGCGTCAATGCGGCGGCCGTGTCCGCCCATTATGGCTCGGTTTCGGTCGTAACCTTTGTAACCGGTCTCGAGATCCTGACCCGGCAGCAAATCCCTGCTGCGGGTTATATGGTTGCCGTTCTGGCATTGATGGAAACACCAGCAATCGTCAGCGGCCTGTTGCTCGCGCAACGTTACGGCGGCGCTGAGCCGCGCCCGATGGGCGATCTACTTCACGAGACACTGACCAATGCGTCGGTGATGCTGCTCGTCGGTAGCTTCTCGGTTGGCCTGATTGTGGGCAAAGACGGGTTCTCTTCTATCGCACCGGTGTTTGAAGGCGCGTTCCGTGGTGTATTGTGCTTGTTCTTGCTCGAAATGGGACTGATTGCGGCTAAAAGGCTACGCGAGGGCAAAAGCCTGACACCGCGGCTCATCGCCTTGGCGATAGCCATTGCGCTGACCAATGGCACTCTGGGCGTCTTGCTTGGAGCTGCAATTGGTCTTGATGCCGGCACAGCGGCAGCTCTGGGCATCTTGGCAGGTAGCGCGAGCTATATTGCGGTGCCCGCCGCCATGCGCCTTGCCCTTCCCCAAGCCGATCCGGGATTGTATCTTGGTATGTCATTAGCAGTGACGTTTCCCTTCAACATCTTGGTCGGTATTCCGATCTACATCTGGATAGCGCAGCAGGTGGTGCGATGACCCTTCCCGGAACCGAGCGGACGCGAGTGGAGATACTGGTCGATGCACCCCTTGTACCTCAGATGATTGCGCTTTTGAGCAAACACGCAATCCGGGGCCACACCGTCATGCCGACCTTGTCCGGTGAAGGCGAGGCAGGGATCTGGGACGATGATCTCATAACAAGTGCGCAACACAAGGTCATCGTGCTTGTCGTGGCGGAGCCCGATAAAGCCGATGCCTTCATTGAGGATATCAGACCCCTGCTCGACAGTTACGGGCTAATCGTAATGCTAAGCACCATCAATGTACTGCGGCCTGAGAAGTTCGCATAGAAGGCCGAATTGAGTGACGGCATGTCGATGCTAAATCGCGGATTGAAGCTATACGCGACAAAGCACACACGTCTTGGCCCCTGCAAACCAGCTTCAGTAGAACGCTTCTTGCCTTTTTCGTCCACTGTGCCACCCTCATGGCGTTGACAGACTCACTGCGAGGAGGAAGCACATGGGTTTCGACGGAGTAGGCTGGATTGCAGCCATCATCATTGGTGGCCTTGCCGGGTGGCTCGCCAGTCGGTTTACGAACGCCGGAGGAGGCGTTCTCAAGAACGTCATTCTCGGTATAGTCGGCGCCATCCTGGCCAGCCTTATCTTCGGGCTGCTCGGCATCTCCTTCGGTGGCTGGATCGGTTATCTGATCGCTGGGTTCATTGGCGCTTGCATCATCATCCTGATCGGGCGCGCCGTCGCCAAATAAGCACAGGTGCTGGCCCCGCCGGGCCGGCACCTTTCCTCTCCTGGCGACCTCCGCCATCTGATCGCACGACAAATCCGTATCCAGTTGCGCATCAACATGATCGAGCGCCATAGAGACGTTCCCGAGAGCTGATCTCGGCGGCTGGCTTGTGCATGTCTCATTCTTCCTTGCTCGAAACCATAGGAAGTGTTCCATGGCGCTAAAGACTGATCCTTCGCTTTTGCTCACATGCACACGACCCACACCATCTCGCTCCGCCACCGCCCGCCGCTCGTTCTGGGCCGCCGTGCGCTCGTCATGGGCATTCTCAATGTCACGCCGGATAGTTTCTCGGACGGCGGCCAACATGATCACGTCGCAGCTGCCCTGGCCCATGCGCGTCTGATGCTGGCTGAAGGCGCCGACATTCTTGATATCGGCGGCGAAAGCACCCGCCCCGGCTCCGAGCCCGTGGGCGTACAGGAAGAGCTCGATCGGATCATGCCCGTGATCGATGCCATCCGTGCCGATGGCATTGTCGCGCCGATGTCCATCGACACGATGAAGCCGCTCGTCGCACATCAGGCGTTGGAAGCAGGCGCCGACATCATCAACGACGTCAACGGTCTGCAGGGCGCTGCGGAAATGGTCGAAATCGCGGCCCTCTTCGATGCTCCTGTCATTGCCATGCATTGGGATCGGAATTGGACGGCCGAAACCGATCCCATCCCCGCTATGTCAGGCTACTTCGAACGCTCGCTGGCCATCGCCGCGCAGGCCGGCATTGATGCCAGCCGCATCATCCTCGACCCCGGCTTCGGCTTCACCAAATCCCTGAATCAAAACTACAGCATCCTGCACCAACTCACTGATCTGACTCACGCATTCCCGAATAGCGCCATGCTGGTGGGTACGTCGCGCAAATCGATGATTGGCAAATTGCTCGGCAACCAGCCAACCGAACGACTCGCGGGCACCCTCGCCACAAGCGTCCAGGGCTATGAGCGCGGCGGGCATGTTTTCCGCGTCCACGATGTCGCGCCCAATCGCGACGCCCTTCGCGTGGCCGAGGCAACACTGTATGGTCCGCCACAGAACTGAGGCACAATCAATGACCGCACCCTTTTCCGGCGACCGCATCATCCTCAACGATCTGGGCTTCTACGGCTATCATGGTCTGTTCAATGAAGAAGCAAAACTCGGTCAGCGCTTCTTCATTGATCTGCAATGCGGCGTCGATCTCTCGGCGCCCGGCAATACCGACGAGATCGGTCACACCGTGTCCTATGCCGATATCTACGATGTGGCGAAATCCACCTTCGAGACAAAACGCGCCAAGCTCATCGAGGCCTTGGCCCAGAATATCTGCACGGCCCTGTTCGAGGCATTCAGCGATATCGACTGGGTGATCGTGCGGGTCCGAAAGCCCGAGGCCCCTATCGCCATGGTCCGGGGGGAAGCGGCCATTGAGTTGCACCGTGCAAGGCCCCACTGATGCCGACGGCCTGGCTATCTCTGGGCGCCAATATCGGTGACCCTGCCGCCCAACTGGTCGATGCCATAAGCCGGCTCGATGCACATGAGGCGATTAGCGTGGTTGCCCAGTCGAGCATCATCAGAACCAAGGCCTGGGGCAAGACCGACCAGCCGGACTTCGCCAATATGGCGGCGACGGTCGAGACGGATTTATTGCCCGTAGATTTGCTGCACGCATGCCTCGATATCGAACGCGAGATGGGCCGAGTGCGCCACGAAGTGTGGGGGCCGCGACTGATCGACATCGACATCATCGCCTATGAGCGGGTCGAGATGGACACGACCAAGCTCATTCTGCCCCATCGCTTCGCCCATGAACGCGATTTCGTGCTGGACCCGTTGCGCGAAATATCGCCGGAAACAGCAGACTGGATTATCCAGCGCCAGGATTAGCGCAGGGCGTCTACGACCCGGACGGCTGTGTCGAACTCGACCCGTCGCTTGGCGCGACGTTCCATGGCCTCTTCGTCTTCGCCCCAGAGCCTGATCTGGTGATCTTCATCGACGTGTGCCGCGTGCCAGACCGCGTCGGCATCCATCAACTCGTGCAATAACGCCAAGGCAAGGAGGCCCGATCCGGTGATGCCGGTAATTGACACAAGTGCTGTCAGGCTGAGCAAGCCCTGTCCCTCAAGCGCGGCATCCAGCTTCTCAAGCGTCGCCGTCGGCTGAGCCTGATGAATGATGCCAATCGTCGGTTGAAAAGCGACATCGAACTTGCGCGCCAGTTTCACCAAAGCACCGTCCCAGACCCTCTCCTGCTCCTCCACCAGCTCCTGCGGTGAATCGGCCCGATACAGCAGCAAATCATTGGCCGCGAACTTTCCGATTTCGGCACGAAACGCCGGGATCATGTCCTCGCCGCTTTCGACAGCCGCATTGATCAGCCGCGTCATTGGCATGGTGGCCGGATCAATGCGCTCCCCCTGCGCCGCCCATTCTTCTGCCTTGAGCTGAGCCAGGTCGAGCGCCGGCAATACGATAGGGATCCTCTTGCCCGGGGTCCGAACAGGACGGCCGTCCAATGTGACCGAATAGCCCTCTTCACTGCGCGCGACATCCACCGACTTATAGAACCGCTTGGGCAGTTCCACCTTGTTCATGTGCTGCGCCCGTCCATACCCATCATCCTGGTGCCGAATCGCTTCTTCGAGCTGGTCTCGCATTTCAGTTCTCCAGAATGCTGTCTATCGCTGCAGGAAGGTCTTCATAGCCTTCGACCAGCATATCGGCCCCAGCACTGCGCAGTTCAACTGCGTCATGATATCCCCAAGTGACCCCGATGGCTCTGGCCCCGGCGGCCTTGCCCATTTCCATGTCGAATGTCGTATCGCCAACAATCAAGGTGCGATGTTTTTCCGCACCGGTCTCGGCCATGGCCTGCAGCATCATGCCCGGATGGGGCTTGGACGGATTGTTGTCCGGGGTCTGCAAGGTCACGAAATGGTGGGCAATGTTATGCAATTGCGTCAGACGGTGCACCCCGTGCAATCCCTTGCCCGTCGCAATACCCATGACCACGTCCGGCCGCGCTCCGAGAATTTCCAGGGCCTCACGCGCCCCGGGAAACAGACCTTCGCGTGCTTCAGCAGCGACCAGAGAACCGCGATAATGCGCGCGATAGCGTTCCGACAATTGCTCGGCGAGGGCGTGGTCGTCCCGGCCCAGCAATTGCAGCATCGCCCTGGGCAGGGACAGCCCAATGATGCGGCGCACTGCGCCTGGCGGAGGCACGTCCAAACCCGCTTCGGCAAAAGTTGTCGCCATGTGTTCGACAATCAACGCCTGGGTATCGATCAGCGTGCCGTCCATGTCGAACATAACAAGCTTCACGCCTTGGACTCCGGATCGGTATTTTGTGCATCGTATCGATCGGGATCGAACCCGAGAGCCTCAAAGCTCTGCCGCATATGCGGCGGCAGGGGCGCTGAAATGTCGATCTTCTTCCCATTGCGCAATGGCAGCGCAATGCGCCGGGCGTGCAGATGCAAACCCTCGCCCAATCCTGGCGCAGGCTGCCAGTTCTCAATGTTGAAATAGCGCGGATCGTCGATGATCGGCGTGCCGAGCTGCGCCATATGCACGCGCAATTGGTGCGTGCGCCCAGTCACCGGCTTGAGCGTCACCCAGGCGAACCGCCGGCTCGCAGTGTCCGTGGTGGAATAATAGCTCGACGAATGGACGGCGCCTGGCGCACCATTACGCACCACCACCATCTGCTCGCCATCTGTCGTGGCCTGCTTCGCCAGAAAGCAGGAAATCTCGCCCTGCCGCGGCGACGGGTTACCGGCAACGATTGCCCAGTAGATCTTGCGGGCTGAGCGCGACCGGAACACCGAACCGAAATGCTTGGCAGCCGCCGCCGTCTTGGCAACGACAAGACAACCAGACGTGTCGCGGTCAAGCCGATGCACCAGGCGCGGGGCTTCACCGGCCTTGTTGGGCAGGTTTTTCAGCAAGCCGTCCATATGCCGAACCGTGCCACTACCACCCTGCACCGCAAGGCCGTGCGGCTTATTGAAGACGTACAAGTCGTCATCTTCATAAAGGATCAGGTCCTTGAGAAAACGAACGTCATCAAGGTTCGGCTTGAATGCGCGAACAGTGTCTGGATCATCGATCGGGGGAATACGGACAATCTGGCCCTCGGTCAGGCGCGTGCTGGTCTGCACCCGACCTTTGTCGACACGCACCTCACCATTGCGGATAAGCTTTTGCAGTCGTGCAAAGCCGAGTTGCGGAAAATGCCGGGCAAACCAGCGGTCGAGCCGCATCCCGTCGTCGTCCGCCGTTACATCGCGATGTTGTACGCCACTCATGCTGCGCCTCTTGTTACAAGCAGCCCGAGATATAGACCGGCGAGGCAAACCACAACCGACAAGCCGATATAGAGCATCGCCTGCGTCAATGCCCCGCGTTCGACCAGGGCAATGGTGTCGAGCGAGAAGGACGAAAAGGTGGTAAAGCCGCCAAGAAGCCCAATGGCTACAAACAGTCTGATCTCATTGGACATTTGCGGCGTTGTACGCGCCAGGATGCCAATCAGCAATCCCATTGCGGCCGAGCCAAGAACATTGACAAGCAGCGTTCCCAGCGGAAAACTCATAGGCCAAAGCTGCCCCACGACGGCCGAAACACCGTAGCGCGCCATCGCCCCGAGGGCACCGCCGGCGCCGACCAGAAGTACTGCCTGCATCGTCTAACCCTCGCTGCCAGAGCTGTTTTTGGATACGCGGAGCCTGGCGAAATAGTCCATCCTCTTGCGCAGATCGCGCTCGAACCCGCGCTCGACAGGGCGGTAGAAGTCCTGCCGGCCAATCTTCTCCGGGAAATACTCCTGCCCTGAAAAGGCCTCGGGCGTGTCATGATCGTATATGTACCCATCGCCATAGCCCTGCCCCTTCATCATCTTGGTGGGGGCATTGAGAATGACCTTAGGCGGCATGGGCGACCCGGTTGCCTTGGCAACGGACACTGCCGCCTTGTAGGCGGTGTAGACCGCGTTCGATTTGGGAGCGAGGGCCAGATAGACCACCACCTGCGCCAGGGAGAGCTCGCCCTCAGGCGACCCGAGTATCTGATAGGCGTCGCGGGCCGCCACGGCCAGGGTCAACGCCTGGGGGTCGGCCAGCCCGATATCTTCCGAAGCCATGCGGATCAGGCGGCGCGCCAGAAACAGCGGATCTTCGCCCGCGTCGAGCATGCGCGCAAAGTAATAAAGCGCCGCGTCCGGGTCAGAACCGCGAATGGTCTTGTGCAGGGCCGAGATCAGATTGTAGTGGCCGTCCTGCGCCTTGTCATAGATCGGCGC
>JBGTUK010000133.1:0-7359 GCA_041939225.1 Devosia sp.
GCACGGCGGCCGCGCCGACTTCGATCATCGCCTTCATCAACTCGAATACATTCAGCGCACCGCCAAAGCCGGCCTCAGCGTCGGCAATGATTGGCACGAAGAAATCGTGATCCGTGGTGGCCACACCGTCAGCCTTTTCCATGGTCTGGATCTGGTCGGCGCGCTGCAAGGCCTTGTTGATGCGTTTGACCACCGAAGGCACGCTGTCGACCGGGTAAAGCGACTGGTCGGGGTACATATTGCCCGAGGAATTGGCGTCGGCGGCCACCTGCCAGCCGGAGAGATAGATCGCCTTCAGACCCGCCTTGACCTGCTGCACCGCCTGATTGCCGGTAAAGGTGCCCAGAGTCGGCACGAAGTCCTCAGTGTGTAGCAATTGCCAGAGTTTTTTAGCCCCGTTTTCGGCCAGCGAATGCCGGATTGGCAGCGATCCAGCCAGGCGCGCCACATCCGCGGGGGTGTAGTTGCGGGCAATATTGTCCCAACGGTCTGGCGCATAGTCCGGCGTTGGGAAATGTTGGGGATGGGCAGGTTTGTCGAGCATGTCGTCTCTCCTCAAATTTTGACATGACGGGGCCACTCCGCCGCATGGGCAGAGGGCAATGATTCACGTGGAACTTCGAGCCGGCGGCTTGCCGCAAATTCGCTCCGGTGGAGCGAATTTAGTCGAGAAGGCCTCGAGAGACGGAGCCAGCGGCGATAGCTAGATGGGTCTGCAGCCTGATCTCTAAACTGCCGCGCGCCGGCAGAAGGTCGCGGCAATCATGCCGGCGCCGGAGAACAGTTCCTGGGCGTCCTCGCCACCCACTAGCGTGAATTGATGCCGGCCAATGCGTCCGGCAATCGAATAGCCCTGGGCGGCTAGGCCGCGGGCCTTGAATTGCGCCATGGCCTCATTGGCGGTGGGGGCGATGATGGTGATGTAGTCGTCGCGTTGATCGGTGATAGGGGTCATTTCGAATTCTCCTCGCTCGTTGTCTGTAAAGATTTGACAAATGCCTCAGACATGCAAGAAATATCCGCATAAGCGCCAGTAAACGTGTAAATTGCTGGTCAATTTCCAGATGCAGAACTGTAAATTCTGTAAAATTTCGGGCGGAGGAGAACATGGTAGAAACAGCCGAAAGCCAGGTGGGCGGCCGCATCAAGCGACTGCGGCGCCAGCGTCACCTCAACCAGGCGGACCTGGCCCAGGCGCTGGGCATCTCCTCGAGCTATCTCAACCTGATCGAGCATAATCGGCGCAAGCTCACGGTCCCGCTCCTGTTCTCCATCGCCGGATATTTCGGCGTAGAGCCTGGGGAACTGGTCGATGGCGATGAAGGGCGGCTGGTCGGCGATCTGATGGAGGCCTTTGGCGATGACATCTTTGCCGATAGTGATGTGACCAATCTTGAAATCCGCGATCTGGCCCAGGCCAATCCGGCGGCGGCGCGCGCCGTGCTCAAACTTTATGATCGCTACCGGCTGGCAACGGCCGGCACGCCGGCCCCACGAACTGAAGGTGAATCAGAACCCTTTCACCTCGCCACCGATGCGATTTCGGACTTCCTGCAAGCCAATACCAACCACTTTCCGGCTCTTGAAGATGCCGCCGAACGCGTCCGCGCCGATATCGACAATGCCGGTGATAGTTTTGACGCCGCCATTCGCACCTATCTGTTCAACGTGTTCGGACTCGAGGTGCGCTTGGCCTCGCTGCCCCACGGAATAGCGCGCCAGCTCGATCAGGCGCGCCGCCATTTGTTGGTCTCCGACCTCTTGCCGCCCGAAACCGCCAATTTCCTGCTTGCCCAGCATCTGGGCCAGGTGGCGGCGGAGGCCGAGATCAGTGACATCATCGACCAGTCAGACCTGCCTGAGGGTGACGCGCCCATGCTGGCGCGCAATGTGCTCTCGGCCTATTTTGCCGCCGCCCTGATCATGCCCTATGCGCCCTTCCTCAAGGCCTGCCGCGATTATCGCTACGATATCGAGCGGCTCGGGCGGCGCTTCGGCGCCAGTTTCGAGCAGGTCTGCCACCGCATGACCACGCTGCAGCGCAAGGGCGCCTCGGGCATCCCGCTCCATCTCGTGCGCACCGATATTGCCGGCAATATCTCCAAGCGTTTTTCGCTGTCGGGTATCCATATCCCGCGCCATTCCGGCGCCTGCCCGCGCTGGAACGTCTATGCGGCCTTTCTCGCGCCTGAGCGCATCAATGTGCAATTGAGCCAGATGCCCGATGGCCAGCGCTATTTCTGCATTGCCCGCACCATCACCAAGGGTGACTACCGCTACAACGCGCCCCGTCGCTATCTCTCGATCGGGCTGGGCTGCGCCATTCACCATGCCAAGGAAATGATCTATTCGGACGGCATGGACCTCACGTCGGACCTGCAGACCGTACCGATTGGCGTGGGTTGCCGCATCTGCCCGCGCCTCGAATGCGGGCAACGGGCGCATCCCCCGGCCGACCACCGCTTCCGGCTGGACGACAATATTCGTCCCGAAAGCCTTTACGCGCGCATGAGCTAGGGGCGGCGCTAGCCTTCGGTCTCGTGATTGCGCCGGTCATGATCCCAGCTCTGGCGCCATTCGCGCTCCAGAACGGCGCGGCGCTTACCATAGCGCTCTTCCGTAATGGTTAGACGGACAATCCGGTCGGTGCGGAAGTTGCGGAAATCCTGGCGCAATAGGCACCAGGCGGCAATGGTCTGCTTGCCCTCGTAAAAGGCCAGGCCCACCGGCCAGATGGTGCGACTGGAAGGGCGCCCCTGCTCGTCTTCATAGTCAATGGTGACGGCCTTTTCCTGTCGCATGGCAAGGCGAATATCCCCCAGCACCGGAATGGGCTTGCGCTGTCCCCACAGCGCCACCGGCCAGAGCGCGGTATCGCTGATCCGGTCGCGCAAATCCTCGGGCGAGGCGGTCGCAATCTTGGCCAGCGCATTGCGCGCCGCCGCACTCAATCCGTCATCGGGCTGGGTTTCCACCCAGCGCGCCCCCAGCACCAGCGCCTCGAGTTCTTCGGGCGAAAACATCAGCGGCGGCAGGAAAAATCCGGGCTTCAGCATATAGCCAACCCCCGCTTCCCCGTCGATCGGCGCACCCAGCCCGATAAGGGTCTGGATGTCGCGATAGAGGGTGCGTACCGAGACATTCTGCTCTTCGGCCAGCGCCGCCGCCGTGATCGGTCGCCGATGCCGTCGGAGCGCGTCCATGATCGAAAACAGCCGCTCTGTCTTGTCCATAGGCGTCCCTCCATCGTGGTCTCCTGCCAGCATCACCGGCAGGACCATGCGCACTTGGGCTGACAGACCGCGTCAGCAACTCCGAACAGATAGCGTCAGGCAATCTCGAATTCGCACCAATGGCTATAGGGCCGGTCGGGCGAATAGATGATATTGGGGAAGTGCGGATTGTGCACAGCATCGGCGAAGGCTTGGTCTTCCAGGCAGAAGCCGGAATGCTTGCCATAGCGTTTGCCATCCAGACCCGGAACCGAAACGTCGGTCCACACCCCATTATAGACCTGCACCCCCGGCCGATCGCTCCAGAGCTTGAGCGTCAGATCCTTCTCGGGCGAGACTACGGTTGCGATGGGATCGGCCAATTTGCGGCCGGTATCGAGCGCCATGCCGATATCGTAGTCGACCGGCGCGCCATTGGCGTCGCGCATGGTCCGCGGCTGGCGCAGGTCATAAATGGTCCCCTTTGAGGGCAGGATGGCCCCGGTCGGCGCCAGGTCGTCGCCCAGCTCGGTATAGGCCGAGGAATTGACCTGGATGGTGTGGTCGAGCACATCGGCCGTCGTGCCTAGATTGAAATACTGGTGCTGCACGAGGCTGATAGGGGTGGCCCGGTCAGTGGTGGCGCTCAATTCGAGCCGCAGGCGGTTGCCGCTGAGTGTATAAGTGGCGGCAAAATTGACATTCCCGGGATAGCCCATGGCCCCGTCGGGCGAGAAATGGCTGAAACGCACCGCATTATTGGCGCTGTCGATCTGGCCCTGCCAAACCTGCCGCCCCAGTCCCTCCTCGCCGCCATGCAATTGCAAGTCACCGGCATTGGGCGGCAGATTATAGGTGACGCCATCGAGTTCGAAGCTGGCATTCTTGATTCGGTTGGCAACGCGCCCGGCCAGCGAACCGAAATGCGGACTATGGGCGGGATAGGCGTCAAACTGGTCAAACCCCAGCACCACCGAGCGTTCGCCCCCGGCCACCGGCACGCGCCAGTCGCGCACCACCACGCCATAACCAATGATGTCGACGCTGACCCCGGTATCACTGGTCAGGCGGAATTGATCCACGCGCTGCCCGTTGTGCTCACCGAAATCTGATACTGCGACTGCCATGGCGCTGTCCCCCTTCCCATCTGTATGGCGCGGAGCTGTAGCGCTATTCGGCCCCCTGCTGCAACGCTGCACTTGACCTTTACGCAAGGCGTGGGGAAGTGTGCTGGCATGGAAGCGCCAGGCGGAACGCCATTTCACGCGCTGGTTGTGGGGGAGCGGATTTGAGCGAAGAGACGATGAGGCGACGGGCCACGGTGCATGATGTGGCCCGGGCCGCGGGGGTCTCACTGGCCACGGTCGACCGGGTGCTCAACGGCCGACCCGGGGTGCGCGCCGTGACTGCCGAGAAGGTCGAACAGGCCATTGCCGAACTGGGCTTTGCCCGCGATCTCAACGCTTCCTTGATGGCCCGGGCGCGCGACCTCAGCGTGGTATTCTTCATTCCCGATGGCTCCAATGAGTTCATGGACAGCCTGGCCGAAGCCGTGCACCGGCGCTCGCCTCTGGCGCTGGCCGATCGCATTCATCTCGATCTGCGCCGGGTCCGGGCGCTTGACGCCGCATCTCTGGCCGAAAGCCTCAACCAGCTCGCGCCGCGCGAGTGTGACTGCGCGGTGATCGTTTCGAGCGATGAACCCGAAGTGCTCGCCGCCATTGACGCCGCGCAGCGTCGCGGCATTGCGGTGATGACCCTGGTGTCGGACCTGCCCGGTTCGGCACGCCGCAATTTCATCGGCATCGACAATATCGCTGCAGGACGCACTGCGGCCTCGCTGATGGGGCGTTTCCTGCCACAGGGCGGCAAGGTGGCTGTTGTGGCCGGTTCGCTGCATTTGCGCGACCATGCCGAGCGGCTGGATGGTTTTAGGGCAGCGCTCGCAACAGAGTTCCCCGCCCTCGAGATCATTGGTCCGCTGGAAGGCCATGACGAGCGCACTGAGACCGCGCAAATCATCACGGCCCTTTTGGCCGAACATGCCGACCTTGGCGGCCTCTATAATCTGGGCGCCGGCAATGCCGGGCTGGTGTCGGCGCTTGAGGCCTCCGGGCGCAGCGGCAATCTGCGCGTCATTGCCCATGAGCTCTCAGCGCCCACTCGGGCCGGACTGCTCCACGGTGCCATCGATGTGGTGCTCGACCAGAATCCGGATGGCGAAATTCGCGAGGCCATTGCCGCCGCCCGCGCATTGGCGCTCGACGCTTCGCGAACGGCGATCACCGATCCCATTGAAATTGGGATTTTCCTGCGCGACAATCTGCGCTAAACACGGCGCCAATCACCAAATCGGCGTGGCCGGAAACGGGCGGGAGGACGTTCGAATGATTTCTGTAACCAGATATGAGGTACGTGCCTCATGACATTTCTTGGCATTGATATCGGCACGTCGGGCGTCAAGGCGCTGCTGATCGACGAGCAGGGCAAACCGCTGGGCGATGCCTCGGCACCTGCTGTCGAGCCGGTGCGGCCCCAGCCCGGCTGGTCCGAGCAGGACCCCGCCGACTGGTGGGCGGCCACCCTGGGGGCCATCGACAAGCTCAAGCAAAGCCACGGCGCGGCGCTGGCCGCGGTCAAGGGCATTGGCTTGTCCGGCCACATGCATGGCGCGACCGTTCTGGGCGAGAACGACACGGTGCTGCGCCCCTGTATTCTGTGGAATGACGGGCGTTCGGCCGCTGAATGCGCCGAAATGGAAGCGGCATTGCCCAACTTGCGGGATATCGCCGGCAATATCGCCATGCCCGGCTTTACCGCGCCCAAGATTGCCTGGGTCCGCAAGCACGAGCCGGACATCTATGCCCGTACCCAGAAGGTGCTGCTGCCCAAGGCCTATGTCCGCCTGTTGCTGACCGGCGAACATGTCGAGGAGATGTCTGACGCCGCGGGCACGCTCTGGCTCGATGTTGCAAAACGCGACTGGTCCGATGATCTGCTGGGCGTTACAGGCCTCAACCGAGAGCACATGCCGTCGCTGGTCGAAGGCTCTGCCGTTTCAGGGCAATTGAAACCTGATCTGATGGCGCGCTGGGGCATGTCGGGCACTGTCGTGATCGCCGGCGGCGCTGGCGACAATGCAGCAGCAGCTTGCGGCATCGGTGCTGTCCGCCCCGGCGAGGGCTTCGTGTCGCTGGGCACCTCGGGCGTCTTGTTCGTCTCCAATGAAACATTCAGCCCCAATACCGAGGGGGCCGTCCACGCCTTCTGCCACGCCATCCCCGACACCTGGCACCAGATGGGCGTCATTCTCTCGGCCACCGACAGTTTGAACTGGCTGTCCCGCGTCACGGGCCACAAGCAGGCTGAATTGTCCGGCGCGGCCGAGGCGCAGTTCAAGGGGCCGGGCGAAACCATCTTCCTGCCCTATCTCTCGGGCGAACGGACGCCGCACAATAATGCTGGCGCCCGTGGGTCCTTTGTCGGTCTCAGCCAGTCCACCGACCCGGCCCAGATGGCCCAGGCGGTGATGGAAGGCGTCAGTTTTGCCATGCGCGATTGTCAGCGCGTGCTGGCCGATGCCGGCACGGCAATCAATCGTCTTCTGGCCGTTGGCGGGGGCAGCAAGTCTGCCCTCTGGCTCAAGATGCTGGCCACCAATCTCGATACGGAAATCGCCCTGCCCGAAGACGGCGATTTCGGCGGCGCCCTGGGCGCGGCGCGGCTGGGTCTCTGCGCTGCCACCGGGGCTGAGCCGATGGATGTCATGTCCATGCCGCCGATCAAGTCCACCATTGCGCCCGACAAGAGCCTGTCGGCCGCCTATTCCGATCAATACGCGCGCTATCGCGCCCTTTATCCCGCCATTGAGGAGGCAAATTCGTGACCGATTTTTTCAAGGGCCTGAGCCAGGTCAAGTTTGAAGGCCCGACATCCAAGAACCCGCTGGCCTATCGTCACTACAACAAGGACGAGATCGTCGCCGGCAAGCGGATGGAAGACCATATCCGCCCGGCCATCGCCTATTGGCATACCTTCGCCCAGGAAGGCGGCGACCCGTTTGGCGGCCGGACCTTCGATCGGCCCTGGTTCGACAAGGGCATGGAAGGCGCAAAGCTCAAGGCCGACGTCGCCTTTGAGTTCTTCG
>JBGTUK010000134.1:0-7318 GCA_041939225.1 Devosia sp.
CGATCGTGATGCCACTGGACAGCCCGGCGCGCCGCACGCGATGGTGCGCCACCGTTTCATCGGATTCGCAAGTAAGGACGCGCCGCCATGACCAACCCCGCCACCATCGACACCGTACTCGCTGCCGTCGATTCGGGGCTTGATCAAAGCCTGGAGCGACTATTTCACCTGTTGCGGATCAAATCCATTTCCACCGATCCCGCTTATGCCGGGGAGTGCCGCAAGGCCGCCGACTGGATTGCCGGCGAATTGTCCGGGCTGGGTTTTGATGCCGCCAGCCGCCCGACACCGGGCCATCCGGTGGTGGTGGCCCACGGCCCGCAACAGCCGGGCCCGCATGTGCTGTTCTACGCCCATTATGACGTGCAGCCGGTTGATCCGCTCAACTTGTGGGACACTGACCCGTTCGAGCCGGTGATCCGGGAAAAGGAGGGGCGCAAGATCATCGTGGCGCGCGGTGCGTCGGACGACAAGGGGCAGATGCTCACCTTCATTGAAGCCTGCCGCGCCTGGAAGGCCGCGACGGGCTCGCTACCCATCCGCGTCTCGCTGCTACTTGAAGGCGAGGAGGAAAGCGGTGGCACGAACCTGCCCCCCTTCATGCGCGAGAATATGGAAGAACTGCAAGCCGACATCGCCCTTGTCTGCGACACCGACATGTGGGACCGCCAGACCCCATCGATTACCACCATGCTGCGCGGCCTGGTGGCCGACGAAGTGGAAATCACTGCCGCCAACAAGGATCTGCATTCCGGCATGTTTGGCAATGCGGCGCGCAATCCCAATCAGGTGTTGGCCGAAATCATCGCCAGCCTGCGCGCACCCGACGGCTCGGTCACCCTGCCTGGCTTTTACGACGATGTGGCGGAAATTGGCCCTGAATTGAAGGCACAATGGGCCGGCCTCGGTTTCGACGAGAAGGGTTTTCTGGGCGGTGTCGGGCTCTCAGCGCCGGCCGGCGAGCAAGGTCGCACGGTGCTCGAACAACTCTGGGCCCGCCCCACCTGCGAGATCAACGGCATGAGCGGGGGCTATATCGGTGACGGCTTCAAGACCGTCATTCCTGCCAAGGCCAGCGCCAAGATTTCCTTCCGACTTGTATCGGGTCAGGATCCCGCCAAGATCCGCGCCGCCTTCCGCACCCATATCGAAAACATGCTGCCGCCCGACTGCTCGGTGCGCTTCACGCCGCATGGTGGCGCGCCCGCCATCACTGTTCCAGCCGATGGACAATTCCTGCACCAGGCTCTCCAGGGCCTGTCAGATGAATGGAACAAGCAGGCGGTCATCACCGGTTCGGGCGGCTCTATCCCCGTGGTCGGCGAATTCAAGAAGATCCTGGGGCTCGATACCCTGCTGATCGGCTTTGCCCATGTGGACGACCAGATCCACTCGCCCAACGAGAAATATGATCTGGAAAGCTACCACCGTGGCATCCGCTCCTGGGTGCGGGTGCTCGGCGCGCTCGCGCAATAGGAGCGGATAGTCTGGGGTCGGGCGCCGCTGGGCGCCCGGCTCAGCACTCGGCGCCGATGGCCTGTTGCGCGGCCGTGGCGCCCGAGAGCGAATAGGACTGCACAATTTCGGTGCCGCTTGCCGAGGTGCCCGTAATAGTCACGGTTGAACCGGCGCGGATGGCGGCAGCCAGATTGGCGCCCTGGGCACTGTCATCGAGCCAGGCCGCATCGTTTTGGGTAAAGAGCGCAAAATCCTGCCCACCGACACTGGCAACGGCCATCGACCCGGTTTGGAAAGTATAGCCGGCCACCACGTTGAACTCGTTGACCACATCTTCGCCTGGGCGATTGGTGACATAGAGATAGGCCTCGCCAAAACCTTCAGGCGTCGGCTCGGTGGATTTGGGGCGGGTCATGGCAAAGCAAACCGTGCCGCTGCCATCGTCGGCCGCATAGCTTGACCAATCCCGGAAATCGCCGAGCACGCGCGCCGATTGCGCCCAGGCGGGCAGAACGGCAGCGAGCATGGTGAGGAGGGCGAGCGCGAGGATACGGGTCATCTAGTCTCTTACCATTGGCAAAACCGGGCAACGGGCCAATGGCCCGACGCCCAGTTAGGGTGTTTGAAAGCCTCTCGGCAAGCCCCTACTGGCAGGCTGCGTCAATCGCATTCATTGCAGCAGTGGCGCCGGAGAGCGAATAGGTGTCGACCGTATCGGTGCCCCGCTGACTGGTGCCACGAACCACCATCTGATTTCCGGCCTTGAAGGCCTGGACAAAGCCTGGCTCATCGCTGCTCGAGGCCAGCCAGGCGGTCGACCCCCGGGCCGCCATCACATAGCTCTTGCCATCAACGGTCGCCGAAGCCTTGGCGTCGGTGGTGTTGTAGGGATAGCCGATCTGAGTCTGAACTTCGTTCTTCGAGCCCATGCCCTCGCGGTGCACGATCAGAAATTTGACCGGGTCGCGATTGACCCCGCTCGGTTCACTGCGCTGTGGCTCGCCAATGATGAAACAGAGCTTGCCGCTCTGGTCACTCGCCGTATAGGCGGACCATGCGTTGAAGGTGCCCAGCTCGGTGGCCTGTTGCGCCTGTGCGGCCGGGGCCAGAGCCATGACCGTTGCCACCGCGAGCCCAAGGATGAGGCCACCGGTTTTCGTTGTCATCGCCAATTCTTCCTCTTGTCTTGCTGGTGTTCGTGGGCAGTTTCGTCCGCCCAGTGTGCCCCGAACATGGTTACCAAGGTGTCAAAACCCGCGCGATCTCGGGTATTTGCATCAAATGGAAGCCAAAGGCGGCGGGAATTGGGCGCGCACCGCCCGCAACGCGGCGCAAAGCCGCCACAAGGTTAAGCGGATGTTAACAAGGCCGTCATTCCGCCAGGCTCAGGCGGCCAGTGGATAGCTCTGTTCCACCAGATAGGGTCCGCCCCCCACCGAATCCCGGCTCGAGAAAAGCACAAAACGTGCCGGCACGAAGCTGAGCGGTTCGAACCGTGCCGCCTCGGCAATGAACCGCGCGACGTCAGCTGCCGCCGTGCCCCGTAGCCGCGCCAGCGACACATGCGGCACAAATTTTCGCCCTTCCGGCGGCAGGCCGGCACGCTGCAGCACCCGCTCCTGAGCTGCCTGCAGGCGGCTGAGCGCTTCGGACGGCTCTACCCCGGCATAGAGGGCCCGCGGTTTATCGCCGCCAAATGTCCCCAGATGAGTCAGCCGAATGGAAAATTGCAGCGAGGACAGCCGATCGAGGCTATCGACCACTTCACCGGCGGTCTTGCCGTCGACATCGCCGATAAAGCGCAAGGTAATGTGGTAATTGTCCGGGTCGATCCAGCGGGCGCCGGAAAGGCCGCCTCGCTTGAGCGAGAGGGCAAATCCCACATCGGCGGGGATTTCGAGGCCGGTAAAGAGCCGGGGCATCACGGACCTCCCTGGCAAGTGTCTGCGCGATTCGCCCAAGGACCCTAACACAAACGCTTTATTCGGCCAGTCCCGGTGTCGCAGCCCACCGATTATCCTTGTCAATCGGGCAATGGCTCCCCATATTCCGAACCAAGTGGCAACACCAATTGCCCCCGGCGGTGACAAGACCGCATCTGCTATTGGAAAGGGAACCAAGAATGGCTGAATATGACCGTCAGACCCTCGGTGCGCGGGCCGGCTCGGCCGCGGCCATCGATGAGGGCCTTCGCAGCTATATGCTGCGCGTCTACAATTATATGGGCCTTGGCCTGGTGGTTACGGGCCTCGTGGCTTTCTTCACCAGCCAGTGGGCCATGTCGAGCCAGGCCAATGCTGAGCTGCTTTATGGCAGCCCGCTGTCCTGGGTAATCATGCTCTCCCCGCTGGCCTTCGTGCTGGTGCTGAGCTTCGGCATCAACAAGCTTTCCGTGGGCGCCGCCCAGGGCGTATTCTGGGCCTTTGCGGCCGTGATGGGCCTGTCGCTGTCGTCCATTTTCCTGGTCTACACCGGCGCTTCGATCGCCAAGGTGTTCTTCATTACCGCCGCGACCTTCGGCGCGATGAGCCTTTACGGCTACACCACCAAGCGCGACCTGACCGGCATGGGCAACTTCCTGATGATGGGCCTGATCGGGATCATCATCGCCTCGATCGTGAACATGTTCATGGCCTCGTCCATGCTCGACTTTGCGATCTCGGTCATCGGCGTGCTGATCTTTACCGGTCTGACCGCCTATGACACCCAGAAGATCAAGGAAAGCTATTCCGAGCATTACGGTGCCGACGTGATGGCCAAGAATGCCATCATGGGCGCGCTGTCGCTCTACCTCGACTTCATCAACCTGTTCATGATGCTGCTCCGCCTGTTCGGCAATCGCGAGTAGCACTCAAAGCCTTGATCGCTCGATCAAGGAAATTGGTTGGACGTCATCGGGGACCGCAGCTTAAAAGGCTGCGGTCCTTTTCCTTTGTCCTCGTTTTGCCGCGTCTCCGAACCGCAAAACCGTTACCACTTTTGCTGGAAACGCTCGCGCCATGTCCGACACCATTCTCCGCCCCTTCTCCTGGTCTGATGTTCCCGCGATTACCACGATCTACCGCCACTATGTGGACCACACCGCCATCACCTTCGACACCGAAGCGCCGGGCGAAGAAGCCATTGCCGAAAAATATGCGGGCCTGAAAAAACTCGGTCATCCGCTGATCATTGCCGAGCGCGCGGGTAAGGTCGTGGGTTATGCCTATGCCAGTTTCTACCGCCCCCGCGCCGCCTACCGCTTTACCTGCGAAGATTCGATCTATCTCGATCCGGCAGAGACCGGTCGGGGCCTGGGCAAGCTGATGCTGACCGAATTGCTTGTTCAATCCAAGGCATTCGGCTTCAAGCAGATGCTTGCCGTGATCACCGCCGACACCACCAATTCAGTCGGCATTCACGAGAAGTTTGGCTTCGAGCGCGTGGGCTATTACAAGGCTGTCGGCTACAAGTTCGACCGCTGGCACGATATCGTGCACCTGCAAAAGGCGCTTTAGCCAACCAATCTCTTATGCATGGCAAAGCAGGCCATGCTGCCATCCTGGGCTTTGTCAGGGAACCAGCCCTGGGCCCGATAGAAAGCTTTTGCCGTCTTCGTCGCCCTCAGCCGTCCTTCGACAAACCCGCGCGATCTCAGATCGGCCTCCATATGGCCCAGAAGATACTTGCTGACCCCGCGAAAGCGGGCCTCAGGCGCGACATAGTTGAGAGCGATTTCGCCATCCGCCGTCGTGGCCCCGACAGCGGCCACCTGTCCATCCAGTTCAGCAACCACCAGGAAGAAGCCATCCCGCGCCAGCATGGAGCGAACGCCGTCTGGGGTCTTGTTGGCGGTCCATTCGGCGATCCGGGCTGGATCGTCCTCGTGGTCGGCATGGCAGAGTTTAGCGATTGAAGCAATCAGCACCCGGCTCATCTCGGGCGCATCTTGCGCACGGGCCGGTCGTACGACAAGGCTCAACTCACCACCATCAAATCAGGATCGAGCACCCGGAGCACTTGCGCCAAATCGTGACCGCGCTTCAGGATACGTCCTTGTTGATTGGTGACCATGAACTGGCCCTGCTTGTTGCGCAGCTTGGGGTTCTTCTCGACCACGTAGAGCGGGCGTTCCGAGACCCGCGCATAGATCGAGAACAGCGCCCGGTCCTTGAGAAAATCCATGGCATAGTCGCGCCATTCGCCCGAGCCGACCTTGCGACCATAGACAGACAGGATCTGCATCAGCTCCCGGCGGTCAAAGGCAACAACAGGTTGCACGGGCCGGTTGGACTGGCCTGAGGGCTCGCCCACATGCACCAGCGCTAGATTGCTCGAACTATCCTTCGGAGGACTCTGCACGCCGCCTCAATGCCCTGTCATCGTAGCGTAATGATCGGCGCAATCGCCCGGCTTGGCAAGGGGGCGAAAAACCGCAATTCAGCCATCATTTGTCCTTCAACACGCCCCAATAGGGCAGCATCGTTCAACCATTGCCTCCAGTGGCTGGCAGCGGGCCGACCGAGCCCCCAAACCAGAAGGCCCGCTTGCCAGCCGCCCTTATTTGAGTTGACTCCAAGTCAGTCGCCCGCTCCCGCCCCCGGAGCGGGCGTTTTTTTTCGCCGGACTCTAGAAGCTGTACGCAGCAGCACCCAGGATCGGTCCTGGCAGACCATTGCGCTCGGGCTGCACCAGGATGGCGATGCCGCCATTGGCACTGGAATCGAACTGATCCAGCGGCAGCTTGATTTGTGCACCGGTCCCGGCTTCCCACATCCCCACGATCTGCCGGTCGACGACCACCTGGGTATAGACCATGGACTTGCCGGCATTCTCGCCCTTCTCGATGGCGACATCGGCCCGGTCGAGATAGCGGATCAGCCAGATCGAGGCGTCTTCCAGCGCGTCATCGGCCGGCACGTCGAGCTTGAGCATATCGCCATGAGCGGTGAGCGACACCACCAACGGCAATTGCGCCGATGCGACAGCATCATGCACTTCGTCGCGCCTGGATCCGACGACACCCTCGGCGCCATTGATGACCATTTGCGGTGTGAAGATACGGGAGGACCCCCAGCTCTTGGCATAGCCGCGCTGCCGGTCGGAAAACCCTTTGTCACCAAAGGTATCTTCCCAGCCAATATAGTCCCAATAATCCACGTGATAGGCCAGCGCCACCACATCCTCGCGCTCTGCAAGGCTGGTCAGCAGCGCATCGGCCGGCGGACAGGATGAGCAACCCTGGCTGGTGAACAATTCGACCACCGCCTTGGGATTGAGACGCACCGCCTCTGCGGCAACCGAACCCGAAAGGATCAGCGCCAGGCTCGTGCCTGCAATGGTGGCGGAAAGGCCGTGAAGAAACATGGGCGCTGTTGTAAGCCGGGCCCATATCGATTGCCTAGTCAAAAGCGGGTGAGTTGCGCGGGTAAGCAAAAAATGGCGGCCGCAAAGGGCCGCCATTCTCCTGAATCGCTAGATGTAAGCGGCGCTTACGCAGCCACCAGGCTACGCAGCACATAGTGCAGGATGCCGCCATTCTTGAAGTAATCGAGTTCGTTGGCGGTATCGATCCGGCAAAGAGTTTCCACATCAAGCACCTCGCCATTCGGCCGGGTGATCTTCACATTGACCGTTGCGCGCGGTTCGATGCTTTCCACGCCAAGAATGTCGACCGTCTCGGTGCCGTCCAGCCCAAGGCTCTGCCAGCTTGTCCCGTCCTTGAACTGCAGCGGAATGACGCCCATGCCGACCAGGTTCGAGCGGTGGATACGCTCAAAGCTCTGGGCAATGACCGCCTTGACGCCGAGCAGATTGGTGCCCTTGGCCGCCCAGTCACGCGACGAGCCGGTGCCATATTCCTTACCGGCAAACACCACCA
>JBGTUK010000135.1:0-7258 GCA_041939225.1 Devosia sp.
CTCTCGACGACGCCCTAGGCGAGGCCTTCGACAAGACGGCGAAGATGCTGGGCTTGGGCTTTCCGGGCGGGCCGGAGGTGGAAAAAATGGCGAAGAACGGTGACGGGTCGCGGTTTTTGTTGCCGCGGCCGCAACGGCCGCCGTCCTCGGCGCCTATCAATGACGCTGTGCGTGCGGGCAAGCACCTCTGGCTGGTCGCTATTGCCGAAGATCCAGTCAGCGGCGAGATTGTTGAGGGCGGCATCGAAGCGCAGACGCGGCGCTGTATCGACAATCTTGCACTTGCGCTGGAGGCCGCCGGCGGGAGCCTGCGCAATCTCGTCATGGTGCAGATTTTTCTCACCGATAGCGCCGATGCTGCCGGCATGAACGCGGTCTATCGCGAGTATTTCACCGAGCAGCCTTATCCCGTCCGCGCCACCGTGGTGGTCAAGGAATTGCTGGCCGCCGGGCTCAAAATCGAAATGACCGCCACGGGAGTGCTCGACTGATGCTGCTCAAGCGCGATCTGCTCGAAGACATCAAGGCCGGAAAGGTCGATCTCATCTTCCGCCGCTGGAACCGGCCGACGGTGAAATCTGGCGGGACGCTCAAGACCAAGGTGGGGCTTTTGTCCATCAAGTCGATCACCGACATGTCGCCCGATGACGTCACCGACGCGGAAGTCCGGCGCGCCGGGTTCAGCGATGTGGCCGATTTCCGCCGCTGGCTCGACACCATGAAGCAGGGCGAACTGTTCCAGCGTATCGAGGTGGGGTATCTGGGGGAGGCGTAGCGCCTAGAACGGCGTCGGCGCCACGAAGGTGGTAAAAACCTCGGTCGTGGGGTGGGCGAAGCCAAGTTCTGCGGCATGCAATTGCAACCGGTCCGCGGCCGCGAGGTCAGCGCCTTCGGAATAAAACGCATCGCCCAGAATCACATGGCCGATTGCCTTCATGTGAACCCTGAGCTGATGCGTGCGCCCGGTTAGTGGAATCAGACGTACCCGCGTGGCGTTGTTTTCGCGCTCTATCACGTGCCATTCGGTCTGCGAGGCGCGGCCATGGTCGTGGTCGACCCTCTGGCGCGGCTTGTTGAGCCAGTCAGTGGCCAAGGGCAGATCAATCAGACCGCTGTCCTCTTTGATAACGCCCGATACCCGCGCGATATAGCTCTTGGTGGTCTTGCGGTGCTCGAACTGGCTGCCGATGCGGCCATGGGCGCGCTTGTTGAGCGCTAGCACCAGAACGCCCGAAGTGTCCTTGTCGAGCCGATGGCACATGCCTGCGCTGGGGTAGGTCTGGCGGGCACGATATTCGATACAGTCCCATAGGCTTGGGTCTTTGCCCGGCACGCTGAGCAGGCCCGATTGCTTGTCCACCACCAATATGTCGTCATCGACATGGATGATGTTCAAATAGGGATCAGTGGGCGGGAAATAGTCTTTGAGTGTGGGCATGGCGGGCATCAGGCCCTGTAGCAGAGACATGAGACATTTTCCAATAGGTATGGCGGTCTGCATGTTCGCAGCGCTGAACATCAGGCCGCCGATCAGCCCGCATTCTCTTCTCAGAAGCGATAGTGCAGCCGCACGCAACCCATGCTCATGGGCTTCGCCGACACCAGTTCGGGCGATGCCTGGTAACCGGTGGCAGGAAACAGCGGAGCTCCGCCGCCCAGAATCTCGGGCATCACGTAGATTTCCAGCTCATCCAGCGCACCGCGCTCCATGAACGCCGTCTGCAGGCGGCCGCCGCCAAGCATCCAGACATCACCATCATCAAGGCCACGCAATTCGGCGATCAGCGCTTCAATATCGGACCGGGTCTCGAGCGGCCCCTTCAGGTCTTCGATCGGGCGCGAGGTCACGACGATGCAGCGCTGGTCAGCATATGCCCAGGGGGTTTCTTGTTCCGTCAGCCAGTCATAGGTAGCGCGGCCCATCACCACGGTCCGGATCGATTTGATGAACGTGCGGTAGTCATGCTCGCCCAAATCCATGCTGTCATATTTGAATAACCAATCCAGGCTGCCCTCAGCATCGACAATGAAGCCGTCCAGACTGGCTGCGATATATCCCAGAATGCGTGCCATGCGGTCCTCGCTTGGTGGTCTGCGCCGGTTTAGCCTGAGTGCGAGACAGAAGTTGTCAGCAAAGCTCAGGGCAGGACACATGCCCATCTGGCGTCCGCTTGAGCAGGCGCATATGCTTTGGCCATGGAAACTGTAACTTTCGAGACAGCGCTGGGACTGTTCGGCCTTGGCTGGACCGAGCGCGGACTAGCCAGGGTGTTGCTGCCCGATACGTCGCAAAAGGCGTTGCTGGAGCGTCTTGGGCGCGACGGGGCGCAGCCGGGGGAGCCGACGCGGATGATCGCCAGTTTGATGAACCAGATCGAGGATTATGCCGAAGGGCTCGAAGTGGAGTTTGGTGATGTCCCGCTGGATCTGGCCGGGGTCACCGGCTTTCACCGCAGGGCCTATGAGCGTCTGGTGCAGGTGCCTTGGGGGCAGACCATCACCTACGGCGCGCTGGCGCATGAGTTGGGCGATCCCGGCCTGTCACGTGCCGTGGGGCAGGCCATGGGTGCCAATCCCATCCCGCTGGTTATCCCGTGCCATCGGGTGCTGGCCAGCAATGGCAAGCCGGGCGGATTTTCGGCGCCGGGTGGCACCGTCACCAAGATGAAGATGCTGGCGATGGAAGGTGTCAATGTCGGCACACCGGCCGGGCAGATGAGTTTCGGGTTCTAGTCTTCGGGTTCCAGTCATGGCCTACGCCTTCAAGCAGTCCAGTGGTGTTGCCGGCCAGGTGCGTGATATCGCCATTGAGCAGATCGATAAGGCCCTGGAGGCGATTGCGGCCAATGAGGATTTTGATCAGACCGTCCATACGTTGCGCAAAGCGTGCAAGAAGCTGCGCGCTCTGCTCAAACTCGTGCGGCCGGTCTTTGCCGAGTATGAAGTGGAGAACGATGCCTTTCGCGCCATTGCCGATCGATTCTCGGTGGCCCGGGATGCAGCCGTGATGGTCCAGACCATGTCGGGGCTAGTGGATGATTGCGGTGGGCAACTCAGTCTCGATAAGGCGGGCTCGGTTGCGCTACTTGATCGGCTGCGGGAGCGCGCCGGGCATCTGCGCCAGCAAATGGGCCAAGAGGAATTGCTGACGCTGGCGGCCGCCGATTTCAATGATGCGCGCACGCGGGTGCCGTCCTGGCAGTTCGACGCCTCGGGCGCGGGCATCGTGCAACCGGGTCTCAAGGCAGGGTATCGTCGTTTTCGCAAGCGGCTGGCTAAGGCACGCAAGACGCCCGAAGGGGAGGTGGTGCATGAGTGGCGCAAGGCCACCAAAGTCTGGTGGTATCACATGCGCCTCTACGAGCGCACCGCGCCGGCAATCATGGAAAACCTCTGTGTGAGGCTCGATGAATTGGGCGAAACTCTGGGGGATCACCACAATCTGATGGTGCTGGCGGACTGGATTGTCTCCACGCGCGCCCCCGGTGACAACGCTGCCGATTCGTTGCTGATGATCATCGCCGAAAAGCAGGCGGCGCTGAGTGACAGTGCCTTCGATCTCGGTGAGCAGTTGGCTGCCGAACGCCCGGGCGCCGCGTCTGAGCGGTTCGGTGCTTATTGGCAGCTTTTGGAATAGGGCGAGATGGCCGAGGAAATCGAGCGGAAATTTCTGGTTGCCGGGGACGGGTGGCGACAGGCAGCCACGGGCCAGAAACGTCTCGTGCAGGGCTATCTCTCAAGCAATGCCAAAGCCACCGTGCGCATCCGTGTCGCGGACGATCAGAAGGCAGTCCTGACCCTCAAGGGCCCGGTCGACGGGATCAGCCGTGCTGAATTCGAGTATGAAGTACCCTTGGACGATGCCCGGCAACTCCTCGATTTGGCCTGGCCCAATGTGGTCGAGAAGACCCGATATTTAGTGCCGCACGGCGGACTGACCTGGGAGGTCGACGTATTTGCCGGTGCCCATACCGGCCTGGTTGTGGCTGAAGTCGAATTAGAGACAGTCGAACAGGCGATCGACATGCCGGACTGGGTGGGCCGTGAGGTCAGCCATGACGACCGCTATGCTAATGCAAGCCTGGCGCGGGTGCCCGGTGTGCCCCCTGTTGACCCTGACGTGGCGTAAGGGACCAGAGCCTCGTCTCGCGGAGGATGCGGGACCATGAACAAGACCTATACCGTCAATCAGCTTGCCCGGCTTGCCGGCGTTTCAGTGCGCACATTGCACCACTATGACGAGATTGGTCTGCTTAAGCCCGCATTCATTGGCGAAAATCGCTATCGCTATTATGGCGAAGAGCAATTGCTGCGACTGCAGCAAATTCTGATTCACCGGAAGTTGGACATGTCTCTGGCCGAAATCGGCGCCATCCTCGATGCGCCCGGCTTCGATCGGCTCGGCACGCTGCAACAGCAGCGCGCACGGCTGGACGCCCAGGCGAAGCGCTACGCCGACATGGTGAGGACGATCGACCGCACGATCGCCCATCTCAAAGGAGAATGCGCAATAACACACGAAGAGCTCTATTCGGGCCTTGTGGATCCGAAAAAGCAGGCCGGATACGAGGCCTGGCTGGTCGAGCATTATGGCGAGCAGATGAAGCAGGATATCGGCCGTAGCCGCAAGAAGATGGCCGAGATGTCCAAGGCCGAACAGGTTGAAATGATGGCCGCACTCAAAGAAATAGAGGATGGGCTGGCCGAAGGTCTCCGCCGTGGCCTGCCGCCCCAGGCCAGCGCGCTTGATCCGCTGATCGAAAGGCATCGGCAATGGGTCGGGTCGAGCTGGGGAGGGGAATGTACACCCGAGGCGTATGCTGGGCTCGCCGATATCTATGAGCACGCTGATTTTCGGGCCCGCTACGAGGCGATTGAAACAGGGTTTGCCGGCTACCTGGTCGCCGCAATGCGGTCCTGGTCGCGCCGGCAGAGCTAGGCTGGCACAATAGCCGGTCCAACACGGTGGATCGCTCTGGTGGCTGCCGCGTTGGACCAACATGTCAGGCAAGGGGGAAACATGACCGGGGATCTACTGCTTATCATCGTGCGCACGGTGGAATGGTTCGGTATCGCCATAATCGTCGTCGGCTTGATTGTCGGAACCGCGCGGTTCCTGATGCAATTGCGCAATCGGGATGCCCATGACCGGTTTCGCGCTTACCGGGCCGATATAGGCCGGGGCATTCTGGTTGGGTTAGAGGTTCTTGTCGCTGCCGACATCATCGCCACCGTGGCAATCGAGCCGACGTTAGACAGTCTTGCCGTGCTAGCCGGCATTGTGGCGATCCGGACTTTCCTCAGCCTGTCACTGGAAGTGGAAGTCAGCGGCCGCTGGCCGTGGCAGCAAACCTCACGGGAAGTCGCCGAGCGGCAGAATTCGCGATGACTATTGCCAGCGCTTGAAACTCTTGAGGTGGCCGAGCTCGCCGGTGATGGTGCGTACGATCTTGTCGACGCTGTCGGTTACGGGCACGTGCAGGGTGTTCTCTGTGGCTGGGTCAGGCACTTCGAGGGTGGCGAACTGGCTATCGAGCAGGCTCGTCGGCATATATTCATGGCTGCGCTTGGCCATGCGCTCGCCGATGACCTCCCTAGTGCCGTCGAGGTAGACAAATAACACTGGTTCGCCGGCCTTTTCGGTAATGAAGTCGCGATAGATGCGCTTGAGGGCCGAACTGGCGCCGATAGCTACGTCCTTTTTTGCCGCTGCCTGGGTGAGGGCCGCCGTATGTGCTTCTAGCCAGGGCCAGCGATCTTCATCGGTCAGCGGCGTACCGGCACGCATTTTTTCGACATTGGCCTCGGGATGAAACTGGTCGCCATCGAGGAATGGCGCATGCAGGGTGCGCGCGAGTGCTGCGCCCACAGTAGATTTTCCCGATGAGCTTACGCCCATCACGATGATGATGCGAGCCGGTTCAGACCGTGGCTGTGAAGGCGCCGTCGACATAGAGAATGTGTCCATTTACGAAACTGGAAGCGTTGGATGCGAGGAAGATTGCAGCGGGGCCCAGTTCCTCAACCTCGCCCCAACGGCCCATGGGGGTGCGCTGCTTTACCCAGCCATCAAAGGTTGGGTCGGCCATGAGCGTGGTATTGAGATCGGTCTTGAAATAGCCTGGTGCAATGGCGTTGATGTTCAGGCCGCGCGGTGCCCAGTCGGCTGCCATGCCACGCGTGAGATTGGCAATTGCCGCTTTTGCGGCGCCGTAGGGCGCGGCCGTCGGGCGGGCGTGATTGGTCAGGATCGAGCAGATATTGATGATCTTGCCCGTGCCGCGCTGCAGCATGTGCTGGGCAACAGCCTTGCTGACCGAGAAGGTGGAAACCACATGGGCACTCAGCATGGCCTCGAAGTTCTCGTGGCCATAAGTTTCCAGCGGCCCGCGGATCTGCATGCCGGCGTTGTTGACCAGAATGTCGATGGGGCCAATCTGTTCCTCACAATGGCTGATGGCCTCAGCCACGCTCTCGGGGCTGGTCACATCAAAGGCAAGAGCGGATACCTTGGCGCCGCTTTCGGCCAGATCGGCGGCGGCTTTGCCAAGCGCCACTTCGTCCCGACCGTTGAGCACCAGTTCCGCGCCCGCCTCGGCCAAAGCCGTTGCCATGGCCAATCCAAGTCCACGGCTGGAGCCGGTCACCAGGGCCCGGCGGCCGGTGAGGTCGAATTGCGCTATGCCCCGCTTCATTGTTGGCCTTATCCTCCCAATATGGCACCGTCCTCTCCGGGTGTTAGAGGACGCCTCGATGCGATGCAAGGTGGAGGGGGCGCGGCGCCGGACACATCGATTGTCATCGACCTGCCGCGCAGCAGGGTGGTTGAGCTGATCGAGATCTCACATTGCGAGGTCTTGACGAGGTAGAGCTTGGGAGGCGTTTGACTTGATCTTCCATACAAGGTGTGCGATCTGGCCGGAAATTGTGCAATCCGCCCTTCCTTCAAGGCGCGGATTGTGGTCATTTCCCGCCCGCGTGTCGTGCCCTCAAGCGCATGAAGTGAACACGGAAGAAATTTAGAAGGACTGTTTGTATGTCGACAGCAGATATCGGCCTTATCGGCCTGGCGGTCATGGGTTCCAATCTGGCCCTGAACATTGCCGAGAAGGGCTACACTGTTGCCGTTCACAACCGGTCGGCGGGCCGTATTGACGAGCATATGGCCGACGCCAAGGCCCAGGGACTGGATGGCAATACCATCCCCAAATATGACCTGGCCGAATTCGTCCAGACCGTGAAGGCGCCGCGCTCGATC
>JBGTUK010000136.1:0-2778 GCA_041939225.1 Devosia sp.
GGTGCCAATACGGCATGGGTGCCCTCGCCGACGGCAGCGACGTTGCATGCCCTGCATTATCATCAGGTCGACGTGTTCGAAGCACAGAAGCGCCGGCACAATGAGGCGCTACCGGGGCTGTCGGATCTGTTCTCCATGCCCGTTCAGGCACCATATTCCTTGAGCCGGGAAGAGATTACCCGCGAATTGGAAAACAACGCACAGGGGATTTTGGGTTATGTCGTGCGCTGGGTGCAGCAGGGGGTTGGCTGTTCCAAGGTGCCGGACATCAATGATGTCGGGCTGATGGAAGACCGCGCAACCTGTCGTATCTCAAGCCAGGCGGTTGCCAATTGGTTGCGGCACGGTCTGGTCAGTCGCGACGAAGTCACTTCGGTGTTCGAACGTATGGCCAGCGTGGTGGACGAACAGAACGCCGGTGATCCGCTCTACCGCCCCATGGCCGAGAATTTCCAGTCGGTTGCGTTTCAGGCGGCGCTGGATCTGGCCTTGCACGGGGCCGATCAACCCAGCGGCTATACCGAGCCACTGCTGCACGCCGCCCGGCGCAAGGTGAAGGCGCGCGACGCCCGATAGCAATGTTAAGGCCCCGCCACTGGCGGGGCCTTTTCTTATTCGCAGACGAAGCTGTTGTGGTCCATCTCGTCACCGTCCTTATAGCGAGCAATGGCAGGATAGGGGCAGAGCTTGCGCGTAGCGTCGGCAAGCTCGGGCAGATAGGGATTGTCGGGGGTCGTGGTGGCAACCAGATAGTCTGGCTGTTCGCCATTCTCGACCCAATCGACCAGGGCGTCGAAAGCGGCGAACTTGTCGGTCGCCGGCCCACCAAAGCCATGGTTCATCCCCGGAACGGTGTAGAACATGACGAAGTCCTCGGCATTGCCGCCATTGTTGGCGTCGAGCTTTTCATACCAGTCAATGGTATCCAGGGCCGAGAACACCGGATCGCTCATGCCATGGAAAACGATCATCTTGCCCCCGGCTTCGCGGAAGTCGGCCATCTCGGGGTCCTCGACATCTGTCGGTGTCATGAACTCCATCGGCGATTCAGGGAACTCGGCGGTGCTGGCGTCGATGGTGACGTCGGCGTCGAAATCAAAATCGAGCAGGTAGTTCACCAGTGATTCAGGATCGCCTCCGACGTCCTGCGGCGGGTTGGAGAAGACCATGGCCAGAGACGAAGCCCCCAGCGTTGCGATCCGCGGCAGATTGTTCATGCGCTCCGAACCGCTATTGAGCTTCCAGGCTGTCCAGCCGCGACCTTCAATGCCACGATCCCAGGCCCAATCCAAATAGAGTTCTTCCCCATCAGAATTGACCGGTCCGGCGTGAATCCGACGCAGTGCTTCCACCTGTGCTGATGTGAGGCAATTGTTCGAGGTGTCGCCACAGGTGAGTGAGGAAATGTCGAACGCCTGCTGACAGGACGGGCTATCGGCGACAATGCCATCGGCCAGCCCATCAAGGTCGTCGCATGCCTCCAGAACGGCGTCGGCGACGAGCTTGAGGTCGTCGGAACTAAATGCCTGGGTCACGTCATCCGACACCGCCTTGAAGCTCTGGATGTCCCAGGCATGCTGAACCGCCGCCTTGGGCAGGTTCAGGCCGGGGTAGCCGGCGAGGATGCCATCAAAGGCCTCGGGGGAGCGCGTTGCCTGGACCAGGCCATGGCGACCGCCATTCGACGTGCCGACACCATAGCTGTAGGCAATCTCGGTGCCGTAGTAGTCTTCCACGATCTGCGTGGCGACCGGATTGAGTTTCATCACGGCGCTGTAGCCGTAGTCGCTGCGGGCTTCCGGATCGAACCCGAACTTTGTACCGCCGGCAAAGCCCGCGTCGGGATGGGCGGAGCCGTCATGCCCGGCATCGCTCGAGACCACCGCATAATTGCGGGACAGGGCGTTGTCGCTGTCGTCTGCATTGAGCAGCCGTCCCATGGCAGGGACAACCCGGCCATCATTGCCGCCGTTGAACTGGTGCACGAAGCGTTCGTTCCAGGCATCGGGCAAGCGCAATTCGAAACTGATCTTGTAGGTGTTGCCATCAGCGCCGGTCCGTTCGCCGATATGTCCCTGAACCAAACAGTGCGGTACCGGGGAGTCTTCTCCCTCGGCCTCGGCACTGGCCGATACTATCACCAGCCCTTCAATTCCGAAGTCATGGGCGGTTAGCTCGGCGCAGTCCAATTGGGCCGCGTTGGCCGATCCAGCCCAGCCGGTCGCGATCATCACCGTGCCCAGGGCTACGGCGTTCCTCCATTGCAGTCGCATCTCATCTCCTCCGTTGAGCATCAAGCTGCGCATAAATTGTTATGCATAATAACTAAATTTGCAATGGACTATCTCTGGGTGTGCAAACAAACTCGAATGATGGAAATTTCCCTCAGCATTACAGCGAGTTGGCGCTGTTGATGAGGCCGTCGGTAGTCTCGGCCTCAGCTCATATGGTACGCTGGCAAAGTGATGCCGATCGAGGACCGGTCAATCTCGATGTCATTTGCAACCATGGTCGTCGCCGAGTTGATCGGCTCATCTGTTCCCAGATTGCGGGCATAGCGCGGATGCGCTCCTGACGCGATGAGCAGGCGCAGGCGATGACCGGCGCCGAAACTGTGGGCAGTGGCATGCAGCGGGATGGTCAGGCGCCAGCATCCGTCGGATTGCCGGGGGGTGTTGGGCGTAACGCGAACGAACCCGTCACAGATATTTCTGGAGACGCCGTTCGGGTCCACATCGTTGACGCGCACAAAGAGGTCGACATGCGGCAAGCTCGCGC
>JBGTUK010000136.1:2788-7230 GCA_041939225.1 Devosia sp.
ACCTTCGAGGGTGACGGTGCATTGGCCGATAATGGTCAAAGCGCTGGTGAGAACGCGGCTGGTATAGGTCAGAACATCGGAGCGGGCCTCAAGTGGTTCATTGTTGACCGCCCCGGCACCGGTAAAGGCAAAAATCGCGCCGCCCAGATTGGGCGTCGGGTCTTCTGGATCGTAGCGATAGCGGTCCATGCCTGTGGCGCGATCATCGGTTTGGGTGAGCTTCCCTGTGGCTGAGACATACCAGTTAGAGGGTTGGGAGGGTCCCGGCGGGTATGCATCGAATTCAAACCACTCGTCCAACCCCGATATGTGAATGCGCACCGGCCGCTGCCGCAGGCCGGATTTTTCGCCCATCAACCATGTTCGCATCCAGGTCAGGGTTTCGCGCAGGTTGTCGCGCTGCAATTCATCGGCCACATGGAACCAGGTGCCGATGGTCAGGAAAGGCCGATGGCCCAGTGACACCAGCTTCTGATAGTCGGCCAGGAGCGGGTCGAGCATGAAATCGTACCAGCCTGAGATGAAGTGCACGGGTGGCGTTTGTTCGGTCAGGCGATGACGATGGTCCAACTCGGTCCAGAAGGCGTCATTGCCAATTGCATGGTCGAACCAATAGCGCCAGAACGTCACCTTGTGGCGGACGGCGATCTTGTCGGCCTCGATCAGCGGCAGGACGGCCGCTGCTTTTTCGGTGCGGCGCTCGATATCGCCCGAAAACATGCGCGCCGCCGTGGCCAGGGGGTTGTTGCGCAGGCCCTCGATGACCTGGACCCAACTTAGCCAGAGATTGAGATGGAAGGCGCCGGAGGGAAAGACAACCGGGCGAAAGTCAGCGGTTGTCACTTTGGTCGCCATAGCGGCGGTCGGCGGCAAGGCGTCGCTGATGGCCCATTGCGCGTAGCCCAGATAGCTGGGACCGGTGAGACCGATGCGGCCATCGAACCAGTCCTGTTGCTTGATCCAGTTGAGCGTGGCCAGACCGTCGGCGCGCTCATTGGCGAACGGATCGAACTCGCCCCCTGACTTTTCAGTGCCGCGGCAGGCCTGAATGACGACATGAAAGCCGCGTTCGGCATAGGCCTCGGCAATGCCGCCAAAGCCCCGTCGCCCATAGGGCAAGCGCATCAGGATGGTTGGGTGCGGCCCCGGCGTGTCGGGGGCGTAGTGATCAGTCTTGAGGATCACCCCGTCATCCATGGCGAGGGAAAGACCGCGCCGCTTGCGCACGCCATTGAGGCGTGGCGGCAGGTCTTCTACCCAGGCCAGGTAGAGGGATGAAAGGCCCACCGCCTCAGCTCACGAAATCGAATTTGTCGACGTCGAAGAGGCCCCTGTCGGTCATCTTGAGATGCGGGATCACCGGGAGGGCGAGAAAAGCGACTTGCAGGAAGGGTTCGGGCAGCACGCAATCGAGCGCCCTGGCGGCGTCGCGCAGGTGATGCAAATCTTGGGCAACCTCCTCGAAGCTCTTGAGGCTCATCAGGCCAGCAATAGGCAGAGCCAATTCGGCGGTAACCTTGGCGCCATCTGAAACGACAAAGCCGCCCCCCAAATCGATCAGCCGGTTGACCGCAATGGCCATGTCCGCATCGGTAGCACCGACCACGGTGATGTTATGGCTGTCGTGCCCAACCGAGGAGGCAATCGCGCCGCGCTTGAGGCCAAAGCCGGTAACGAAGGAGCGGCCGATATTGCCGTTCCTGCCATGGCGCTCGATGACAGCTACCTTGATGACATCGGCATCGAGATCGGGCTGCAGTCCCTGATCGGTCGAGGCGAGGCTGGCTTCTTCCCGGAAGGTCAGGATGAGGCCAGGGCGGACGCCAATGACCGGCACACGGTTCTGGCCCGGCCTGGGTTCGGTAATGAAGGCATCTGGGGAGACCGGCTTTGCCTTGACGGAATGGAGCCCCACGGGGGCGATATCCCCACGCGTTTCGAACAGTTCGGGAGTCACCAGGCGGCCCGCCGCGATGACATCACGGACGCGGCAGTCTTCAAGACTATCGAGAATGGCGATATCGGCACGCCAGCCGGGCGCTACCAGGCCACGGTCCTTGAGGCCAAAAATGCGGGCGGCGGAATGACTGGCGGCCCGATAAACATGGTGGAGCGGCCGGCCCATCGCGATAAGGCGACGGATCGAGCTGTCGAGGTGTCCTTCCTCGGCAATATCGAGCGGATTGCGGTCATCGGTGCACAGGGCCACGAAGCTTGAGCTGTTTTCGTCAAGTATTTCGGCCAGCGCATTGAGGTCCTTGGAAACCGAGCCTTCGCGGATGAGGACGGCCATGCCTTTGGCGAGCTTTTCGCGTGCTTCGGCGGCGCTGGTGGCTTCGTGGTCGGTGCGGATGCCTGCGGCCAGATAGCCATTGAGTGCTTCTCCAAGCACCAGGGGCGCGTGACCATCGATATGGCCGTCCTGAAAGGCGACAAGCTTGGCGATGATACCCGGATCGGCACCAAGCACGCCGGGGAAGTTCATCATCTCGGCCAGGCCCACGACCTGAGGGTGGCTGCGGAAGGGTAGGAGGTCGTCGATTTCGAGCCGTGCGCCGGCCGTCTCGAAGGGCGTAGCCGGCACGCAGGACGAAAGATTGACGCGCACATCCATGATGGTGCGTTCGGCGCTGTCGAGGAAGTAGCGAATACCCTCGGCGCCCAGCACATTGGCGATTTCGTGCGGGTCGCACAGCACGGTGGTTACGCCATGGGGCAGCACGCAGCGGTCGAACTCCAGCGGTGTCACCAGCGACGATTCGATATGCAGATGTGTGTCGATGAACCCGGGGACAGCAAATCGGCCGGTGCCATCGATGACTTGCTCACTTTCATAGGAAGCATGAGTGCCCACGATACGATCGGCGACGATGGCGATGTCAGTTGTGGTCACCGCGCCGGTGATGACATCGAGCAGTCCGATATTGCGGATCACCAGATCCGCCGGCGCCTTGCCCTGTCCGGCCATGATCATGCGGGTGAGCAGGGCGGGACTGGTCATGGTCTTGTTCTCATTCTTGTTCATGCCGAAAGGTCGACCTCGTGGCGAGCGCAGTCAAGTCCCTGTGAGGACAGAAAAGGGAACCGCGTTGCCCAGCGTTCGTTGGTGCTGATAGAACACCTACAGGAGCGTCACATGGAAACCTACGATCCGGACAAGAACACAACGGAAGTGCGTCAGGCCAACCCACGCAGGATGAACCTGCGCGTACTTGTCCTCTCACTAATTGGGATCGTGGTGTTGTTCGCCATCGTTTACCTCGTCTTCGGGATGATACAGCCAGCGCCGACCCCGGCCAGCTAGGACGGTTTTGCGTTCCCGTGTTTTCGTTGCGGAACCGCCAGGGGCCCAAGGTGTTGTGATGTAAGCGTCACAAGTCCGGACAGGATCCCATGGATATCGGCAATTCCATCGGCTGGGTGGACAGCCATCTTCCTGCTCATATCATCGCGATCCGCCTCGCCATCGCCGCCGTTCTGGGTGCTTTGATCGGCTTCGAGCGGGAGGTTAATACGGCCGAAGCGGGCTTGCGGACACATATTCTGGTGTCCGTGGCAGCGGCGCTTTTCACCATCCTGGCCTTTGAAATCTTCCACACCATTCAGGACGCCAGTCAGACTAATTCCGATCCCATCCGCGCGGTGGAGGCGGTCACGGCCGGCATAGCCTTTCTTGGGGCAGGCGCGATATTTCGGAGTGGGGCCGGCGTGCAGGGACTGACAACAGGGGCCGGCATGTGGCTGGCTGGCGCTGTCGGAGTCGCGACGTCACTGGGATATTACCTTGTCGCAGCAGGGGTAGCCTTGCTCGCTGTCATCGTCATGGCCGCGTTGCGCGCCTTTGCGCACCATATCGTGCGCGGGGAAGAACCCAAACCAGATTGAGAAACTACTCAGCAGAAGGGCCGCGGGGAGAA
The DNA here is from genome assembly GCA_041939225.1 of Devosia sp. GTDB lineage: Bacteria > Pseudomonadota > Alphaproteobacteria > Rhizobiales > Devosiaceae > Devosia. The sequence goes on from JBGTUK010000136.1 coordinate 6,706, forward strand.
GCAACAGGCGTGCCGTGTGACGCTGAGGGACATGCGCCTCCGGCCATTTGCTTCTCCCCATACGGATGCAACCGGGAGGTGCCACATCCGCGCCCATGCGTCGGGTCCACAAAAGGCAGGGACCGCGCGTAAGGGTTGGCGGTGGTGCAGACCGCCAACCTTTAAGGTCGGCGGAGAGGATACTTGGGAATGCATGCCGGTCCGGGGACCCGCGCGCAGCATCACTCTCCGCCTAGAGGCATGTAACCTGTGGACGCAGGAATCACATGCCAACCGCATCCAGGCGCTGATTGCGCGCCCAGAAGCTGACTATGGCGGCCGCCTCGCGCCGATAGGCTTCGAGTTCGGCTTGCCGAAAAAATACTGTCGCGGCACCCGCATCCTGCATTTCCTGGCGGCGGGCTCCGTCCGTGGCCTGCATCATCACGGCGAGGGGAATGCCCTTTTGCCGCAGCAGAGCCTGATGCCGGGTGACAAACTCCAGATTGGCCCCGCTATGGCTCTTGAGATCCAGGATCACTAGGC
>JBGTUK010000137.1:0-7226 GCA_041939225.1 Devosia sp.
ACAATCAGCAGAGCTGGGAAGTGCTTCCTGATGGAAGCTCACATCGTATAAGGGTGGGAGAGGGTGAAGAACCCTTCAATGCCCACGACTACTTCATGACCAATCCTTCCCTGTCCGGCCGTGGCAGTGCGGGCGAGGCGGAGAGCGACGAGGATTAAATTGACTCAGTTCTGGGGCGTCGATGCCGATCCGACTGCACAAGGGCGTATCAAGGGTGCCCGGCCGGTCGCAGTTCTCGACATCGGCTCCAACTCGGTTCGCCTGGTGGTCTATGAGCGCCATGCGCGTGCGCTGACGCCGCTTTACAACGAGAAATCTGCCTGCGCCCTTGGGCGCGGGATTGCGCAGAGCAAGCGCCTGGCCGATGCCAATATGGAAAAGGCCCTGGAAGCCATGAAGCGTTTTGCGCTGGTGGCGCGTATGATGCGGGTGGGCAAGGTCTATATCCTGGCGACCTCCGCTGTGCGCGACGCTGCAAACCGGGACGAGTTCGTCTCGGCGGTAGAAGCCATAATGGAAGCGCCGGTGCGCGTGCTCAGTGGTCAGGAAGAGGCCCATTATGCGGCCCTTGGTGTCGTGGCGGGCATTCCCGGCTTTGCCGGGGTGGTCGGCGATCTTGGCGGCGGCAGCCTGGAGCTTTCCGACATTGCCAATGGGCATGACACCAATGGCGAGAGTTTCGAGCTTGGTGTTATTCGGCTGCAGGATGATGCCGATGGCTCGCCAAAGAAGGCGGCGGCCCTGGTGCGAACCAAACTTGAAGGCTCGATTCTCAAGGATAATGCGGCAGGCTCGCAATTCGCAGCGATTGGTGGCACTTGGCGTTCGCTAGCCAAACTGCATCAGGCCATGTGTGATTATCCGCTGCATATGGTGCAGGACTATGTGGTTGCCGCGGACGAGATGCTGCGCTTCTGCGACGAGATCGTGGCCGCCGATGCGCTCAAAGGTTATCCGGGGGCAGGTGGCGTCAGCAATTCACGGCGGGAACTGGTACCATTTGGTGCGGCAGTGCTGGCCGAAATTGTCAGGGCCGGGAAGTTCGATAGCGTCGTCTTCTCAGCGCTTGGTGTGCGTGAGGGCTATCTCTACGGGATGCTCGATCAGCGCGAACAGCAAATCGACCCGCTGATTCAGGGAGCAGAAGAGCTCTCGGTGTTGCGGTCGCGGTCGCCGGCCCATGCCAATGATCTGGTTGAATTTACCGCCCAGTATTTTGCTGCCATCGGCGCCGAAGAGACGCCTGAGGAGGCGCGTCTCCGAGTTGTTGCGTGCCTTCTAGCCGATATCGGTTGGCGGTCGCATCCCGACTACCGCGGGCCGCAAAGCGTGGATTCGGTGGCCTATGGGTCGTTGACCGGGGTGGATCATCCCGGTCGCTCATTTCTGGCCCAGACCCTGGCGGTCCGCTATGACGGGCTGAAATCCAAGGCGGCTCAGGTGCTGGTGCCACTTGGTTCGGAAGCGCTGACGGCCCGGGCCCGGCTGATCGGGTCGATGATGCGGGTGGCCTATCCCATGACGGCGGCGATGCCCGGCGTCCTGCCGCGTACGCGGTTCAGCCTGGATGATGAGACGTTGGTCCTCCACCTGCCGGCGGACTTCGCCTTTCTCAATGGCGATCACCTCCGAAACCGGCTGCGCCTGTTTGCCGAAGGGGCCGGGCACGCCAAATGGCGGGTGGCTGTGGGGTAGGGTCCAGGAGCGCTATTCAGCCGCCTCAGTCTGATTGACTGCGAATTCGATGATGCCTTTGCGGGTCGCCACGAGGCCTATGCGGCCATGCTTGATGGCCAGCGCCTTTTCGCCAAACAGCTTGCGGCGCCAGCCCTTGAGCGCGGGAACGTCGGCTTCGTCATCAAGCACCAGAGCGTCGATTTCGTCAGACGTGGCGATGATGCGTGCGGCGACGCCATGCTGTTCGGCCACGGCCTTGAGAAGCACCCGCACCAGATCGCCTATAGCGCCCTTGGGCGAAGGGCCGCGGTAACGCTCGGGCAGGCGGGGCAGGGCCGATTTGGGTATAGCATCGACCTGCTTGAGCAGGGCCATGATCTCACCTGCTGCCGCGCTGCGACCAAAACCGCGCGGCACGGCGCGCAGCTTTTCGAAGGCATCTGGTGTCAGAGGGCGTTGGGTGGCCAGTTCGCCCAGCACGTCATCCTTTAGGATGCGGCTGCGGGGCTGGTCTGTATCCTGCGCCCTTTGCTCACGCCACTGCGCCAGTACCTTGATGGCTGCCAGGTCACGCGGGCGATTGAACTTCATCTTGAGACGATTCCAGGCCTTTTCGGGCTGGATCACATAGGTGTCGATGCTGCGCAGGGTGGTCATCTCGTCCTCGACCCAATCCCAGCGCCTCGTGGATTCCACCTGTTTGCGCAGTTCGCGATAGATGTCGCGCAGCCAGGTCACATCGGCAATGGCGTAGGTGCGCTGCTTTTCCGAAAGCGGGCGGGCGGACCAGTCGGTAAAACGGGAAGACTTATCCAACTCCACCTTGCATATGGACCGGACCAGACTGTCATAGGAGGCGCTATCGCCGAAGCCGCACACGCTGGCGGCAACCTGGGTGTCGAAGATGTTGTGCGGCACGGCGCCCGTCAGCTTGACGAAGATCTCCACGTCCTGGCGGGCCGCGTGGAACACCTTGGTGACGTTGGGATTGGCCAGGAGCGCAAAGAAAGCCGCCAGCTTGATATCCGGCGCCAGTGGATCGATCAGCACGGCTTCATCATCAGTGGCAACCTGGATCAGGCACAGGCGGGGCCAATAAGTCGTTTCGCGCAGGAATTCCGTATCCACCGTCACAAACTCAAACTGGGAAGCGCGCTCGCAAAAATCAGCCAGCGCTTCTGTGGAAACTATGAGGTCCATACGTACTACCGTCTCAAATTCGTCACTATTCTTCCTAGCAGGTGCGCTTGGTTAGCTCCACCTTGGATTTTTCTTGCGGTAAAGAGGCGTAGCGCGAGAAGCCTTGCCGCCTTGACAAGCGGGGCCTGCCATGCGCTTTTCCCGCCCGAGAATCCGGCCTTATTTCAGCAAATCCGAGACCAGACATGACCCTTCATCGCTACCGTTCCCACACCTGTGGTGCCCTTTCGGCGGACGATGCCGGCAATAATGTGCGCCTCTCGGGCTGGGTGCATCGCGTCCGCGACCATGGCGGGCTGCTGTTTATCGATCTGCGCGACCATTATGGCATTACGCAATGCGTGATCGATCCGGATTCGGCTGCCTTCGCCACGGCGGAGACGGTGCGTTCCGAATGGGTGCTGCGGATTGATGGCGAAGTGAAGCTGCGCGATGCGGCAGCGGTCAACGCCAACATCCCCACCGGCTCGATCGAAGTGTTCATCCGTGAGATCGAAGTGCTTTCTTCGGCCAAGGAACTGCCGCTGCCGGTCTTCGGGGAGGCCGAATACCCCGAAGACATCCGCCTGCGGTATCGTTTCCTTGATCTGCGCCGCGAGACGTTGCATGCCAATATCGTTAAACGCACGAAGATCATTTCCGCCATGCGCTCCGGCATGGGCGAGGCGGGCTTCACCGAGTTTTCGACGCCAATCCTGACCGCCTCTTCTCCTGAAGGCGCGCGCGACTTTCTCGTGCCCAGCCGCATTCATCCGGGCAAGTTCTTCGCCCTGCCGCAGGCGCCGCAACAGTACAAGCAGCTACTGATGGTGGCCGGTTTTGACCGCTATTTCCAGGTGGCGCCGTGTTTCCGCGACGAAGATCCGCGCGCTGATCGCCTGCCGGGCGAGTTCTACCAGCTCGACCTGGAAATGAGCTTTGTGACCCAGGAAGATATCTGGAACACGGTTGAGCCAGTGATGACCGAGGTGTTCGAGAAGTTTGCTGACGGCAAGCCGGTGACCAAGGGTTGGCCGCGCATTCCCTATGCCGAGGCCATCCGAAAATATGGCTCGGACAAGCCGGACCTACGCAATCCGATTGAGATCCAAGCGGTCACCGAGCATTTCGCCGGGTCCGGGTTCAAGGTCTTTGCCAACCAGATCGAAGCAGATCCAAAGGTCGAGGTCTGGGCAATTCCGGCCAAGAACAAGGCTGGCGCTGAACCGATCGGCCGGGCTTTCTGCGACCGCATGAACGCCTGGGCGCAGGGCGAGGGACAGCCGGGCCTTGGCTATATCTTCTTCAAGGAGGGGCAGGGCTCGGGCCCGATCGCCAAGAATATCGGCGAGGAACGCACCGCGGCGCTCAAGGCTCAACTCGGACTTGACGACGGCGACGCCGTGTTCTTCGTCGCGGGTCGCCCGGAGAAGTTCTATAAATTTGCCGGTGAGGCGCGCACCAAGGTGGCAACGGATCTGGATATTGTCGACAAGGACCGCTTTGCGCTGTGCTGGATCGTCGATTTCCCGTTCTACGAGTGGGACGAGGAAGAAAAGCGCGTAGACTTCGCTCACAATCCGTTCTCGATGCCGCAGGGCGGGCTCGATGCCCTCAATGGCGAAGACCCGCTGTCGCTTAGGGCCTATCAGTATGACGCGGTCTGCAACGGCTTCGAGATCGCCTCCGGATCGATCCGTAACCAGGAGCCGGAGACAATGGTCAAAGCGTTCGAGTTGACCGGTAAGTCCCGTGACGAGGTCGAAGAACAGTTCGGCGGCCTATACCGCGCCTTCCAATATGGGGCGCCGCCGCATGGCGGGGCGGCCTTCGGCATCGACCGCATTGTCATGCTGCTGTGCGGCGTGCAGAACCTGCGCGAGATCACGGCATTCCCGATGAACCAGCAGGCCGAGGACCTGCTGATGGGCGCACCGAGTGCCGCTGAGCCCAGGCAATTACGCGAATTGAGCATCCGTCTCAACGTGCAGAGCTGATTGCCTGCAGTTTCGGCGGACGGATTGAAAGGGGTGGCCGATGGCCGCCCTTTTGTTGCCTGCAGTATGGTTAGCGCGAATTAACCAGCATTAATGATCCGTTAAATCCTTGCTTGCTAGCTAAGTAGGCAAGATTTTCCGGGTTCGGATTCGCAGTGTGAAGTCGAAGTTTTCCCATGTCCTGATGCTTTTGGGCGCCATCCTGGCGTTCGTGCCCATTATTGCCGTGGACTATCTGCTGGATGCCTATGTCCAGTATCGGGAAAAGGCGGGAGCTCAACAGTTTGTTGAGGCGGTCAGTTCACACGTAAATTCAAGCGCCATGGATGGCGTGGCGGCACTCCGCCAAGTCATCGCGGCCAGTCCGTCGCTATGTACGCCAACCTTTGTGACGAACGCGCAGGAGGCCATTGAAGGTGGCCTCAATCTCAAGCAGTTCCTCGTCGAGAACCTTGATGGAGTCCAGTACTGCGACGCCTATGGCCGCGTGGTGAGCTATTCCCCATTGTCCCAGCCTTTGCCGGTGCCCGGGCTCACCGAGACCATCACGATGGTCAAGCTGGGTGACATGGACATGCCGGCCCTCAAGATCACGCAGACTTTTGGCGAAACCCGGCGCGTCTCGACTTTCGTGCCGCTGCTTGGACAATCGGAAAGCGCACTGAACAAGACGCTGCCGGACGCGGCGATGATGCGTGTGACGCTGACGAACGGTCTTTCCGTTGTGACGCTGGGCGACCCGACGGGCTTTGATAGGCGGCAGTCCGGCGCTGACTATATCAGCGCCCAGGGCTATGCGGGCCAGTTCCCGATCAAGGTGGAATATGCGCTGCCCTTCGCCATGGCGCGATCGGGCTATGCCGATCTTGATGTGGCATTCACATTCATCGCCTGCCTCGCCAGCGCCGTGTTCCTGATTCTCAATCTGAGCTATGTACGTCGTTCCCGCGTACCGGCATTCGATCTGGAGCGCGCCATCGAGCGCAGCGAGATCAAGCCCTATTATCAACCAGTCATCAATCTGCGCACCGGCGAATTGGTGGGTTGCGAGGTGTTGTGCCGTTGGGAGAAGCGCAACGGGCAGGTGATACCGCCCGGCGCCTTCATCGACTATGCCGAGGTGACGGGCCTTGCCATCCCGATGACAGTCTCGCTGATGCAGCAGGTGCGGAAGGATCTGGGCGATCTCTCCCGGACGCTGCCGAACATGAAGATCTCGATCAATCTGTTCGAGGGCCACTTCCGCGATGTCGGCATTGTCGAGGATGTTCAGGCGATCTTTGGACAGTCACCGATCAGCTTCCGGCAATTGGTGTTCGAAATCACCGAGCGGCGCCCATTGACCAACTCCATGACCACGACCAGCGTGATTTCAGGACTGCATGCCCTCGGCGCGCGGCTGGCGATGGATGACGCGGGCACCGGGCACTCCAATCTGGCCTATCTGGCGACATTGGGCGTCGACGTCATCAAGATCGACCGCATCTTCGTGGACATGATCAAGCCGGGAACCACCCAGGTGCCGGTTCTGGATGGTCTAATCGCCATGGCCAAGGACCTCGATTGCGACATCGTGGCCGAAGGGGTGGAGACCGAGGAACAGGCGCTCTATCTGCGTTCGCGCGGGGTTCTGCATGCACAGGGCTATATTTTTGCGCCGGCATTGAAAGTTGGCGCCTTCAAGGAATTGGCGCTGGCACTCAATTCGGCCTCCAATCCGCAGCCGCGGCTGGAAGTAGTGGAGTCTGCGGCGGCCTGATCGTTGGCTGCGTTTCTCCCGGATCGATACATCCCCAAACTGTCGCATTTCTGTCAGCGCAACGATGCAGTTTCGGCGTCCGCCGTATTTTTGTCGCCGACTCGACGCCTTGGGCTTTTCCGGCCTTTTCAATCCTCGTGATTGATGGCACCAACGCGGCCAATGGGCTTGCCGGGAGGGTTTCGTGACCACAGACATCAATGAGCAGCGTAAGGCACTTCGTGACGCGGCGCTGCATTTCCATGAGTTCCCCAAGCCCGGCAAACTGGAAATTCAGCCGCTTAAGCCGCTCGGTAACCAGCGCGATCTGGCACTGGCCTATTCGCCCGGTGTTGCCGCCCCCTGCGAGGAGATCGCCCAGACGCCCGAGGCCGTAGCGCGCTACACTTCGCGGCAGAATCTGGTTGCTGCTTCGCCGAGCGTCCGTTTGTCTTTGTGGAGCGTGTCAATTTCGTCTCTATGGCGATCGACCGTTCGTTTTAAAGACGCTACCTCCTGCGCTAAACTGGCGATAACGTCGATCGGGTCGGCGGGCTTCGGTTCGTCTTCGGCAGATTCACCGAAAGTATAATCATCCGTAAAATGAAACGCCACGCCCGTCGGCTCCGGATAAT
>JBGTUK010000138.1:0-7208 GCA_041939225.1 Devosia sp.
TCGCGGCGTGGATGTGCTGATCGCAACGCCCGGGCGTCTGCTGGACCAGTTCGAACGCGGCAAAATCCTGCTGACCGGGGTCGAAATCCTGGTCATCGACGAAGCCGATCGCATGCTCGACATGGGTTTTATCGACGACATCGAAAAGATCGTGTCGCGGCTACCTCCACGTCGTCAAACGATGTTGTTCTCGGCCACGATGGACAACCAGATTGAGCGGTTGACGAAGAAGTTCCTCAAAGACCCAGTGCACGTTCAAGTGTCGCGTGCCGCGTCCACTGCAGACACCATCGACCAGAAACTGGTCAGGGTGGGGTCCAAGCCCGACGAGAAGCGCGCTGCCCTCAGGGCGCGCATTGATGCATCGGTGGGGCTGACAAACGCCATCATCTTCTGCAATCGCAAGCGTGACGTGGCGACATTGGCCCGCTCATTACAGCGCCATGGACATTCCGCTGGGGCACTGCACGGGGATATGGACCAAAAAAGCCGCATGGAAACGCTGGATGCGTTCAAAACCAACAAGCTCACCTTGTTGGTGGCCAGCGATGTGGCAGCCCGCGGCCTGGATATTCCCGCTGTCAGCCACGTGTTCAATTTCGATGTGCCCGTGCATGCCGAGGACTACGTGCACCGCATCGGGCGTACTGGCCGCGCTGGCCGTTCCGGCGTTGCCTATACACTTGTTGGCCCATCCGACAGCAAACATCTTGATGCCATACTCAAGCTGATCCAGAAGCCAATCGATTGGCTGGAAGGCGACAAGCCGAAACCCGCCGCAGCGGAGAGTGATGCGCCCAAGCCGGATGCGGACAAGCCCAGCCGTGGCCGGCGCGGGAGAGCCGCTGCCAAGCCAAAGGCCGAGACCCAGACCCGCCCCCCTGCTTCGGTCGAAGCGCCCGCTGAGCCTAACGACACGGCAAAGCCTGCGCCCAAGAACGCCAGGAAGCGTACGCCTAACAAGATGGAGACGCCTCCGGACGATTCGCCCTTCGGCGACGCGGGTCCGATCCCGGCTTTTCTACTGCGGTCAGCCCGAGTTTCGTAGTAAACAGCGCAATATAGACCTGAATGGGCAGCAATATTGCCCACTGGAGCTTGTTAGACCGGGACCGAAGGCTGTATTTATTGGCCGCGACTCAATTAACGTAGATCGATACGGTCGGGGCGCAACGGTGCGCGGGGTGAGTAGTGTCGGATCAAGAATTTACGCGGACGCTGGGTTATGCCAATGCGGCGTTTGACTTGCTCAAACGCAGCGGAATTCCGCCTTATCCGCAATTCTATGAGCTGCTCTATACCTATGCGACTGGCGTGAATCCCTCGCTGAATAATCGCATTAATGCGATCTTCCGGAGTGGCACGGTTCCGTCTTCGGATCTCGCAGAGACGCTCTACAACGAGTTTCTGAAATCCGACGTCAATGATCGCATGTCGAGCGTCTCCGAGCGCATGCATGCCCGGATCGAGGCGGTTCACGAGGCCATCGACAGCGCGATGACCACTGCCAACGCCTATTCCGGCTCGCTTCAGTCAGCCAGTGGCGATCTCGAGCGTGAGCTTGACGCGGAAGGCATGAAAGCGCTGGCGCTGCGGTTGCTATCCGAGACGCGCCGAATGCAGGATACGAACCGGCAGCTTGAGACCAAGCTGGGGGCTTCGAGAGATGATATCGCGGCGCTGCAGCGTGACCTGGACGATGTGCGGCGCGAATCCATGCTGGATCCGCTGACCAAGATCGCCAATCGCAAGAGCTTCGATGAGGGGTTGGCCGAGGCCATTGCGGTGGCTGCGGATGGCGGCACGCCGCTTTGCCTGATGCTGCTGGATATCGACCACTTCAAGAATTTCAACGACACCTACGGGCATCAGACCGGTGACCAGGTGCTGCGCTTGGTGGCGATGACCCTGAAGTCCAATATCAAGGGCAAGGACCTGGCCGCCCGCTATGGCGGTGAGGAGTTCGTGGCTGTTCTGCCCGCCACTGACCTTGATGGCGCTATCATCATCGCAGAAAACATCCGCAAGGCCATTCAGGCCAAGGAATTGCTTAAGCGTTCGACCAATGAGAAGCTGGGACGAATTACAGCCTCGTTTGGCGTTGCGGTGTTCGCGCCCCAGGATAATGCGATGTCCCTGATCGAGCGGGCCGATCGGTGCCTCTACGCGGCGAAGCGGGCCGGTCGCAATAGGGTGGTCAGCGAATCCGAGTTGGTCGAGATCGACGACGCCACAGAGCGGAAAATCTCGGCGGCCTGATCGACTCAGTTCGCAGCCGGCGTCAGTTCTACGCCCAAGTCCGCGAGCATCTGCCAGTACTCGGGATAGGTCTTGTCGGTACAGGCTGGATCCAGAATGACAATATTGGGCACGAGCAATCCGGCCAGCGCGAAGCTCATGGCGATGCGGTGATCGTGATAGGTCTCGATCTTTATCCGCGCGTTCCTGCCGCCAAGCCTGGAGGCCAGACCGGGATCTGCGGCGACTATCAAGTCGTCGCCGTCTTCAGTGGCCAGGCCAGGTAGAATTCGGTTGAGCTCATTGGCGACGGCGCGGATGCGGTCGGTTTCCTTGACCCGCAGGTTTGCGATGCCGACGAAGCGCACCGGATGGTTGTTGAAGGCGGCAACGACGGCGATAGTCGGCACCGCGTCCTGCATCTGAGAACCATCGATAACCCCGGGCATATTCGGGAATTGCGCAAGGATCGCCTGCGCCGCCGCGTCGGGCTGCGAGAACGCGTCAGCGGCAATACCAAGATCGATCTTGCCGCTGGTCAGGGCCTCGATGCCCCAGAGATAGGTGGCGGCCGAGGCGTCAGGTTCGATGTGGAAGTCCGTGGCGCGATACCCGGTTGGCTGCACCAGCCAAGAGCCGTCCGCTTGATCCTCAACCTGGGCGCCAAAGGCCCGCATGGCGGTCAACGTCAAGTCGACATAGCCTCGGGCGCCGATATCCTTACCAGCCAGGGCGATTTCGATGGGTCCATCGCCACGGGGTGCGGCCATCAACAGCGCCGACACATACTGGCTGGAGAGCGAGGCATCGATTTCCACACGGCCATGACCGAACGAGCCCTTGCCGTGAATGGTCACTGGCGGGCAACCAGTCGGGCTTGCAGCGTCGATCCCCAAGGCATTGAGGGCATCCACGAGCGGCTTGATGGGTCGTAGGCGCATGTCTTCATCGCCATCCACAATGACCGTCCCGTCAATCGTGGCGACGGCGGCAGTCAGAAAGCGGGTCGCGGTTCCGGCGTTGCCCAGGAACAACGGCACGTTGGAGGCTGCCAGCCGGCCCGTGCTGGTGACCAGAAAGGTGGTCGCATCCGGCTCTTCGACCTGCACGCCCATGTCGCGCAAGGCGCGGGCCATCAGCTCCGTATCCTTGCTCTTGAGCGCCCCTGTCAGCCGGCTGGTGCCTTCAGCCAGAGCGGCCAGCAACAGCACGCGATTGGTAATCGATTTGCTGCCGGGAGGGGAAACACGACCGGACAGTGGACGGTTGGGAGGAGTGATGGCCAGAGCAGGCGGAAGAGCGTTTTGCATGATGCCGGATCAATGCCTCACATGAGAGGCATGTGCAACTGGAGAGATGCGGTTCGGCTCCCCTACGGCCCTTGAGCCAGCCCGTCGTTGCCCTTGGGCCCTGCGAGAAAATCAGGCGCTCGTTCGTGCCTCGGCGAGTGCCTTCAAGTCGGCCGGGGCCAGGGTGACGCTCTCACCGCAGCCGCAGGCGCCGGTCTGGTTGGGATTGTTGAAGGTGAAGCTCGAGCCCATCTTGCCCTCTTCAAAATCCATTACAGTGCCGAGCAGGTACATGGTCGCCTTGGGATCGACCCAGACATTGACGCCTTTATCCTGCACATGGTCGTCGCCGGCAATCGAGGTCTCGACATACTCCATGGTATAGGAGACACCGGCGCAGCCAGCATTCTTGATGCCAACGCGCAGACCGATAACCGGTTTATCGGAGTCTTCGATGATCTCGGTGATGCGCTCGGCGGCTGCATCTGTCAGCGACATGATCTGGAATGACATGGCCTAATCTTTCATCGGCGTTTCACGATATATAGGACGAAACGCGGGAAATTACCACCAGTTCAACGCGACTTGCGCTTCCTCGCTCATACGTGAGGCGTCCCAAGGCGGATCGAACACCATGTTCACGGTGACATCCTGGATCCCTTCGACACCGCGAGCGGCATTTTCAACCCAGCCTGGCATTTCACCGGCCACGGGACAACCGGGTGCCGTCAGCGTCATGTCGATCGTCAAATTGCGCTCATCATCCAGATCGACCTTGTAGATCAAGCCCAACTCGTAGATGTCGACCGGAATTTCAGGGTCATAGACGGTTTTCAGGGCGCCAATGAGATCGGTCGTGATGCGTTCAACTTCGCCTTCCGGCAGGCTGGTCGGCATGCTCGGCGCGATACGGGTGTCCGTTTCGGCTGCGGTCTGGTCGATGTTGTTCTCTTCGGTCATATCAGCCTTCCTCAGGCGAAAAATTTCTGGGCACGCTCAATGCCGTCCACCAGCGCATCCACGTCGTCCTTACCATTATATAGGGCGAAGGAGGCGCGACATGTAGAGGTGACACCAAATCGGGCTAGCAACGGCTGAGCGCAATGGGTGCCTGCGCGCACCGCGATGCCGTAACGATCCATTATGGTGGCGATGTCATGGGCATGCGCGCCGGCGATCTCGAACGAGAAGATGCCACCCTTGCCTGGGGCAGTGCCGATCTGGCGCAAGGAGTTGATGCGACCAAGCCGCTCCTGCGCATAAGACGCAATTTCGTGCTCATGGGCGGCGATGGCCTCGCGGCCAATGTCCTGCATGTAATCGAGCGCAGCGCCGAGACCCATGGCCTGGACGATGGGCGGCGTGCCGGCTTCGAAGCGATGTGGCGGCTCGTTGTAGGTGACGCCCTCAAGCGTGACGGTCTCGATCATTTCGCCGCCGCCCTGATAGGGCTGCATTTCGGCCAGCAGATCGTATTTGCCGAAGAGCACGCCGATCCCGGTGGGCCCGTAGAGCTTGTGACCTGTCATCACGTAGAAATCGGCACCGAGGTCCTGCACATCCACGCTGGTGTGGACAGCGCCCTGCGAGCCATCAACAAGGACCGGGATGCCACGGGCATGGGCCAGTTCGATGATTTGCTTGATTGGATTGACCGTGCCCAGGACGTTGGACATATGCGTAACGGCGACGATACGGGTACGGTCCGAAAGCGACGCTTCAAAGGCTGCGATGTCGAGAACTCCATCGTCATCGACATCGATCCATTTGATTACGGCGCCTTTGCGCTCACGATGAAAGTGCCAGGGGACGATATTGGAGTGGTGCTCCATGATCGTGGTAACGATCTCATCGCCTTCGCCGATCCGCGGGCCGGCAAATGATGACGCGACGAGATTGATCGCCTCAGTGGCAGACCGGGTGAAAATGATCTCTTCGACACGACCAGCATTGAGAAAGCGGCGCACGCTCTCGCGGCCGGCCTCGTAGCCCTCGGTGGCGCGATTGGCGAGCGTATGCAGGCCGCGATGCACATTGGCATATTCATGCCGGAAGGCATGGTCCATTCGGTTCAGGACCTGGACCGGCTTCTGGGCCGAGGCGCCGCTATCGAGATAGACAAGCTTATTCCCGTGGATCTGTTCGGACAGGATCGGGAAATCGGCTCGGATTTTTTCGAGGTCGAAGGTCATAGGGGTTACCCCCTCCCTATCTTTGCCACGGCCCGGCGGGCCCGGCGAGACGCCCTCCCTAATAAGGGGAGGGCGTAATCGTGTGTGTGTAGAGGCTACTTGGAGCCCATCAGCCAGCCATCGACGATGCCCTGCAATGCTTCATTGAGCTCTTCGTCCTCGATCGGATCGAAAAGCTCGGCAATGAAGCCGCGCACCAGCATGGTCTCTGCCTCGGCCTTGGGAATGCTCCGGCTCATCAAATAGAAGAGACTGTCCTCGTCGATCATGCCGCATGTCGAACCATGGCCGCAGACAACGTCGTCGGCATAAATCTCGAGTTCGGGCTTGGAGAGGATCTCCGCTTCATCCGAAAGCATCAGGCCCTGATGCATGAACTTGGCATCGGTCTTCTGCGCGTCACGAGCGACAACGAGCTTGCCCTGTACGACGGCCTTGGCGCGGCCACGCACGATGGACTTGAACAGTGGCTGCGAGGAGGTGTGCGGCACCGCATGCAGTGCTTCCATGGTGATGTCGGCGTGCTGACCATCGGCCACCAGATTGAGACCGGTCAGATCTGCATGTGCCTCCGCGCCTGCCATGCGCGGGAACAATTGGGTTCGGGCGAGGCCGGCGCCGGCATGGATCACCAGGGTGCGCAGCTTGGCGCCATCGGCGAGCTGATACTCGTTGGTGGCAAAGTGCGACACGGCACGGGCGCTGAGATCAATGGTGATATGGGTCACCACCGCATTCTTGCCTACCGACATATACGTCGCGTGATTGCCCACATGCGCGGCGTCAGAGCCCGAAAAAGTTTCGACAATGGTCGCCGAGGCATCATCTGCCACGAAGACCTTGAGCGCATCGGCGACATGGGCCGACTCGCCTTCGATACGACGCTCAACCTGAATGGCCGGATCGACGCTGTTTTCCAGCGTGAGGGTCAGCGCTTCTTTTGCAAGCGCACCATTGATGTGCACAAGGACATCATCACGGGTGGTCAGCACGCCGCCTTCTGCCTTGCCGACGATTACGCCAGCCGGGGCCGTGGCGGCATTCTGGATCGCGCCATTGGCAATCATCAGATTGTAGGCACCGGGAATGCGCAGCGCCGGGGCGCTGGCTTCATTGGCGGCCGTTGCCAGCGGCGGGATCGCACGCAGCAGAGTCTTCAGATCGGTGTAGTGATAGCTCTCGACGCGACGGGTCGGCAGGCCGGCCACAGTGATGCGCTCGGCCGCAGCATCAGCGCCGGCGGCCTTGAGCTGAGCGATAAGAGCGTCCTCGGCCGGGCCGAGGCGAACGGGGAAGTTTGCGCGCATGATTTAGGCAGCCTCTCCGCCGTAGCTGGCATAGCCCTTGGCCTCAAGCTTGAGGGCCAGGTCCTTGTCGCCGCTCTCAACGATCTTGCCGTCCGAGAAGACGTGCACGACATCGGGGACAATGTGGTTCAGGAGACGCTGATAGTGGGTGATGACCAGCATGGAGCGCTGGCCATCGCGCA
>JBGTUK010000139.1:0-7065 GCA_041939225.1 Devosia sp.
CATCGGGCACCGTCAGGAAGAACTGGCGGAACAGGAACGTTGCCGTCGCCGAGGCGATCAGCGGCACCGTGAGGCCCGCGTAGGTGTTGAGCATGCCCAGGTTGGATACCACCTGGTACGTGGGGCCAATGCGCACTTCCACGGGCAGCATCAGGGTGATGAAGATCAGCCAGAAGCAGATGCCCTTGAAGGGGAAGCGGAAGTACACGATGGCAAACGCCGACAGCAGCGAGATGGCGATCTTGCCCACGGTAATGATGATCGCCATCCAGAGCGAGTTCCAGGCCATCAGCCAGAAGGGCGCGACGCCGCGACGCTGTTCGGTCAAAACCTGCACCACATTGTTCCACAACTCGGCACCAGGCAGCAGCGGCATCATGCCGGACGAGAGCGCAGTCGGCCCATGGGTCGAGGCAATGAGCGCGATATAGACCGGGAACACCACGATCACGACGCCGCAGATTAGCACGAAATGGGTGAGGAAAGTCAGCCAGGGACGATTTTCGACCATTGACCCGGCCTCCTAATACTGGACCCGGCGTTCCACGTAGCGGAACTGGATCACGGTGAGCACGATGACGAAGAGCATGAGAATGACCGACTGGGCCGAGCTCGACCCCAGATTCAGCCCGATATAGCCGTCGGTATAGACCTTGTAGACCAGCGTATTTGTGGCTTGGTTCGGCCCGCCAGCAGTGGTCGCATCGATCACCCCGAAGGTGTCGAACATGGTGTAGTTGAGATTGACGATCATCAGGAAGAAGGTGGACGTCGACAGCAATGGAAAGACGATTGTACAGAACCGCTTGAACGGCCCTGCCCCGTCTATGGCCGCTGCCTCGTTGAGCGATTGCGGCACTGATTGCAGCCCGGCCAGGAAAAACAGGAAATTGTAGGAGATCTGCTTCCAGCTCGCCGCCACGATAATCAGGATCATCGCGTGCGCGCCGTTGAGCTGGTGGTTCCAGTCGACGCCGAAGAACTCCAGCATATAGGGCAGGATGCCGGTCGAGGAATTGAAGATGAACCACCACAATATGCCGGCCACCACGGGCGAGACGGCATAGGGCCAGAGCAGCATTGTCGAATAAGCCGTGCCGGCGCGGATCAGACGGTTCACCGCCACCGCCAGCACCAGCGCCAGCCCCATCGAGATGAGTGTCACCGCCAGGGCGAACAGGGCGGTGCGGCCAACAGAAGCCAGGTAATCTGGCTCCTGGAACAGGCGAAGATAGTGCAGCAGGCCAACGAAGCTGGTCGAGAGCCCGAACGGATCTTCCCGCTCGAAGGAGGATTTGACCGCCTGTCCGGCCGGCCAGATGAAGAAGATGATCGTGATGATCAGTTGCGGCGCTACCAGAAGATATGGCAGCCCCTGCGAGGGAAAGACTGTGCGTTTGGTATCCATCGACCCGATCCGCGGAAGCGCCAGTTGTAGCCGCTTCGGTAAAGACGAATGGGCGGGGCAGACCAGCTGCCACCGCCCGGTAGTGTCAGTCCGCCTTACTGATTGGCAGCCTGGAAATCGCGCAGGATCTGGTTGCCGCGGCTGACCAGATCATCGAGCGCCTGCTGGGCCGACTTGTCGCCGGTCAGCAGAGCCTGGAACTCCTGGTCGATCACGTCACGGATCTGGACGTAATTGCCAAAGCGCAAGCCCTTGGAGTTTTCGGTCGGGGCGTTCAGGGTCATCTGCTTGATGGCCACGTCCGAACCCGGATTGGCTTCGTAATAGCCCTGTTCCTGACCGAGCTCATAGGCGGCCTGGGTAATCGGCAGGTAACCCGAGAACTGGTGCCAGTCGGCCTGCACTTCGGCCGAAGAGAGGTACGAGAAGAAATCCGCAACGCCATGGTACTGGGCTTCATCGGCACCCTGCAGCACCCACAGGGTCGCGCCGCCGATGATCGAGTTCTGCGGCTCGACTTCTTCATAATGCGGCAGCATGCCGAAGCCGACTTCAAAGCCCTCGGCATTGGCGAGAACGCCAGCACGCGAGGCCGAGGAGTTCATGTAGATGGCGCATTCACCGGTGTAGAATTTCGACGGCGCATCTGCACCACCGCCCGGACCACCATACTGGAAAACGCCTTCATCCTGCCAGTTCTTGAGGTTTTCCCAGTGCTTGGCCTGCAGCGGGCCGTTGACGACGAACTCGGTGTCCAGGCCACCAAAGCCGTTCTCGAGCGTGCCGATCGGCTGATTGTGCCAGGCCGAAAAGTTCTCGAGCTGTGCCCAGGAAATCCAGCCCGAGGTGAAGCCGCACTCGGCAGCGCCCGCTTCCATGATCTGGCGCGAAAAGGCTTCGAGTTCTTCCCAGGTCTTGGGCGGCGTTTCAGGATCAAGGCCAGCGGCTTCGAACACGTCCTTGTTGTAGTACATGATCGGGGTCGAGGAGTTAAACGGCATGGAGAGCATGTTGCCCTCAGTGTCGGTGTAGTAACCTACGACCGTTGGCAGGAAAGCGCCCGGATCGAAACCGGCGTCCATGTCGGCCATAAGCTGATACACGGGATAGACGGCGCCCTGGGCGGCCATCATGGTGCCTGTACCCACTTCGAACACCTGCACGATTTCGGGCTGCTCGCCAGCACGGAATGCAGCGATCGCAGCGGTCATGGTCTCGGCATAAGTACCCTTGTAGACCGGCGTCACGACATAGTTGGACTGGCTGGCATTGTAGCCGGCCACAATTTCTTCGAGCTTTTCGCCCAGTTCGCCACCCATGGCGTGCCACCAGGTCACTTCGGTTTGCGCAAAAGCCACGGAAGTGGACAGCATCAGGGAAAGGGCAGCAAGGCCCGCGCGTTTCAGAGTCTTCATGGTTGTCTCCCAATGGGCCGGCGCGACCGCGTTGGGTCACCCGGCTCCAGCCAGACCTGCATTGTGTGTGAGCGCCGGCCCGGATGTTCGAAACAATACGAAACGAACCGAAAGCACCGGCGCACAAGCCGTCCGCCCTCGGGCACCGACCTGCCCGTCCCCTCTATTGAGCTTGCTTGACGTTCACTTGAAGCTTTGGTGACGCTTCAATGACGGTTCACATCGGTGACCGAAAAGTTCGTTTGAACGCGCAACTGCCTCGCATTTCTTGGAAACTTTTCATCTCGTTACCCTGTCGAAACACACCACGCCCTATCGTCGTAGACAAAGCGACACGCGAAAAATCGGACAATGGTTCTTCGGGAGATGTTGCGACGACAAGCTTTGGAGCCGAAGGTCTGGTTCTATCGGACCGCAAAGGGACTCCAGAACCATCGGAAATCAAAGGGACAGAACCCGGTATGCCGAAATCAATCACCACGCTGCGTTGCGCCTGCGGCCAGTTCAGCCTTGAAGTCATTGGAGACCCGTTCAGCGCATCGGAGTGTCACTGCAAGTCCTGTCGCAGCGCTGCGCAGCGTCTGTCCACCCTGCCCCCGGCCTTTCCCATCGCCGCTGACAATGGCGGGGTGCCCTATGCTCTCTACCGCAAGGATCGGGTGCGATTTCCTGACGGCACCGCCAAGCTGACAGAATTTCGTCTCAACGACGACGCACCGACGCGACGGGTGCTCACCACGTGCTGCCATACGCCTGTGTTCCTCGAGTTTGAAAGCGGTCACTGGGTCAGCCTGTTTACCGGCCTCTGGCCTGAAGGCCAACGCCCCGCTCCCCGGATCCGCACCCAGACCGGCGATGTTCCGGACGGCGCGACCCTCGACGATTCCCTTCCTGCCGGAACTATGACAACCGCCGGCTTTTACGCCAAACTGCTCGGCGAGTGGATCGCCATGGGCTTCAAGTCCCCCAAGATCGCCGTCGAGGAGAAGATCGATGCCTGACGCTGACGACAAGATTACCATCGGCAATATCAATCATCCCGACCACACCGAGCGCGTGGACCGCGCCAAGTACATGGCCATGCGCGATGCGCTGATGACCATCCTGCCCGCCGAGTCACCGGGACTTACCGTGGCCGAGGCCAAGGAAGCACTGCTGCCGCACCTCTCCCAGGACCTTTTCCCCGACGGCGCAAAGGCGGGCTGGTGGCTCAAGGCCGTTCATCTCGATCTGGAGTCAAAGAAGGTCATAGCCCGCGCCAAGGGCGGCCCGGTGCGCCTGCATAAGCTTTGAGAGAGCCAGAAACACTTAGGGCCACTTCATCGTTCACAGAAACGATGAAGTGGCCCTAAGTGACTGGTGCGGTCGAGAAGACTCGAACTTCCACATCTTGCGATACAGCGACCTCAACGCTGCGCGTCTACCAATTCCGCCACGACCGCACAGTGTGGTAGAAGCTTCAGTTCCGTTGGTCCCGAAGCGAGTGGGGGTTTAGCAAAGCTCTTGCCCAACCACAAGCGGATAATCGGAGTTTTTCGCGTCCCTGTGCAAAGACCCCAAGGCCTTGCCCCGACGCGCCAGCTTCAGCCGAAGCGCAGCACCTTCTCGGTAACGAACACACGCAGATGCCCCTCTTCCACATTGACCTCGCCCTTGGCGACCAGCGTGCTATTGGCATAGATGCGCAAGGGATCGTGCTCGGTGGCGTCCAGTTCGATCACCGCGCCACGGCCCATGCGCAGCATGTGGTGAATCGGCATGGTGGTCGCGCCCAGCTCGACCGTGATATCGACTTCAATATTGTCCAGGGTGTTCATAAATAAGGTGCAGTCCCGGGTCCGACGCCGCAGCGCCAAGGATTCGTTTCTCCATGAGGGTCAGCCAGAGCTGGTTATGGAAGTCTTAACAAACGCAAATGAAGCGTGCCAAATCGACGCGAAACTGCATCGCGACGACGCAAGGCCGGTCGAATGGCGCATATTCGAGCGCCCGCTGGACTATGAATTGGCCCTCACCATGATGGATGAGCGCGTGGCCGCAATCGCCGTCGGCGCGGCGCCCGAGGCCGTCTGGCTGCTCGAGCATCCCCCGCTCTATACCTCCGGCACCTCGGCCCGCCCTGAAGATCTGCTTAGTCCGCGCTTTCCGGTGTATCCCGCCGGGCGTGGCGGACAGTACACCTATCACGGCCCTGGCCAGCGCGTGGCCTATGTCATGCTGGACCTGACCAAACGCGGCCGCGATATCCGTTGCCTGGTGCAGGGCCTGGAACAGTGGGTCATCGACACGCTAGCGGCGCACAATATCTCCGGCGGGCGCCGCGAGGGTCGCGTCGGCGTCTGGGTGTCGCGCCCGGACAAGGGTCTCGCCCGGGAGGACAAGATAGCGGCCATCGGCGTTCGGGTGCGCAAATGGGTTACCTTTCATGGCATTTCGCTCAATATTGCGCCCGACCTTTCCCACTATGACGGTATCGTGCCCTGCGGCATTACCGACCAGGGCGTGACCTCATTCGAGGATCTGGGGGCTCTGGTCTCGATAGCCGAAGTTGATTCGGTGCTGCGCGGGCGGTTTGAAGCGATTTTTGGACCCACCAGCCTTGCCATTGCGGCACCATCCGACCAACTTGCGCAGTAGATGAGGGATTCTAGGAGCCTGCCATGACTTTGGATGACTTGAAGCGCCTGCTGACGCGCCAGACCCTGTTCCGGCTCGACGCGATCCTCTCGCCCAAGCTGGTGCCCATCTTCTATGCATTGGGATTAGCGGCAATCCTACTCTGGGCCGTCAGCCACTTCTTCTTCCGCTTCGGCACCGGTTTTGGCGACGGCCTCTGGGGCCTCTTGGAGATTGTGGTCTTCGGTCTGCTCTCTCTGGTCGGTCTGCGCATTGGCTGCGAGGCGCTTCTGGTTTGGTTCAAGAGCCAGGAGGCCGCGGGCGACACGGTGCAGCGCTCGCGCTTCTCCGCATCCCTGCTCGACGAGGTGCGCGACGCCATTCGTGATCTGGCCGAAGAGGGCGACGAACGCGACTTTGCCGAAGCCGATGAATACATCACCCCGGCTACCGAACCGCTACCGCAGACCAAACCTGCCGACGAAGCGCCCCGCGAACCGGCCACCAAGCCAGGGGAAACCCACAAGCCTCGCCGCACTGCCAAGCGCACCCCGCCCAAATCGGTTACCTAAAAGCAAACAGGCCGCTCTTTCGAGCGGCCGTCGCAGTTTTGACCCTGACGGGCTTAGCCGACCCTACTTTTCGTTTACGGCCCAGCGGCCCGGACCAGCGAAGACCAGAAACAGGAACACAAAGCAGAACAGAATGGCCGCGTCGCCGCCATTATTGGTGGGAAAGAAATTGGCTGGCGCATGGGCCATCCAATAGGCAAAGGCCATTGTGCCCGAGGCGAGGAAGGCCGCCGGACGGGTGAACAGGCCGATACCAATCAAAACGCCGGTGATGATTTCGATCACGCCGGCAAACCAGAAAATCGAGAACATCGGCGGCGCAAATTCGGCGGCCGGGAAGCCTATCAGCTTCTGCGTGCCATGGGCGAGGAACAGCAGCGCTGCAACGACGCGCAACACGGACAGGGCTTGCGGCGCGTATGCGGAGAGACGATCGGTCATAAGAATCTTCCTTCTTGCTGCGCCGAAAGGCGCTGAACAGACTTTTGACCTAACCCGCAGCCGGATTGGGCAAAACCCGGCAATCACCGCACGCGCTGTTCACCCAGACGAAACAGTAACGCTCATGCGTTCGTGGCCCACTGCATTGCAGACAGACCCCTGTTGCCGGTCAGTCACATTGCGTAACCGTCAAACATTCTGTATGACGCGCCATCCTATCCAGCACCGGAAAATGTGACGCGCATGACTCAGGCGCCCAAAATCGGGCTCGTCAGCCTCGGCTGCCCCAAGGCTCTCGTCGACAGCGAGCGTATTATGACCACCCTGCGCGCGCAGGGTTATTCGTTCAGCCGCGACTATGCCGGCGCCGATGTCGTGTTGGTCAACACCTGCGGTTTCCTCGACAGCGCCAAGCAGGAAAGCCTCGAGGCGATTGGCGAAGCGCTCAACGAAAACGGTCGCGTCATCGTTACCGGTTGTCTTGGCGTCGAGGAAAACCTGATCCGCGAAACCCATCCCAGCGTGCTCGCCATCACCGGCCCGCATCAGTACGAGAGCGTGGTCAATGCGGTGCATGACCACCTGCCGCCCGTGCCCAACAAATTTGTCGACC
>JBGTUK010000140.1:0-7054 GCA_041939225.1 Devosia sp.
TTCATCCGGCGGCAACGGGTCGGGTGCCGACGGCCCGCGTTGATGCCGATCCGGATCAGCGGGCCGCCTTCCGGGGTGCGCGGCGACCGGGTCGACCTGGGCCTGTTGCGCCGTCGATCGAGAATCATGCTTTCCCAGGTGGGGCACGCGACATCGGAACTCTCCATCGCCCTGGTGGATGATCCCGCGATTCGCGAGATCAATCGGGATTGGCGCGGGGAAAGGCGCCCCACCGACGTGTTGTCTTTTTCGCTCCTCGCCGGAGAGGGCACCGGGCATCGGGGGAAATTGCTCGGGGATGTCGTCATCGGTAGCGTGGAAACCGCGGCGCGCTCGACCAGCCCCAAGCTGACCCCATTGCCCGAGGCGCCTGCCGATGCGGCCGATCTGATCTTCACCCAGGACCCCGAGGAACTGGCCCGGCCAGTCGTCCGTCGCCCAACACCGCCCCCGCCGCCATCGACCAATGAATTGCTGGCCCAGGTCGCCGAGGCCCGTGCCAAGGCCCGAGCCGAAGCACCGGAAGAGCCCGTGTCGCTGTTCCCCGAAATCGACGAGGCCGAGCGCGAAGCCGTGATCCAGGCGGTGATGGTCGAGCTGATGAGCGACCCTGACGCGGGTTTCCGCAACACAGCGCAGCTTTATCAGGATTTCCTGGTTCGCTGCCGCATCCGGCGCATTCCGGGTGATCCACCGGCCTTGCCGGCCTTTAAGCGGCTACTTGCCATCGCCCGGGTGGCGCCTGATGAACAAACCGCCGCCTCCGATGGCTGGCAGCAGGCCCTAAGCCTTTCCGAAACGTTGACCGACGATGTGCAGGGCGTGTTCCTGGTCATTGCCCAGGCCGCGTTGACCGGCGCCCCCTGCCCCTCCGACGCCACGCTGGCCCGGCTTTATGGCACCCACTCATCCAGCCGTGCCCGGCGCCTGCTGACCTGGTTCGAAGAGCGCGGACTGATTGTTCTGCGCACCGATTTCCGTGGAGCACGCATTGCCGCCTTCCCCGATCTTGGCGCAGAGACCGCGCCGGGCGATCCCAATGGTCCAGACGAACTGGTCGAAGAACGCGGCGCGGCCGAATAGCGCTTTAACCGCGGAGTTCCGCCCGAAAGCTGTACCGTGCCGTCGCGCCCGCGCCCAGCAATTCTGTGTAGGGCCGTTCGCTCAACTCTTCTGATCCGCCCACCGCGGCCGCTGTCCCATGCCAGGGTTCAAGACAAATGAAACCGGCGCCCGGCTTGGTCCAAAGGGCAAAATTGGGCAGGTTCTCCCAGGTGAAATGCACGCTTGGCCCCGCGGCCGGGCCATAGACCAGTCCGGCGCCCGCACCTTCGGGAAACAGCATGGCATCATCGGCAAACTGGCTGTGATCCAGCGTCATCTGCCCTGCGTCAAAGGGCGAGGGCAGCGCTTTCGGGTCCACCAGCCCGCCCGACAGACGACGCAATGCCGGGGCGCCGCCGTCGTCCAGCTCAATACTATGCGGCTTGTCTTCGGCGCCCGGTAGCGGCCAGGCAAAGGCGGGATGAAAGCCGATACCGTAGGGCATGATCTGGTGGTCACCATTGGTAACGGCAGCGCTGACCACGATCGCACGCCCCTCCACCCGATGCTCGACATCGAGCTGAAAATCAAAGGGATACATCGCCCGGCTCGCCTCGGAGGCGGCCAGCCGATAAACGCAGCGATCGGATTCCTCGACCACGAGCGAGAAATTACTGCGCCGGGCAAAGCCATGCTGGCTCATCTGGAAAGGTGCACCGCGCACTGTCACCGTGTCATTGGGCGCCTTGCCGACAATTGGAAACAGGAGGGGCGAGCGGCCGGTCCAATAGGCAGCATCGCCATGCCAGAGCCACTGCCGGCCATCGCGTGTCTGGATCGACTGCATCTCAGCGCCAAGCGCCGCGATATCGACGGTGATCTGGTCATTGGCGATACGGGTCAGTTGCATGCGCCACTCCAGGCAATCGGTGGAACAGCATGCACCCTAACCCACTCTAGGACAAAGGAGAACCGGCAAGTACGCCTGCGATGAAGAAGCTTCAGAAATGGCGCCGGTCGTGACGACCCTTGCGTGCTGGCCGCTGCAAAGGCTATCGGCTCTTTATGCCCATAGCCATGCCCCCATTGCCCATCGATGCCGTCCTGCCCGCCCTGGCCGATGCTCTGGCGGCCGGTGTGTCGGCCGTGCTGGTGGCCCAGCCGGGCGCTGGCAAGACGACACGCGTGCCGCTGGCCCTGCTCGATGCCCCTTGGCGTGGCGAGGGCCGCATCATCATGCTCGAGCCGCGACGCCTCGCCGCCCGGGCCGCCGCCCGGCAAATGGCCCGGCTGCTGGGCGAGGAGGTCGGCCAGACTGTGGGCTACCGCGTGCGCATGGAAACCAAGGTGTCCGCCCGCACCCGCATCGAAGTGGTGACGGAGGGTGTCTTCACCCGCATGCTGCTGGGCGACCCGGAACTGAGCGGCGTCGCGGCCGTCATCTTCGATGAGTTCCACGAACGCAGCCTTGATGGGGATCTGGGACTCGCCTTGGCGCTCGACGCCCGCGCGCTACGGCCGGACCTCCGGTTGCTGGTCATGTCCGCCACCATCGATGGCGCGCGCGTCGCCGCATTGCTCGATGACGCGCCGGTCATCGACAGCCCCGGGCGCACCTTTCCGGTCGAAACCTTTCATCTTGAACCCGACCCGCTGCAGCGCCTCGAAGACCAGGTGGCCAGTGCGACAATTGCCGCCCTGCGCGAACATGAAGGATCGGTGCTCGTGTTCCTGCCCGGGCAGGGCGAGATTACCCGCACCGCCGAACGGCTCGCCACCCGTCTGCCCGCCAATACCGATCTGGCGCCACTTTATGGCCAGCTCTCGCCCGCCGAGCAGGATCGGGCCATCCAGCCGGCACCCGAAAGCCGGCGCAAGATCGTGCTCGCAACCTCGATTGCCGAAACCTCGCTGACCATCGAAGGGGTGCGCATTGTCATCGATTCAGGTTTTCGCCGGGTGCCAGTCTATGAACCGGCCACCGGCATGACCAGCCTCGCCACCCGCCGCGTATCCCGCGCCGGCGCCGACCAGCGCCGCGGCCGCGCGGGCCGTACCAGCCCCGGTATCTGCATCCGGCTTTGGCACCAGGGCCAGAGTGCCGCGCTCGAACCGTTCGAGACCCCGGAAATCCTCGCCGCCGATCTCTCGGGACTGCTGCTCGACCTGGCCAATTGGGGCGTCACCGATCCAAAGGCCCTGGCCTTCCTCGATCCCCCGCCCGCCCCGGCCTGGGCCGAGGCCAAGGCGCTCCTCCAGCGCCTCGACGCCATCGACGAGGTCGGGCACCTCACACCAGCCGGCAAAGCCCTGGCCAAATTGCCATTGCATCCGCGCCTCGCTCACATGGTCGTCGCCGGAGCCGAAGACGGCGATGCACAAACCGCCGCCGAACTGGCCGTGCTGATCGGAGAGCGCGGGCTGGGGGGAGACGATACTGATCTCGGTCGCCGCCTCGAGCGTTTTCGCACGGATCGATCGCGCCGCGCCGAAGAGGCCCGCGGTTTGGCCCGCCGCTGGACGAAGCAGGCTGGAGGGTCATCCGGCGAGGACCTGTCGCCCGGCCATCACCTCGCCCGGGCGTTTCCAGATCGGGTGGCGCAATCAGCAGGTGCCCGCGGCCGCTTCCGCCTCGCCAATGGACGACAGGCCCAGCTCGATGAAACCCATGCCCTGGCCGGCGCGCCCTTCATTGTTGTCGCCGATGTAACTGGCAGCGCCACACAAGGGCGTATCCGTTCGGCCGCGGCGCTGGATACGGGCGAACTCGAAACCCTGTTCGCCAACCATATCCGCACCGAAACCACCCTGACCTTCGATCCTGCCAGCGGCGCCGTGCGCGCCCGCCGTCAGCGGCGGCTCGACGCCTTGCGGCTGGCCGACGAAACCGCGCCGGTGACCGATTTCGACACCGCCGCCAAGCTCCTTGCCGAAGCCGCCATCAAGCGGGTGGAGGCGCTGCCCTGGAGCAAGGAGCAGAAAGCTCAGCGCGCCCGCGCCAGTTTTCTTCATCAGAGCCTGGGGGTGGATTGGCCAGACCTGACGGACACCGCCCTTGCCGCCGACCCCGCCTGGCTGGTCCCGCACATATTGGGTGAAACCCGGCTTTCCGCGCTCACTGCCGAGCATCTGGGCGCGGCACTGGAAGCCCTGCTGCCCTGGGCAAAAAAGCAGGAAATGGAAAGGCTCCTGCCAAGCCATTTTCACGCCCCTTCGGGCAGTCATTTGCCGATCGACTACGCCGCCGAAAATGGGCCGGCGCTGGAAGTCCGGGTGCAGGAGCTGTTCGGCTTTGACCGACATCCCAGCATTGCCAATGGCCGGATACCGCTTTTGCTGGTGCTGCTTTCACCGGCTCATAGGCCGATTCAGACCACGCGGGATCTACCCGGTTTCTGGCGCGGCAGCTGGAAGGATGTGGCCCGCGACCTCAAAGGCCGCTATCCCCGCCACCCCTGGCCCGACGATCCAATCGCCGCCCCGGCCACCAGCCGGGCCAAGCCGCGCGGCACCTGATCTCAGGCGCGCCCACGCCAGCCAAGGCCCATGCTGGTCCTGGCGGTCGGCAGGTATTCTGCCCCCACCCAACCCTGGTAGCCGCTCGCCCGAATGGCCGCGAAAACGGCTGGAAAATCAATTCCACCGCTGCCCGGCTCATGCCGACCTGGCTTGTCGGCAATCTGGACATGGTCGATGATCGGCAGCAGGCGCATGAACTGGTGCACCACATCCTCGCCCATCATTGCCATGTGATAGACGTCGTATTGCAGGCGCAGATTATCGTGCCCCACCGCCGCCAGCACGCGCTCGGCCTGGTCGAGACGGGATAGCCCATAGCCGGGCATGTCGATCGGGTTGATCGGCTCGATCAGCCCGACCACGCCCGCGCCTGCCAGCCGTTCGGCGGCCCAGCCCAAATTGTCGATGAATACAGCCTCTGCCTCGGCAGGGGTGACGCCCTCGGGCACGAGGCCGGCCATGATGTGAAGACGCGGACAGGCCAGCGCCCCGGCATAGTCTATTGCCCGGTCGATCTCGGCCCGAAACTTGGCCTGCTGCCCCGGCTGGCAGGCGCAGCCCCGCTCCCCCGCCGCCCAATCGCCAGCCGGCACATTGAACAGCACCACCGCGAGCCCCGCGGCCCGGGCCGCCTCGGCGACAACCTGCGGCGGGTCATCATAGGGGGATACAAATTCAACACCGCCAAAGCCATCTCTGGCTGCGGCGGCGAAGCGATCAAGAAAGTCATGCTCGGTATAGAGCATGCTCAGATTGGCAGAAAACTTCATGCCTCGGGCGTAAAATTGAGCGCCACCCCATTGATGCAATAGCGCAGGCCGGTCGGCGGCGGCCCATCGGGGAAGACATGACCCAAATGGCTGCCACAGGTGGCGCAATGCACTTCGGTGCGCACCATGCCATGGCTGCGGTCGGTGGTGGTTTCAACCGAACCGGGGATCGGGTCGTTGAAGCTGGGCCAACCTGTCCCACTTTCGAATTTCAGTGTCGCGGCAAAGAGCGGTGTGTCGCAACCGGCGCAGGAAAAGGTGCCGGGGCGCTTTTCATGCAGCAAGGCGCAGGAACCCGGCCGCTCGGTGCCATGTTGACGCATGATATAATATTGCTCTTCGCTCAGCCGCTCGCGCCATTCGGCATCGGTGCGGGTCACGGGGAAATTTTGCGCATCCATGGCCACTCTCCTGGTCTCGACCTGTCTTTCGATTGTCATATAGGCTGGGTTACACGCCAATCCCAGCGCGCGATCGATCACGACGCGGTTTACAGGCACCGTTTCATGACCAAAATCATCAGCCTCGACCAGCTGGAGGCGCTCTATCAACCTGCCCCTGCGCCCGCTTCCACCGTCAAGGTGGCGTCTGCCATGACGCCCCACTACCGGCGCCTGATCGCGGTCAGTCCCTTTGCCGCGCTGGCCACGATCGGTCCCGAAGGCATTGATTGCTCACCGCGCGGCGACAAGCCGGGCTTTGTGCGCGTCCATGATGACACGACATTGATGCTCCCGGATCGACGCGGCAATAACCGCATCGATAGCCTGCGCAACATCATACGCGACCCGCGCTGCGCCTTGCTCTTCCTCATACCCGGCTCGGGCACCACCCTGCGCGTCAACGGCCGGGCGCACCTGTCCATCGATCCGGCTCTGCTCGAAAGCTTTGCGATTGAGGATAAGGCACCGCGCTCGGTAATCGTTCTCGAAATCGAGGAGGTCTATTTCCAATGCGCCCGCGCAATCATCCGGTCCGAACTCTGGAACCCTGAGCGCCACGTCGACCCCGCCGGCCTGCCCACCCCCGGCCAGATCCTGGCCGCGATGACGGCAGAAGAAGTAGGTGGCGACAGCTATGACGAGGCTTGGCCGGAACGGGCGAAACAGACCATGTGGTAGTAGGAGGGCGCTGGCAGGCAACCAGAGAAGTTGCCCCTGACAGCAGTATTGGCCCGCGTTATCCAGGCAACAAAAGACAAATGCGCCAGAAGGGTTTTCCCGGCGCACTTTTGCTCTGCATCAGACGTCAGGCGTCTCAATCGTCATCGTCATCGTCATCGTCGTCGTCATCATCGTCATCGTCGTCATCATCATCATCATCGTCGTCGTCATCGCCGCCACTCCAGCCGCCCCAGCCACCGCCGCTACTGCCGCTGCTGCTACTGCTACTGCTGCCGCCGGCGCCGCCACTAGCGCTTCCGCCACTGCCAGTGCTCGTCGTGGCCTTCGTGGTCTCACTTCCGCCGGACGCCGATGGCGTTGCCGTCGAGGGCTGCGATGGGGTGGGTGGTGGAGTGACGGCCCCGGAGACCGGTGTCACTTTCGCGGCGCTCACGACCTGTGTCGGCGTTGCGGACACCTCCTGGCCGGCACCGAGACTGACCGGCTCTGACGACCGGCTATCGCTGACTTCAACAGTGCCTCTGAACACCGCAACGGTGGATGCCGCTCCATCGGCCCTTACCGAGAACGCCGTACCCTTGACGACCGCGGCCAGAA
>JBGTUK010000141.1:0-7034 GCA_041939225.1 Devosia sp.
GCACCAGCATTCCCAGCCCAGCCCCCAGGCGCCCAGGGTCGGGCTCTCCCAGTCGTCTTCGACAAAGCGCACGTCGTGCACGCTCTGGTCAAGGCCGATGGCGGCCAGCGAGTCGAGGTAGAGCTGCTGAATATTGTCCGGCGAGGGCTTCAGGATCACCTGGAACTGGTAATAGTGCTGCAGCCGATTGGGGTTCTCGCCATAGCGGCCATCGGTTGGCCGGCGGGATGGCTGCACATAAGCGGCCTTCCAGTGCTTCGGACCCAGGGAGCGCAGCGTCGTCGCCGTATGGAAAGTTCCCGCGCCCATCTGCATGTCGTAGGGCTGCAGGATTACGCAACCCTGCTCAGCCCAGAATTGCTGCAGCGTCAGGATCAGACCCTGAAAAGAATTCTTCGGGTCCATGTGGGCGGGGCGAGAGGTCATCAGGCAGTCCTAGGTCTAGAGCCGGACAAACCTCTAGATTGGTGGGTCCGCATGGTCAATGGCGCTAGCCGCGATCCCCGTCCTTCGGTCGATAGGTCCCGTCCTCGCCGCGCTTAAGGTCGATGACGCCGGGTTTGGCGCGCTCTGCCCGGTCGCGTTCGCGGGCGACGCGCTTGGCTTCCTCAGCGTCGTGGTTAAACTTGTTAGTCCAATCCTTCCAGATGCGGCGAATGCCGAAGTAGATCAACAGGCCGAGACCGACAAAGAGCAGAATGCGCAGGAGCATGCTTTAAGACCTAGAGTCCGATCCGCGCCCACCAGGCGCGATCTTCGAAGGAGGTGGTGACGTCCTCTACCATGCCCTGAGCCGAAAATCCCAGTCGGGGCAAAGCGAAGAAGGGGCGTTTGGGCGCGATGGGCTTTAGCACCACTTCGGGGCCAAAGCGCTCACGCAGGACGGTGTGCAGATCGCCAATGGCGTCGACAAGGCCCAGTTCCACGCCCCTTACGCCGGTCCACCATTCGCCGGTGAACAAAGTATCATCGTCGGCCTTTAGACGTCCGCCGCGCCCGGCCTTTACATGGTCGATGAAGACCTGATGGATGTCGAGTTCGAAGCGCTTGATGCGCTCCACGTCTTCAGCCTTTTCCGGCAGGAAGGGGTCGAGCGTCGATTTGTTTCGGCCCGCCGTATGCACGCGGCGCTCGATGCCGAGCTTGTCGATGGCGCCCACGAAGCCGAAGGTTGCCATGATGACGCCGACAGAGCCAACAATCGAGGACGGGTCGACAAAAATTTCGTCTCCGGCCACGGCGATAAAATAACCTCCCGAGGCGGCAGCGTCCTCAACGAAAACCAGCACAGGCTTATGATGCTCGTTGGCCAGATCGCGAATGCGCTTTGAAATCAATCGGCTCTGCACCGGCGATCCGCCAGGTGAATTGATAACGACGGCCACGGCGGGCGCTGATTTCTTGCTGAAGGCCTTGGCCAGCAGCGGTTCCACCGAAGCGATATTGAGTCGGCCGGGACGCTGTTCGGCGGCGATCACCCCCTGCAGGCGCACCACCGGAACCACAGGCGGGCGATGAATCAGGCGACTTAGCCAATTGCGCTTGGTGCCTGCGGGCGTCTCGTTCATGTGTGCTCCCCTGAATGCTCAGGACATTTAGGCAGGCGGTGGCGCCATTACCAGTCCAACACCGCCGCACCGCGCAAAATGGCGTCGAATTCCGGGGCAAAACTGTTGCCAAATTCGCCGTGCAGGTATCGCGACGCCAGCAATTTTACAGGCGCCCGTGACCCCTTTGTCCCGCGCACAAGAATGCGAGTGGCCGACTGTGCCGGCCGCGGACAGAGCGGCAGCACGTTGATGTCGCCGAAGCGACGATCAAAAGCCGCCAGCAGGGCCGCGAGACCTTCGGCAGGATAGATGAAGATTGCCTTGCCACCGGCGCTGGCGGCTGTCGCGGCGCATTTCACCCAGGTTTCAAGACTATCGGCGTTCATGTGCCTTGCATTGGCCCTTGCGGCATCGGGCGCTCGCGTGCCCTGCCCCGCACCGAAAAAGGGGGGATTGGCGATCACTACATCGTGGGCATTATCACCAAGACCAGCGGCGCGACGCTCAGCACCCTTGGACAGAATGTCGAGCGCCAGCAGATCGGCACGGTCGGCGAAGCCATTTTGCACAATATTGTCCTGGGCCAAACCTAACGTCGAGTCGTCGCGTTCAACCAGACATGCCTTCTCGGCGAGCCCCATGACCAGGGCGCTCAGCCCGGCCGTTCCCACCCCCGCCCCCATGTCGAGCAGATTGCGCGTGCCCGCAGGAACGGCGGCGCCGAGCAGGACACTGTCCAGTCCGGCGCGAAAACCGTTGCGGGGCTGCGACAGAGTGAGCCGCCCGCCCAAAAAGGCGTCGCGCGTGATGGTTTGATGTTTTACAAACTGGGCAGGCTGGTCTAGGGACATCGCAACCGGAAGGCTGGTTTTGCCCGGACCATACATGGCTGGGCGCTACGGTCTCAACCCGAATTGCCATTCAGGCATCAAGGACTTTATGGCGGTGTCAGTTCTGCCCCAGATCAATGAAGTGCCAGAGGTGAACCCGGTGGACCGGCTTATAGCTGCCACCGCGGACGATATGGCGCGCGTCAACGCGCTTATTCTGGAGCGCGCCGAAAGCCATGTGGACATGGTGCCCGAACTGGCCCGCTATCTGATCGAAAGTGGTGGCAAGCGTTTGAGGCCCATGCTGACAGTCGGCGCCGCGACCTTGTTCGGCAAGGGCGATGGCAGCGCCATCAATTTCGCTGCCGCCGTCGAATTCATGCACAATGCCACGCTGCTGCACGACGATGTGGTTGACGAAAGCGACATGCGCCGCGGCAAGCCGGCCGCCCGCATGGTCTGGGGCAATAAGGCCTCAATCCTGGTGGGCGACTTTCTGCTCGGCCAGGCCTTTATGATGATGGTGGAAACTCGCGACGTTGATGCGCTCGGGGTGCTGTCTGCCGCTTCTGCCGTAATGGCAGAGGGTGAAGTCTTCCAGCTCGCCAAAACAGGCGATCTCGAGACGACCGCCGCCGACTATGCCGAAGTAATCCGCGCCAAGACCGCTGTGCTGTTCGAAGCAGCCTGTGAGGTGGGCGCCATGTCGGGCGGGGCCGACGAGGCCGGCCGCAAAGCGCTGGCGTTGTATGGTCTGGAATTGGGCAATGCCTTCCAGCTTGTCGATGATGCCCTCGATTATGGCGGGCAGTCGGGCACGCTGGGCAAGAATGTCGGCGACGATCTGCGCGAGGGCAAGATGACCCTGCCGGTGATCCTGGCGCTGCGGTCCGCCAGTGAAAGCGAGCGCGCGCTGATCGCTGCCGCTTTGGGCAATGCCGAAGCCACCGATCTCGAAGTGCATCAGGTGGTGGCCATCTTCAACCGCTACGAGACGTTGAAGAAGACCCTGGAAAAGGCGCAGGATCATGCCAAGGCCGCCATCTCGGCCCTGGATCATCTGCCTGAAAGCGAGATGAAGTCCATTCTGGCAGATGTGGTGGTCCACAGCGTCAGCCGCGCAAGTTAGCCCTAGAAGTTCTGCCGATAGCCGATCATCAGCCCCGAGCCGCTCTGTCCAGCGACGTGTCCGGCGCTGACGGCGTGTTTGAAGCCAAGGCTGAGTGACGCCTTGTTGGGCAGACTGGCCTGATAGGACAGCCCCAAATCGATCTCCCGACCCGATGATGCGAGCGCAGCGCTTGAGGTCTGGTTGACGATGCTGCCATCGGCCACGCGCGCAACCGGCCGGGTCAATTCCACCGTGCCGGATTCGATTTTCAGGGGCTGCGATACTGACAAGGTGAGGCGGTCGCCGGCGACGACTGCATCGGCGAAACTGGCGCCGATCGCCATGCCGGAAAAGGTCAGGCCCGAGAGGTCAGAGACCAAGCCGTTGCCTCCACCCTGGCGCGCGACCGCGCCATATTCGAGGCGACCGAACAGCGACAGGCCCGGCGACATTGGCTGTTCCAGTCCCAAGCTCAGTGTACCGATGGCGCTTCCGGACCCGAAATCGAAGGCTGTACCGCCATCGAGCCCCATCACCGCTCCCTCTTCCCCCGCCAAGGTAGCGCCGAGCCGGACCTGCCCGTTGCCGAGCGGCAGGGAAAGTGTCATGCCGGCGCCCGCCAGCGCGCCATTGTCTACCGCCCCGTGCTCGGCGGCGAATCCATAGGTGGTCAATTCGCCTGTTGCACCAACAGGGGCAATCGAAGCCACGAGCAGGCTTTCCCCGGCCATGGAGAGCACCGAGGTCTCCCCGCCGGCCCCGCCGAAGCCGATGACGGATCCAGCCAGGTCATGAGTGTGGAACAGATTAAGCCCATCATCTCCCTGATCGACGCTAGCCTGACCCGGAAGGCGCGGCAGCACAGTCGTGGGTGCAGTCTGCACTGCACTGGCAGAAGACACGGAAAAAGCGCGGTTGAGCGCATCGAACACCGCCAATTGCTGTGGCTCGAGCGCGCGGCTAAGAGAATCGCCAAAGCTGGCCGGTGCCACGATGGTGCTCTCGGACAGGCTATGACGTTCCGCGCTGGCAACACTGGAACCGCTCAGCACCGAGACCGAGCCGATCGGGCTAAGCGCGGCCCGAATGTCCATCACGCCGTGGCCCCATTCGGTCGAATAGGAATGTTTAACACCATTGCCATAGTCCATCGTGCCGGCAAGTGGGACGCCCTGGTCGGCAAACCACGAATTGTCTGCACTGGCCAGCAGGCGCTGCGCCCATTCGGATGGCGTCATATCAGGAAAAGCTTCGGCCAGCAGCGCCACCGCCCCTGCTACCTGCGGTGCAACGAAAGAGGTGCCAAGGCTGCTCCCATAAGCGCTATCGCTGCTGTTCCAGGCGCCGGTGGTGATGCCATCGCCGGCAAGGCAGAATTTGGCTGCCAAACCGCAGGCCGCCGACAAGCGCACGGCGCGGGTAATATCGCCGCTGCCATTGACCTCGAAATAGCCATTGGCTGCCGCTATCCACGCCTCCGCCAGACGCGGTTCAAAATAGGGCAAGGCGGCCATGACGTCGCCGGAAGCAAAGCTGTTGTTGTTCGACAGCGCCCAGACAATGACACCCGAGTTCTGGAAACTATCCAACGCATTGATATAGCTCAGCCAATTAGCCGAGCCATGGCCTAGGGTCGCGTTCAGGCCCTGAGCGGTTGTGGCACCGGGATTGGACTTTAGGTAGGAGTCCAGAGTCAGGGACGAGACTTCGAACCCCCACGAATTGTTCTGAGCGACTGCATTCAGGCCCGCAGCAGCCAGAGTGCCAGTTGTGACATTGGCGATGTCGAATCCGGAGCCGGACGGCGCAAAGGATGTCAGGTGAAGGTCGGCACCGGGTGCCACGCCATGCATCCCCACCCCATCCTTCTGGCCAGCAGCGAGCGAGGCGACAAAGGTCCCGTGTCCCTTGTTGGGCAATATGCCGGTCTGCGTGATGGTCTTGCCGGCCAATTCCTGATGGGACAGGCGAAAGCCGTCATCGACAATGGCGATTGTCTCGCCCGCGCCCGTCAGTCCGGCGGAGTGAGCCCAGTTGACGCCATGCAGCAAGAAGGCCGCCGACTCGGTGCCCGTCGGCGTGACACCACATCCAACCGTGGCGCAGAGTGCATCGCTGGCACGGAATTCGGCCGAGGCGGCAAATGCAGCAGCTTGCGCGGCATTGAAGGTGACGCCGCGTGTGCCCCAGGTCGCGCTGGGCGCTGGCGTGAACACATAGCTTGGGACCGAACTGGACCCGCTGCCGCCCGAACCGCTGCTCGAACTGCTGCTGAAACTGGAACTTGATGAGGGCGATCCGCCGCCGGAGCATGCGGCCAGCGCCATGGTCAGGCCGACCACCGCGATGGATTTGAGCAGGGTTGGGAAAAGCAATACCGTCGGGATCCAGAGTGAAAATGCGCCGACTTCCGTCCGCGCATTCAAGAATAAGATTCGCCCCCGAGATTTATTAGCAGAAGCCGCGAAGGCCCAAAACCGCCCAACCGGTCTCTTGCGATCACATTTGCATCAAACGGGGGTTAGACGGCCGGAGAGGATATCGCGGCGGCGGCAGCCCAGTATTCCGGGTACCGCCGCCGAACGTGATTGGCTGCCTCATGCGCCTGACCCTCCGAGCCAAACAGGCCGAAGACCGTGGCGCCGGAGCCGGACATGCGCGACAACATGCAACCGGGGGTCTCGGCGAGTTCCTCGATAAGGATACCGATCTCTGGCACCAATTTGACTGCCGGCGGCTGCAAGTCGTTGCGGGTTTCATTGAGCCACAAGCCAAGCTGGGCCGGCCGTGTCAGGGGCTCGGGCAATGCCGGCAGAGGGTAGTTGTCGTGAGCACGCAGGCGGCGAAAGACATCTGCGGTGGCCACTGCAACGCCCGGATTGACAACCGTCACATAGAGCTGGGGAAATGCTGGCAGGGGCGAGAGAATCTCCCCCACCCCCCGCGCCACCAGCGGCCGCGAAAGCAAGCAGGCGGGCACATCGGCGCCCAGTGTTGCCGCCAGATCAGCCAGTTCGGCCACCGGCACAGGCTTTGCAGCTCGACTGGCCATGATGCGCAGCGCCGCCGCGGCATCGGCCGAACCGCCGCCAATGCCGGCGGCGACCGGCAGGTTCTTGACCAGATGCAAGCTAAGACCTAGTGGCGACAGATCCGGCCACCGGGCGCGGAAAGCTGCTACGGCCCTGAGTACCAGATTGGTGGGGCCAGCACCGAGCCCCTTAGAGAACGGACCGGATATGGTCAGACCGTCCTCGTCCGCCGGGGTCGCTTCGAGCTCGTCGAAAATATTAGCGAAGACGATCAGGCTTTCGAGATCGTGATAACCGTCTTCGCGCCGATGTGTGACATGCAGCGCCAGATTAATCTTGGCGGGCGCCGTCTGAACAATGGCCTCGACCATGGGCGGACTACTGGGTTTCGGAGGCGGGCGTCAGCCCCTCCGCCAGCTTGGGTTCAACCCGTTCAGCTACATTGCCGGTCTCGTCGATCCAAAAGCGGCGGCGCGGAAGTTTTCAGAGGGAATTCGGCGCTCCAAAGCAG
>JBGTUK010000142.1:0-6965 GCA_041939225.1 Devosia sp.
AACCTCAACCAGTTCGGACATCACCCGCTCGCGCTGGGCGTATTCATAGCGCGGGTGCAAGGCGCTGAGCTTGACAGAAATACCGGGATTGTCGCGCACCGAACCGTGGATGCAATGCGGCGCCAAAGCCCTGACGGCGTTGAGGTAAGCCTGGAAATAGCGCTGCGCGTCTTCGGCGGTGCGTGCCGCTTCGCCCAGCATGTCGTAGGAATAACGATAGCCTAAGGCTTCCGGCTTCTTAGCATGCGCCACGGCTTCATCGATGGTGCGACCGAAGACGAACTGGCTGCCCATCAGGCGCATGGCGTGACTGACAGCGGTACGAATGACGGGCTCGCCCAATCGTGCCACGGCCCGATGCAGTGCCGATTTCGGCGCGATCTCGGGATCGCCCAACACCTCGGCCGTCAGGTTCAGCGCCCAGGATGAGAAATTGACCAACGGACTCTCGGAGCCACCAAAATGGCGAGCCCAGTCGGCGCCGCCGATCTTGTCGTGGATCAAGGCATCGACGGTCTCGCTGTCGGGCACCCGCAGGAGGGCTTCGGCCAGCGACATCAGCGCCAGGCCTTCCTCGCTATCCAGACCATATTCGGCCAGGAAACTCTCCATCAGGCCCAATCTGTTGCCGTTGCGCACCGCGTGGACGAGATCGACGGCGCGCTGCGAAATCTGGTCGCGATCGGCTTCGTCGAGATCGGCCTGCCCGATCAGATCTCGAACGAGCGTGGTTTCGTCGGCATAGAGCCGGGCGCGAAGCAATTGGCGAGGGGAGGTCTGTGGCATGGCGATCAATCCTGTTCACGCCGATGATGCCAGATGTATTGTAGCCGTTTCGCCTGATCTGCTATGCAAGAAGAGGCGATTGAAACATCAATGCACCCCATTTTCGAAGAAACGCCCATGAAGCTTCCATCAAACAGCCCATTGGACCATATCGACCGTCGCATTATCAACGAACTGGCCAGCGACGGCCGGATCAGCGTTGCGGAACTGAGCCGGCGGGTCAATCTGTCGAAGACACCTTGCCAGGCGCGCATCCGACGGCTCGAGCAGGAGGGCTATATTCTGGGCTATCGGGCCGTGATCGATCCCACGCGCCTGGGGCTTCCGCATGTGGCCTTTGTCGAGGTGCGCTTGAGCGACACCCGCAAGCCGGCGCTGGACGCGTTCAACAAGGCGGTCCGCGCTCTGCCCGAGGTCGAGCAGGCACACATGATCGCCTCAAGCTTCGACTATCTGCTCAAAGTCCGCACCAAGGATATCGCTGCCTATCGGGAGGTACTGGGCGAGAAAATCTCGGCCCTGCCGCATGTCGCGCATACCTCCACTCATGTGTCGATGGAAGCGGTCAAGGACGACGCGGAATAGCCACACCTTGTCAGGCGGCCAAGGCTCTGCCATTCCGGAACGGATCAATGGTGCGGGGGCAGCCATGAAAACCATATACGTCGTCGGGATCGGAACGGGCAGTGCCGAGCATGTGACGATCGCCGCGATCGACGCACTTAATCGCGCCGACGTACTTTTCATTCCAGACAAGGGCGCCAGCAAATCCGATCTGGCCGATGTGCGCCGCAACATCATTGCCCGCCACGTGCTGAAGCCGGAACCGCGTCAGATTGGCTACGCCGTACCCAGACGCGACGCGCAGCACAGTGATTATGGTCAGGGCGTCGCCGATTGGCACCGGGCCCTGGCCGATATCTACGCGATGCTGATCTGCGATGTTCCCGAGAACGGCGCCGGGGCCTTTCTGGTCTGGGGCGATCCGGGGCTCTACGATTCAACGCTTCGCATCCTTGCCCATGTCACCGAACCGATCCGGGTGGAGGTCATTCCGGGCATTACCGCCGTCCAAGCTCTCACGGCGGCCCATGGCATTGCACTTAACCGCATTGGCGAGCCGGTGCTGATCACGCCGGGCCGCAAACTTGGCGCCGTCACCACCGACACCGTGGTGATGCTGGATGGGCAGATGGCATTTCGCGATGCGGACCCTAAGCTCGAAATTTTCTGGGGCGCCTATCTCGGCACACCGGATCAGATCCTGATTGCCGGGCGGCTGGGCGATGTATGCGAAAGGATCATCAACACCCGCATTCTCGCCCGCGAGCGTCATGGCTGGATCATGGACACCTATCTTCTGCGTCAGCCGGAGTAGTGCTGCCAAACGCGGACTGATAATGATGGGCGCATGACTTCAGCATCAACGAGCGCGTCTCGCACATCGCTGACGGGGATAGTCGCAGGGGTCACGCGACGCGGCGCTTGCCCGAGCCTCTATGCACCCATGCCAACCGGCGACGGACTACTGGCGCGCATCCGCGTCGCGGAAGGCAGCTTGGCGCCTGCAGATCTGGCCGCCCTGGCGAAACTGGCGGACCAGCATGGCAAGGGTCTGATCGAAATCACCGCCCGCGGCAATCTCCAGGTTCGCGGCCTACGCACCGATACGGCACCAGCTTTCGCTGAAGCCGTTGCGGAGCTGCTCCCCATAGAGCATGGCCCCACCATCGACATGTCTCCCATTGCGGGTGTCGACCCGACGGAAATTGCCGACCCCCGGCCGTTGGCGGAGACCATTGGCAAGGGGGCGGCCGGAATGGCAGAGCGCCTTGGACCCAAGGTCAGCGTCGTGATCGATGCTGGCGGGCAGATTTCACTCGACCAACTCAAGGCTGATATCCGCCTCCTGGCGCAATCCGACAATTCCTGGGCCGTGACGCTGGGCGGCGGCAAGCCGCAGCGCACCGACGCCGAGGGCGCAGTGGCAACGGCATTGGCCGTGTTGGGCGCCCTGGCCGCAATTGGCCCCGAGGCCCGCGCGACGGACTTGTTTCCGGAGCGAGAAGACATCACGGCCGCTGATAGCCCCGCCCCTTCGCCAGCTTGGGGGGCCTTGCCGCTATGGCGTTCCAGGCTCGATCTTGTTCACGGCCACAGCCGGGCCATCGCCCTGCCCTTTGGTGCAGCCCGCAGCACTGAGATCATCGCTTTGTGCGGCGCCGCGATCGCCAGCGTTTGCAACAATATGCGTTTGGCGCCGAACCATGGCCTGTTGCTCGACAACGCACCGGACGATCTGATCGCGCAGGCCAGGGAACTCGGTTTCATCACCGGAGCCGATGACTCACGCACTAGGGTCAGTGCCTGTATCGGCAATCAGGGGTGCGCCTCGGGCCATATTGCAGCGCGCGACATTGCGGCACAATTGGCGCCCCGCATGCCGGCCGGCCAGAGCTTGCACGTATCGGGATGTTCAAAGGGCTGTGCCCACCCGCGCCCGGCCAATGTGACGCTGGTTGGGCGGGCCGACGGGATTGGCCTTGTCTTTGCTGGCCGCGCGGGCGATACGCCTTCCAAGCTTCTGGATGCCGCTGCGCTTGCCGGCACTTTTCCATTTCAGGGTGGGCGATGACCCAATATGACTACATCAAGGATGGCGAGAGCATCTACCGGCAGTCGTTCGCCATCATCCGCGCCGAGGCCGACTTAAGCCCATTCGCCGATGACGAGGCCGAACTGGCCGTGCGCATGATCCATGCGGCAGGACTGGTCGAGGCAGCACAGCATTTCGTATTCAGTCCCGGATTTGTGTCAGCGGCGCGCATCGCCCTCAATGCCGGCGCGCCAATTCTGTGTGACGCCGAGATGGTGGCGCGCGGCGTCACCGCCGCCCGCTTGCCCGCCGACAATGCGGTGATCTGCACGCTGCGTGATCGGCGCGTTCCGGCCCTCGCTGCCACTATCGGTAATACGCGGTCTGCTGCGGCCCTGCATCTGTGGGACGAGCAGATCGAGGGCGCGGTGGTGGCGATTGGAAATGCCCCCACGGCGCTGTTTCATCTGCTCGAAATGCTGCGCGATGGTGCGCCCAAACCCGCTGCTATTCTGGGCATGCCGGTGGGCTTTGTCGGCGCCGCTGAATCCAAGGACGCCCTGGCCCTCAATTCCTATGGCGTGCCTTTTGCCATCGTGCGCGGCAGGCTGGGCGGCAGCGCCATTACAGCGGCCTGCCTTAATGCACTGGCGAGGCCGGGCCTGTGAGCGGAAAACTTTATGGCGTGGGCACCGGGCCGGGAGACCCCGAACTGCTGACCCTAAAGGCGGTTCGCACCATCGCCAACGCGGATGTGGTGGCCTATTTCGCCAAGCGCGGCAATGCCAGCAATGCCCGGGCGATTGCGGCATTGCATTTCCAGCCTGGCCAGCTTGAGGAAGCACTAGACTATCCGGTGACTACCGAAATCGACCGGCGCGAGAACGGCTACAGGGACCAGATCGAAGCCTTCTATGCCGAGGCCGCCGAGCGTATTGCAAGCCATCTCGACGCCGGGCGCAGCGTCGCCGTGTTGAGCGAAGGCGATCCCCTGTTCTACGGCAGCTATATGCATCTGCATCTGCGCCTGGCGCCACACTACGACACCCAAGTGATCCCGGGCATCACCGCGATGTCGGGCTGCTGGTCCGAGGCGGGGCTGCCGCTGGTACAGGGGGACGACATTTTGACGGTGCTGCCCGGAACGCTTGACCGGGACGAACTGGCCCGGCGGCTGGGCAATACCGAGGGCGCGGTGATCATGAAACTCGGCCGCAACCTGGCAAAGGTCCGTGCCGCCCTTGCCGATGCCGGTCGGCTGGACCAGGCGATGTATGTCGAACGCGGCACGACGGCGAATGGACACTCCATCCCCCTCGCCGACAAGCGCGATGATGGGGCTCCCTATTTCTCCCTGGTGCTGGTGCCGGGCTGGAGCAACCGACCATGAGTGGAAAGCTCGTCATCATCGGCACCGGTCCGGGCAATCCCGACCAGACCACCCCCCAGGCACGCGATGCCATCGCCGCCGGGGAACAGTTTTTTGGCTATGGTCCTTATCTCGACCGGCTGGATTTGCGTCCCGATCAGCGCCGCATGCCATCGGATAATCGCGAAGAGATCAGTCGGGCCCGGGCGGCGCTTGATGCCGCGTCCAAGGGAGCGTCGGTCTGCGTGGTATCAGGTGGCGATCCGGGCGTCTTCGCCATGGCCGCCGCGATCTGCGAAGCCATCGAGACCGGTCCGGAAACCTGGCGCCGGCTTGAGATTGTCGTTTTGCCGGGAGTGACCGCCATGCTGGCGGTCGCAGCCCGCGCCGGCGCGCCGCTGGGCCATGACTTTTGTGCCATTTCGCTTTCGGACAATCTCAAGCCCTGGGAACTGATCGAGCGCCGCCTGCGGGCGGTAGCCGAGGCGGGTCTGGTCATTGCGCTCTACAATCCGATCTCCAGGGCCCGACCCTGGCAATTGGCCACCGCTTTCAAGATCCTGCGCGAATCCCTGCCGGTGACGACGCCGGTGATCTTCGGCCGCGCCGTGGGCCGTCCGGACGAAGATTTCGTGGTGGTTCCGCTCGGAGAGGCAGATCAGCAAGGCGCCGACATGGCAACATGCGTTATCATTGGCTCCGCTGAAACGCGCATCATCGATCGCCCCGGCATGGACCCGCTGGTCTATTCGCCGCGCGGGGCGGGGTTATGACCGGTCGGTGGCTATCGATTATCGGCATTGGCGAAGACGGGCTCGAGGGGCTGTCGCAATCGGCTCGTGCGGCCATTGCGGAAGCTGAAATCGTGTTTGGTGGCGAGCGGCATCTGGCATTGGTTGCGCCGATCGTGGCTGGCGACACGCATGTCTGGCAGACCCCGTTCTCGTCTTCGATCGACGCGGTGCTGGCAGCGCAGGGCCGCAAGGTCTGTGTGCTGGCATCAGGCGATCCGTTCCACTATGGCGTAGGCGCCACGCTGAGCCGCCGGATCGATCCGGCGCAAATGCTTGTCATTCCACAACCTTCGGCATTCAGTCTCGCCGCCGGCCGGCTGGGCTGGCCGTTGCAGGAGGTGGCCTGCGTATCGCTGCATGGGCGGCCAATCGATCTGATCCGGCCGCATCTGCATCCGGCGGCGCGGATTCTGGCGCTGACGTCGGACGAGCATGGCCCGGGGGCGCTGGCGGCGCTATTGGTCGAGGCGGGATTTGGCCGCTCGATCATCACCGTGCTGGAGGCCCTGGGGGGGCCAGATGAACAAATCCGCTCGCAAATGGCGGATGGGTTCATGCTGGGCGACATTAACCCGCTCAATGTTTGCGCCATCACTGTGGCGCCCCTGCCGGGGGCGCGCGTGTTGC
The DNA here is from genome assembly GCA_041939225.1 of Devosia sp. GTDB lineage: Bacteria > Pseudomonadota > Alphaproteobacteria > Rhizobiales > Devosiaceae > Devosia. The sequence goes on from JBGTUK010000142.1 coordinate 6,173, forward strand.
CGCTGACGCCAGGGCTCGACGACGCGCTTTATGAACATGACGGGCAGATCACCAAGCGCGACATCCGTGCCATGACCCTGGCCGCATTGGGACCGCGGCGGCACGAACTGCTCTGGGATATCGGCGCGGGTTCCGGCTCGATCGGCATTGAGTGGATGCTGGCCGATCCCAGCCTGCGTGCCGTCGCCATTGAAAGCGATGCCGACCGCGCCGCCCGCATAATGCGCAATGCCCGCAAGCTCGGGGTGCCGGAACTTCGCGTCGTGACGGGCAAGGCGCCACTGGCGCTTACTGGGCTCGAAGCACCCCATGCCATCTTCGTGGGTGGCGGTGGCACCAATCCCGGCGTAATGGACGCGGCAATCGAGGCCCTGCGGCCCGCCGGGCGGCTGGTGGCCAATGCGGTAACTCTGGAAATGGAGCAGCTGCTACTCGCCCTCCATGCCCAGCATGGCGGGGAGTTGGTGCGGTTCTCGATCGCCCATGCGGCGCCCCTGGGCGGTGTCACCGGGTGGCGTCCGGCCATGCCAATCACCCAGTGGCGCTGGAGCAAGCCATGACAGTACATTTCATCGGCGCTGGTCCGGGCGCAGCAGACCTGATCACGGTGCGGGGCCGCGACCTGCTCGCGCGCTGCCCGGTCTGCCTTTATGCCGGGTCCATCGTGCCCAAAGAAATGCTCGACTGGTGTGGACCGGATACGCGGCTGGTCGATACCGCTCCGATGTCGCTCGACGAGATCGAGGCCGAATATATTCGCGCCCGTGACGCTAACGAGGACGTAGCCCGGCTG
>JBGTUK010000143.1:0-6859 GCA_041939225.1 Devosia sp.
GATTGCCTATGCCACGAGCCTCAAGCGAGATCCGGCATTTGTCGAATCCTGGTTCAATTGCGGGGACGTATTGCGACGGCTTGGGCGTCCCGCAGCCGCACGCGCCCATCTGCAGCGCGCCATCGCGCTTGACCCGCTCTACGCCGACGCCATCTACAATTTGGCAGCGCTCGATTACGATATGGGCCAATACGACCCGGCGGTCAGTGGTTGGCGCCGCTATCTCGAACTCGACGACAGCTCGGACTGGGCCCGGCGCGCCCGGGCCGGGGTTGCCCTCGTCGGCCAAATGACCCGGAGCCAGGCGCAATGAGCACCCAATTTCTGTTCGATGGCCCCGAGGATGCCCGCGTCACCTTGCTGTTGGCCCATGGCGCCGGCGCGCCGATGGATTCGGCATCGATGAACGCAACGGCAAAGGCGCTGTCCGAGCAGGGATTTCGCGTAGCGCGGTTCGAATTCGGCTATATGGCCAGCCGGAGAACGCCAGCGGGCAAGAAGCCGCCGCCGAAAGCGGAAAAAGTGATGCCAGAATTCATTGCCGCGGTGGACGATCTGGGACCCACCAACGGGCTGCTGATTATCGGCGGGAAATCGATGGGCGGACGGGTCGCCAGCATGGTCGCCGATGCGCTGTTGGATGCGGGCCGCATCGCCGGTCTTTTGTGCATTGGATACCCCTTCCATCCCCCCGGTCGGCCCCAGCAATTGCGGACTGCGCATCTGACGGAACTTAAGACGCCCACGCTCATCTGCCAGGGCACGCGCGACCAGTTTGGCGACCGCTACGAAGTGGGCGAATACGGCCTCTCGGACGAAATAGAACTGTTCTGGCTCGAAGACGGCGACCACGACCTTAAGCCGCGCAAGACGATCTCGGGCTTCACCACCGCTGAGCACTTGCAAAGCCTCGCCGGGCAGGTGTCGGACTGGGTGCATCGCATCGCCCCGTGAAGATCGCCACGTTCAACATCAACGGCATCAACCGGCGTTTGCCCAACCTCATGGCTTGGCTGGCCGAGGCCGCTCCAGACATCGTCTGCCTGCAAGAACTCAAGGCCACCGACAGACAGTTTCCCGCAACCGCTCTTGCCGATGCGGGATACGAGGCGGTCTGGAAGGGCGAGGCAAGCTGGAACGGGGTCGCAATCCTTGTTCGCGACGGCACGCCGGTCCTGACGCGCGATGCCCTGCCCGGTGCCGGTGACGACCATCAGGCGCGCTATATCGAAGCCGCCTGCAATGGCGTGATCGTCGGTTGCCTATATGCGCCCAATGGCAATCCTCGGCCGGGACCCAAGTTCGACTACAAGCTCGCTTGGACCCAGCGCCTCGTTGAACATGCTCAGGAGTTGCGGTCGAGCGATCTGCCGGTTGTCCTAGCGGGCGATTTCAACATCGTGCCCGAGCCAAGGGACATCTACGAAACCACTTCCTACAAGGACAATGCCCTCGTCCAACCCGAAAGCCGGGCCTTTTACCAGCAATTGCTGGATCAGGGGTGGGCCGACGCCATCCGCTGCAAACATCCCGAGGCCACGGTTTATACCTTCTGGGATTACAGGCGAAACCGCTGGCAGCGGAATGCCGGATTACGCCTCGACCATCTGCTGCTCAGCGGCTCGCTGGCCAATAAGCTCAAGCAGGCCGACGTCGACAAGTCCGTGCGCGGTGCGGATGGTGCCAGCGACCACGCTCCGGTCTGGGCCAGTTTGGGGTGACGCTGCCGTGTCGCTGCACACGGCAGCGGCAGTTTGCCTTGCCCGCGGCGGCGGAGAATACTGCGGGCTAGGGAGCCCACAGGATAGCTTGATTCACTGTCTCGATAGCTGGCTCACCAACAGTTGCCGGCTGAATGAGCGCGCACGACAGGCAATTCATCCTCACCGCCACACTCCCACCACGCGCGCAAATCACCTATATGTGGCATCAAAGCCAGTGAGTTGCCCGTGACCGAATTCTTCCGCATAGTGCGCCCCACCTTCGACCCGGCCAGTGGCGAAGCCGTTTTCGTCTATAGGCTGAACGATCTCGCCTTCACCGAAAAGCTGGTTCTGCCTGCCGGGGCCAGCGAAAGCGCGGCCGCCTCGCCCGCCTTCAAAAAGCTGCTCGGCCTAACCGCTATCGTGCTCGGCGTTTCCTACTTCAAGCTGCGCGCGCCCTTCGCCATCCAGGCGCCCGAAATTGCGCTGAACGCAGCCGAGCGCGCCTTCGTTATCGATGTCTATGAAAATGGCCTGGGAGAATTCTACGCTCGCAATGCGCTCACCCGCTTCGGCAAGCTCGAACTGGCCGCGCCGCATGATCCCGAAGAGCGCAAGCCGGCCCCGGATCTGCCCAGTCGCACTTTGCTGCCCATTGGCGGGGGCAAGGATTCCCTGGTCAGCGTTGATCTGCTGACCCATACTGGCCAGGCCTTCACGCCCTTTGCGGTCAACCCCAAGGGGCCGATCCTCACCTCGGTCGAGGCCATTGGCACCCCACCGCTTTATGTCACGCGCGCTCTCGACCCGGAAATGATCCGCCTCGGGCAAGAAAACGGCTACTACAACGGCCATGTGCCCTCCACTGCCATCAATTCGATGATCGCGTCCCTCTGTGCCCTGTTGTTCGGCTACGACCAGATCGTGCTCTCCAACGAGCGCTCCGCCAGCGAGGGCAATGTCATGTTCGACGGGCGCGAAACCAACCACCAATACTCCAAGTCGCTCGGCTTCGAACTGCTGATTGCCGACACCCTCGCCAATGCCACCGGCGGCGCGCTGAAATATTTCTCGCTGCTACGCCCCTATTCGGAAGCGCGCATCGCCTCGCTCTTCACCAAGGAAAAAAAGTTCGACGCCGTCTTTTCGAGCTGCAATCGCAATTTCCGCCTCAATGGCAATGATGGCCCGCTCTGGTGCGGCGAATGCCCCAAATGCCACTTCGTCTTCCTGATTTTCGCGCCCTTCATGGCCAAGGACCGCATGCTGGCGATATTTGGCCGCAACTTGCTCGACGATCCGGCCAATGAACAGTCCTTCCGTGAACTGGCCGGCCTGACTGGCCAGAAGCCCTGGGAATGCGTGGGCGAAATCCTTGAGGCCGCCGCCTGCTTCTATACCCTTACCCGCCACGCCGATTGGCATGAGGACGCCGTTGTGCGCACCATCAAGGCGGATCTGTTTGCCCAATATGGCGAGGAAAAGCTGCAACGCGCCATGGCCGAATGCCTGACCGACAGCCACGACCACCATATCCCTCCGGCGCTCGCTGCCAAGGTGGCCGCCTATGCGGTTTGAAGAACCCGTCCTGCTCTACGGCGCCGGGCGCGAGGCGCTCTCTTCGCGCGCATTTCTCAAAGCGCGGCAACCAGACCTCAAGGTCTATGTCACTGTCGACAGCGGCACTGCCGATATTCCCGATACCGAACTGATTGCCGCCGCCGACCTGCCCGCCGCCATCGCCGCGCGCCGTTTCGGACTGATCATCAAGAGCCCCGGCGTTTCGCGCTACAAGCCCATCTTTGAGGCAGCGCGCAATGCGGCCATTCCGGTCACCTCCAACCTCAATCTCTGGGGTGCCAGTTTCCGGCATGACTGCACCGTCATTGCCATCACCGGCACCAAGGGCAAGTCGACCACCGCCACGCTCACTCATCTCATGCTCACCCGTTCGGGCATCGATGCCGGCCTGGCCGGTAATGTTGGCCTTGCTCCGCTCGAGATCGCCGATAAACATGCGGTCGTGGTCTTTGAGCTCTCGAGCTATCAGACCGCCGACATGAATTTCTTGCCGGACGTCGCGGCGCTGACCAATCTCTATCCTGAGCATGTCGACTGGCACGGCTCGGTCGAGCGCTACTACTCTGACAAGCTCCATCTGATTGATCGCGATGGCGGCTTTGCGGTGGCGCTCGGAGCCGCCGCCAAAGGCAACGCTCTTGTCGCTCGCGCCGTGCGTGATCACCGCCGCCTACTTCCCGACCTCACTGCCGAGGTGAGCATCGCCGTCGAAAACGCCGTGGCCCGTTCGCGCCTCCGTGGCGCGCACAATCTCGACAATGCCCTGCTCGCCGCCCAGATCACCTTAGGTGTTGGCGGCACACTCGATGGCATCATGCAGGGCATCGCCGCCTTCCGCCCCCTGCCACACCGCCTCGAAGAGCACCGCATTGGCGATCATGTCGTCGTCAACGACTCCATCTCCACTACCCCCGAGGCGACCAAGGCGGCACTCGCTGCCTATCCCGGCCACCGCATCGCCCTGATTGCCGGTGGGCACGAGCGGGAACAGGATTATGCCGAGTTAGCTGGCCTCTTGGCATCACGCGGCGTCACAACCTTGGTTACTCTGCCGGTCACCGGCACGCGCCTGGCACAGGCCGCGCGAGCCCTCAACACCGACATTCTCGTCATCGAAGCGCCGGATCTTGACCATGCGATCAGCGCGCTTTCCAATCAGAAGACGCGTTTTGACACGCTGATCCTTTCGCCCGGCGCGCCCTCTTACAATCAGTTCAAGAATTTCGAGGAGCGCGGCGCCCATTTCGTCGAACTCTGTCGCGCCAGGTTCGCTCAAGGTGTTACGCGCGATCAACCAGCCCCGGGTTAGTAAGGGGAATTGAGCGAGGCTCCCGGCACCCCGGCCCGTTTCAGGCCGGCCGCTATCCGGTCAAGCAAGGCGAGGTCCGTCGCCCGCTCCCGCATGCGCAGAAGGATCCCGGCCTCTCGGAACGAGTGCACCTCGAGGACCCGTGGCAATTGCTGGTCAACCAGCTCCTCTTCGCCTGTCCCCAGCGCCGCCAAGAGCGCTAGAATGCTGCCCAGTTCGACATCGATCCGCGCACAGCGTTCTGCATGAGACAGCGCCCTGCGATATTCGGCATCAGACAGCGATGCCAGCGCTGGCACGCAGAAGTACCAATCTGGAATTTGTGTCTGCGGTACGGCTGAAATAGCCCGTTGTGCCGACCGGACGGCTGCATTCATCCGTCCGATCAATGCCAGGTGACGCGCATGTGCCGCCATCGCGTCGATATTGGACGGGTTGATCTGCAGCGCCGTGCCATAGGCAGCTTCTGCCGCCTCATGCAGGCCCATCATCTCATCGAGCCGCGCCCGCTGCTCCCAGACGAAGCTGCTGCGTGGAGTGGACAAGACAGCTCGGTCCATCATTTCATCTGCTTCCGCCAACCGGTCTTCCAACGTCATGAGAGCACTGGCGCCCTCACCGACGCCTTCTGCAATCATGCTGGCGAAGCCGGCAAGCACATTGCCATTGTTACGCACGCTCTCCGGCAGGTCCGCGACACAGGAGCGAACCCGCTCCGCCAACCCAAGCGATCCCGAGGTGCGGTACATGCTGAATAAGACACCGCACAAATAAAAATTCTTCTGGCTCGCTAAGCTGCCCTGACTCAGTAATGCTCTGGCACGGTCGTGGAGCGGTCCCCGTGTTCCACCCAACATCACGATCAATTCCTGAGCAATCGCATCAATTCCGCCGCGGCGGGTCAGTTGTTCTCGCGAAACAGACGTCGACCAGTTCCAGACGATGGAGTTTGTCGACAACTCGGTCAGGATAGCACCAATTTGGTAGCTCTGCGGCGAAGCTGACTCTTCGCGCAAAAATCCGGTTAAGCTGAAGTCAGCGACGTCCTCTGTTGCAGCAATCTCGCTGCTTCGGCGGAAAAGCGTTGCGTCAACGATCAGCAGGGTTTCAAAATCCGACACCAATTCCGTCGCCAGAGCGGAGATCGTTGATGTGAGGCCATTATCCTCGGTCAGGTTCTGAAACTCCACAACCCGCAGACGCGGCGGTAGCAGGCCATTATTGGTCGCGTCCGCCTGCCCGCGCCGCGTGTCGAGTGTGGATAGGGAATAAGCCAGCGCTGCTGCACCGATGGCCAGCACCAGAAGCACGAACCAGGACACCGTGACATATCCGCGTGGTGGACTGACACTCGCAGCAGGCGAAACACCATCTTGGCTCTCCCGTGCTGTAGCATCCGTATGGGCCGTCTCTGTCTCGGCACCCGCCGGCTCTCTCGTCTTTGCTAGGACGAACTCAGGAACGTAGCGCCCGATTGGCAATTGAATCTGGACGTCATCATCTCCCCCGGGACCGCGATAATACTGGTCGAGCAGGGAGCGCAAGCGCCTCGCCTGCACGCGAACAATCGGGTCCGCCTGCGGATCGAAATCGGGCGGGCGTCCAAAAACATCCACAGCGATTGAATAGGCTTTGATCGTTTGGCCCTCGCCGGCCAATTGCCGATCAACGATGTATGACAGGAGTCTGGCCAATTGGGGCGAACGCGCGAGTTCGGGCCAGTCAAGTAAGCGGGCCAACGCCCGATTTACCCCCTCCCGGTCGGGATTGTCCGCCAATGCACAAGGCCTCCCATGCCGCCTCGATCATAGTGAATCGGTTTACATGTAAAACACAAGGGCGACTTACCCATGTTTTACCCGATTTTGCCTCCCTGAATTGGGCGGCATCAATCATACGCCCGACCGTCGACGTCATTGTCTCGACCTGTTTGCCAGGCGGTCAGGCCCCGCCCCAGACCAGTTTACAAATCCAATAAGCCACCTGCCCGAGCACCTCATCGTCACTCGGACGGCGTTGGCGCTCTGTTGCGTAGCACCCACTTTGCGGCGGGGAAGAGGTGACTTTTGAACGTTGTTAGCGGCGACATGCCCTTCATCGCGTTGATTGATGATGACGGCCATTCTGCATATCTGTTGACCCGCATGCTTGCAGCACACGGGGCTCCGCAGGTTAGACATATCGGCTCGGCTGAAGCGGGCGAAGCTTTCCTTGTCGAGTGCCTGTCCGATATCGATTGCGAATGGCCGGGCCTAGTGATCCTGGA
>JBGTUK010000144.1:0-6818 GCA_041939225.1 Devosia sp.
GGGCAGGGGCTGCCGCTGGGCCTTCAACTGATCGGCAAGCCGTTCGACGAGGAGACGCTGTTTGCGGCGGCCCGGGTCATCGAAAGAAGCGCGGGCGGCGACTTCGCGCCCAAGCAATGGTGGTAGCGGGTTACCTGTTACACAATCGGCGGTGCTTGATTGCGCCGCCGTTCCGCATTATTTGCCGCCCATGCATAAATTGAAACTGGTGGAGACGCACCCAATCACTGCGTCAGGGCCGACAGGAAACCAGCCAATGGCCACAGATATTTTCACTTCGCTCGACTGGTCGGAGCCTCCCAAGGATATGAGCAAGCCATTGCAGGCCCTGTGGTGGCTCAAGAAAGGTGAGCTGCGTGTAGGTCCGGAATGGGAGCGCGCGCACAATATTGTCCAGTCCATGGAAGGCGTTCAGGCGTTCGACTGGGTACATGCGCTGATGCACTGGATCGAAGCCGATATGGGCAATGCCGATTACTGGTATCGCCGTGCCGGCAAGCGCCGCGCCACCGCCAGCGTCTCCCAGGAATGGGAACACATCGCGGCAGCCTTGAGCGACGTGACGAGGCACTGATTGATTACCTCCCACGTTACGGGGGAGGTGAACGGCTATCTATTATCCACCTGACTGCGAACCAGTTCCAATCCGCGCCGGGTGATCCGGTAGGGCTGGCCACTTTGCGAGCGGATGGCTTTCTTAGCCTTAAGCTTGTTGAAGATGAGTGGTGTCAACCCACGCATGAGCCAACCATCACGGTTAAAGAACTCGAAATCGACGATCTTGCCGCGCTCGTTCCTGATAGCGGCGATGCGGCCGCCTTGCGCAAGTGCATGCAGCACGCGCTGTTCGTTTTGTGAAATATCCATTGAAAAGTCTGAAGCCTGGACTGGCGAGCTGTTTGGGCTCGCGAACAAACATGGCCGCGCTGACCCGGGGGCCGGCGACGTCTGGTTCATTCATGCCCCGTCGTGAGAAGACGGGGTCTCAGGCAATTTCAGACTGGCTAGACATAAATCAGTATTAGGGCAGGGGCGCTAGTCACGCCAGATTGCCTGTAGCGCCCGGGTTGAAATCCGTGGGAGGGCGGTGCAAACCAGCAACACTCACACAAACACCGGAGCCAGCCGTGACCGCTGTCAAATTGCCTGCCGAATGCGACACCAAGGACGATGTGCGCGCTGAGATCGATCGCATCGATCAGGCATTGCTCAATCTTTTCGCGGAACGGCATGGTTATGTGACGCGCATGGCCGAAATCAAGACGGACCCGCATGAGGCCTTCGACCCGGCGCGGATCGAGGCCGTCATTGGCAAAGTTCGCCAGCTCAGTTTGGACCTTGATCTTGACGAGGATCAGGCCGAACTTATCTGGCGAACCCTGATCAATTGGAACATCAATTACGAGAAGGGCATCATTGCGGCGCGCAAGCGCGCCAAATAGGAGGCGGAAATGGCGGGCATTCTGTTGCGCAAAGCGGAGATGACGGATGCCCCGCGCCTGGCAGATATCGCCTTTCGTGCCTGGGAAGACGGCATTTATCCCATTTTGACCGACAGGCCCGGACTTAAGGATGCCGAACGACGCCGACTTTCTCATGCGGTCGCTCAGGGCTGGCGGCATAGCATTGTGGCCGAGATCGATACTGTCGCGGTCGGTTGGTGTGCGCGCGTGCCGGGGCGCAGCTACATTCCCTACCTTTTCGTCATGCCCGAAATGCAGGGGCATGGTATCGGGTCCATGCTGCTCAATCGCATGGAAAGGATGCTCGAACTGTACGGGGCCGAGCGGGTGCATCTGGAAACGCCAGCGGACCACGTTCGGGCTGTGCGCTTTTATGAGCGGCAGGGCTATCGCATCCTGGCGCTGCGGCCTGACGGACGCGATGGGCACTCCCCATTCATGAGCGTCCATATGGAAAAGCGGTTGCGGCCCTATGACGGGGAGATCGAAGAGGATTGAGACGGACGGACCTCGTTGTCGGGCCGCCCCCTCAGATCTCGCCGAATCTCTGGGGACGATAGGCTTTGCGGCATGGGAGGAAAGTGCCTTCGGACAGGACGATGCCGGCCGCGCCAACAGACAAGAACTGCTTATCGAGTTTGTCTCGTTCTGTCGCGACAAACCGCAAACCATGCTCGTCGCTGCTGCTGACCGGGAAATCCTCGGGTGGGGCGCGCGCGAGGATATGGATAATGTCGTCTCCGATCTCTGGGTTGCGCCCATTGCGCAGGGACAAGGGGTTGGTGCGGCCTTGCTTGAGGCGCTGGAAGAGGCTATCGCCAAGCAGGGCTTTGAGTTTTCAGAGCTCGAAACCTATGCCGGCAATGCCGGGGCGGTGCGCTTTTATGAACGCCGGGGATATGAACCCATCTGGCGCGGCATGAAGTTTTCCGCCAGCCTGAATTATGAACTGGACAAGGTCCGCTTTCGCAAGTGCTTGCGCGAAGCGGTATAGGACTGCCCGAAACATGACCCTCGTTGATACCCGCACCCCTGACAAGAAGCGCCTGATTTCCGGTTCGACCGGCGACTGGGAGGTAATCATCGGCATGGAAGTGCATGCGCAGGTGACCAGTGAGAGTAAGCTGTTCTCCGGCTCCTCGACCGCCTTCGGCAATCCGCCCAATGCCAATGTCAGCTTCGTGGATGCCGGGATGCCTGGCATGTTGCCGGTGATCAACGAGGAATGCGTGCGACAGGCGGTGCGCACCGGGCTTGGACTTAGAGCCCAGATCAACAATCGTTCGGTCTTTGACCGGAAGAACTACTTCTACCCGGATCAGCCCCCGGGCTACCAGATCTCTCAGTACAAGGATCCGATCGTTGGCGAGGGCAAAGTGTTGCTCGATGTCGACGGCGAACGGGTCGAGATCGGTATCGAACGGCTGCATCTTGAAACCGATGCGGGCAAGTTGCTGCACGACCAGCATCCCAATATGAGCTTCGTCGACCTCAACCGCGCCGGTGTTGCGCTGATGGAGATTGTCTCCAAGCCCGACCTTCGCTCCTCAGAAGAAGCCAAGGCCTACCTGGGCAAGCTGCGCACCATTCTACGTTATCTTGGCACCTGCGATGGCAATATGGAGCAGGGCTCTATGCGCGCTGACGTCAACGTCTCGGTGCGCCGTCCCGGTGGGGAGTTCGGCACGCGCTGCGAAATCAAGAATGTCAACTCCATCCGCTTTGCTGGTCAAGCCATCGAGTACGAAGCTCGCCGTCAGATCGACATTCTCGAGGACGGTGGTGAAGTCGAGCAGGAAACCCGGCTGTTTGACCCAAAGCTGGGCGAAACCCGCTCCATGCGCTCCAAGGAGGATGCGCAGGACTATCGTTACTTCCCCGATCCTGACTTGCTGCCGCTCGAATTCGACGATGCCTTCGTGTCAGAACTCGCCCAGCACCTGCCGGAGCTGCCTGACGAGAAGCAGTCCCGTTTCATCACCGACTATGGTTTGACGGCCTATGACGCGATGGTGCTGACGCTCGACCGCGAAACAGCCGATTTCTACGAACTCTGCGTGTCGCATGGAGGCGCCAAGCGCGACGGCAAGGCTGTGGCGAACATCCTCAATGGCGATGTGGCTGCGTTTGCCAACAGCCAGGGTCTCGCCGTATGGGAAACACATCTTCAGCCAGCGCAAATTGCCGGGCTGGTCGACCTTATCGCGGGTGGCACGATCTCGTCCAAGGGCGGCAAGGATGTGCTGCAAATCATGATTGCCGAGGAGCCCGAAGGGGTGCCGGCCGAAATCGTCGAGCGCCGCGGGCTCAAGCAGGTGACCGATCTTGGGGCGATTGAGAAGATCGTCGATGAGATCATCGCTGCCAATCCCGAGCAGGTCGAGAAGGTCAAGGCCAAGCCGACGATGATCGGCTGGTTCGTCGGCCAGGCAATGAAGGCTTCGGGTGGCAAGGCCAATCCACAAGCGCTCAACGAGCTTATGAAGCAGAAGCTCGGCGTCGAGTAAGCCTAGCACCGCCTGGCGAGGACTGTCGGATCTGGCGAGGACTGTCGGATTCTAGGCGTCAAAACGGCCAAGCTTGGCCGACATTTGTTGGTCGGCGCTGCCGTGCCCAGTTAGACTTCTCGCGGACGTGGATCGTGATGCGGATCCGGGGGGATCTCGGGCGAGGGCGAGCGGCCGGGCTCTTCCACTGGCTGATCCGGCGTTGGGACCTCGTTCGGCCTGGGCGGCACCGGATCGGTCGGCTGGGGCTGAGGTGGCTCAGGCTGCGGCACGATCTCGGGGCTCGTTCGTGGGTCGATATCGGGCTTATCAGGCATATTTCTCTCCTGCCGATCAACGAGCAGTTGGCAAGAGAGTTCCCGACCTTATGCAGACGCTAAGCAGGCTTGCCGACCGCCATTTCTTTCCTCACCTCGAGGTCCGAATCGAGGAAATCCGGCTCCGCGCTGGCCCCCACTGCATCGAAATACCTGCTCATGAAATTTCGGTAGGAGGCTGCCAAGGCGATGTCAGCAATATTGAGGTCGCTCAGACCGACGGACCGCAGGTGGTCAATGTCCGTCTGGGTTATACGCGAAGCGTCCTTCGTAATCTGTTCGGCATAGGCCAGCATCGCCACCTGCTGCTCGGTGAGCCCGGCAGTCCGATAATCCCGGTGGATCGCCAAAGCCCGCTCCCGCCCCAAGGCGTTTGAGAGCAGCTTGAAGTAGACATGGGAGCAATAGCTGGACGGGACAAATTTGGCAGCAATAAAGGTGATCAGCCTGAAATTGAGCAGACCCAGGGAAAAATTGTCCCGCATCTGGTGTAGCAAGCGCTCTATAGGCATGATCATATCGGGACGGGTCGACCAGCATTGCGTGGCCGCCATCACTTTCCCCATTGAGGCAATTTCTGCGTTGTAGAGATCCGCCAGTTCACCTGTGGCGTTGGCCGGCTCGATGGTCCTGAGATACATCTGAATTTCTCCCTGCATGGCGTTCTCCACCAAACTGGAAGCAATATGATCTAAGCAGGAACACGGCGCCAGATGGCGCGAATGCGCCCGTCTATGAACAGAAGTCCGAAGAAGATCACCAGCATGCCTACCAGTTGAATGGGCAGGATGGTTTCCCCCAAGACGGTTACACCGATTATCAGGGCCGATATCGGCGCGATGAAGGTCGTGGTAGCAAAATTGGTCGCGCCGACACGCGGCAGAATGCGGTACATCATCTGGAAGGTGAAGGCGGTCGAGAGCAGGCCGATGGCGAGTGCCGCGCCCCACGTTTCACCACGCGTGATGACGGGCAAGCCCTCCATCAGGAAAGCGATCGGCACAGCCACCACTGTAGCACCGGTTAGGGCAATAGAGGCAAAGGCCGTCGGCTCGATATGCTTGTAGCTGCGGGTAATATTGAGAGAGAGACCGTAGCACAGGGTCGCGCCCGAGCACGCGGCTACCGCCCAGAGCTGAGATGTCCCGCCCCCTGCCAATGCCGGGGAGACCAGGATAGCGGCGCCGGCAAAGCCTATGGCGACACCAGTAAACTTGAGCGGCGTGCCTTTTTCACCTCCAATCCAGAAGTGCGAAATAATGGCGGTCACCATAGGCGTCATGGCGTTGATAATTGCGGCGATGCCGCTGGCCATCTCCGCCTGGGCCAAGGGGAAGAGCGCGAAGGGAATGGCATAGGCAATAACGCCCAGGCCACCAAGTTGCATCCAGAGGCGGGGATCGCGCGGAACCGGTTTGCGCAGCGCGAACAGGACGGCCCAGCACCCGAGCGCACCGATACCGACGCGGAAAGAGGTGACCCAGACCGGTCCGAGTTCGCGAATTAACACCGCATTGAAAATGAAGGAGCATCCCCAGATGGAACCGAGGAATATGATCCAGAACCAATCGCGCAAATTCATCGTGCCTGCCCCATGAACAAGAACGATACGCTACGCCTCACCAGAATAGAGGTCGAACCGATTTTGACGATGCGCCTCATCAATTACCGTGATGGGCAGGATTAGAGTTTTACCTGGCCGCTGGCCAGCAGGCGCAGCGCTTCGGGGTAAATGCGGTGCTCTTCAACCAAAAGCCGCTCGGCCAAGGTCTCTGGCGTGTCCCCGGCGTCAACTGGGATGCGCGCCTGGAGGATGGGCGGACCTTCGTCCAGGCCGGGGGTGACGAAATGAACGGTGCAGCCGTGTTCGGTCACTCCATCGGCAAGGGCGCGTTCGTGTGTGTGCAGTCCCTTATAAGCGGGCAGCAGTGAGGGATGGATGTTGATCATCCGTCCCAGCCAGTGATTGACGAAGTCTTCGCTCAGAATGCGCATGAAACCTGCCAGACAGACGTAGTCGACACCCCAACTCTCGAGAACCTGGGTCATGGTGTCTTCGAACATGTCTCGGCTGAGAAACTTGCTCTGCGCGAGTGATGCGGTAGCAATGCCATTGGCGGCGGCGGTTGCCAGACCCGGCGCAGCGGCGCGGTTGGACAGAACCCCAACAATTTCGGCCGGATAGTCGGGCGCTCTGGCGGCTTCGATCAGTGCGGCCATATTGGAACCGCGGCCGGAAATCAGAATAGCGACGCGCTTGCGGGTCACAGCGCAAGCTTGCCCCGGAAAGTGACCGGCTCGCCGCTGCGCTCGGTGAGCTGGCCGACGATGGCCGCGATTTCGCCCGATGCGGTCAGGCTCTCTACAAGTCGGTCTGCGTCATCGGCGGCAACGGCCACCAGCATGCCGACGCCGCAATTGAAGGTGCGTAGCATTTCGCGCTCGCTGATGCCTCCGACCTGGCTCAGCCAGCCGACCGAGCGGCCGACGGCGGCCGAAAGCTCGGCCAGCCGCAGGTTGCGTGATTTCCG
>JBGTUK010000145.1:0-6779 GCA_041939225.1 Devosia sp.
GCGACAGCCGCCCAAGGGCTGGACGAGGCCGAAAAAGCCCGGCCCGATGACCAGCAATTACAAGGGTCGCGGGGAGCGCTAGCCGGCTTTTTGCAGGCGTTCCTGAGCGAGTTGCTTGATCTCGCGCAGTTCGCGGATGGTGGTTTCGAGGTCGTCGCGCTGGCGTTCGAGCAGCGCCAGGCGCTCATCGACCTTGTCGGCCAACAGGTTCACCTGCTGGGCGCGGTCCGCGTCGTACAGGCTGAGATAGTCGGAAATGTCGCGCAGCGTAAAGCCAAGGCGCTTGCCGCGCAGGATCAGGATCAGCCGGGCCCGGTCGCGTTTGCGAAAGATGCGGGTCGCTCCTACGCGTTCGGGCGAGAGCAGGCCCTTGGATTCGTAGAACCGGATGGCTCGGGTCGAAATGCCGAACTCGCGGGCGAGTTCGGCAATGGCGAAGAGGTCCTGGCTTTCGGGTGGCGTGCTGGTCACGATTTTCCGGCTTTCATCTGGGCGTATTCCTCCCGCAGCTCTTTCTTGGACAGTTTGCCGATCAGGGTCTTGGGCAGGGCCTCCTTGAAAATGATCTGGCGGGGCATTTCAATCTTGTTGAGCTTTTCGGCGAGGAACGTTTTCAGATCCGCTTCGCTGACCGTGTGGCCATCCTTGAGCTTGACGAAGGCCACCGGCGCCTCGCCGCGATACTGGTCCGGAACGCCGATCACGTTGACCTCATCGACGGCCTCATGGGTCATGGCGGCCTCTTCGATGGTGCGCGGGTAAACATTGAACCCCGAGCAGATGATAAGGTCCTTGATGCGATCAACCAGGAAGACGTAGCCGTCTTCATCCATATGGCCGACATCGCCCGTGCGCAGCCAGCCGTCCATGAAGGCGTCCTTGCTGGCTTCCGGATTCCCATAATATCCGGCCATGACCTGCGGGCCTTTGACCTGCAATTCGCCATCTTCGCCGATGCCGACTACCTTGCCGCTGTCTACATCGACAAAGCGGATATCGGTGCCGGGGAGAGGTAGGCCGATGGACATTGGTTTGGAGGGCACCCGGAGCGCGGCGCAGCAGACCACGGGCGAGGCTTCGGTCAGGCCATAGCCTTCGGCCAGCAGGGCCCCGGACTTTTTGGAGAAGGCGTGGCGCACTTCGTCGGGCAGGGCGGCACCACCGGATATGGCAACTTCCAGGGTCTCGATCTGCGCCCGGGTGACGGCGTCGGTCCGCGCCAATGCACTGAGCAGGGTTGGCACGGCGGGCAGCACATTGGCGCCGGTCCGATTGAAGATACCCAACAGAGCTTTCAATTCGAAGCGCGGCAGCATGATCACCGGCGTGCCATTGCCGAGCGGCACGTTCATGCAGACGGTCATGGCGAAGATGTGGAAGAAGGGCAGGACCGCGATCACCTTGGAGGGCGGATAAAACAGGCCGCAGCCCCATTTGTCGATCTGGCTCATATTGGCCGCGATATTGGCGTGGGTCAGCAACGCTCCCTTGGGGATACCGGTGGTCCCCCCGGTATATTGCTGCACCGCGATATCGGTCTGAGCATCGATGGTGACCGGCGACGGCGAATCCTTGCGGGCCAGCAGGTCCTCGAAGCTGGTGATGACGCTGGCATGGGCGGAGCGGCTAGGGTGTGCCAGATCCTTGCGTTTGGCGACTGAAAACAGGATCTTCTTGACCAGCGGCAAGGCGTTGGGGAAATGGGCAACGACCAGTTTCTTGACATGACCAGCGGCCAGCAGGGCCTCGGCTTTTTCAAAGATCTGCTGCAGGTCCAGTGTCACCATGATGTCGGCGCCGGCATTGGCTGTGATATGCCCCAGCTCGGATACAGTATAGAGCGGATTGCAATTGACCACTGTGCCGCCAGCACGCAGCACGCCGTAATAGGCAATGGGGTAAAAGGGCGTATTGGGTAGCATCAGGGCGACGCGTGTACCCTTGGTGACTCCGTACTGGCTTTGCAGCGCTCCGGCAAAGGCGACGATCTTTTCGGCCAGTTCACCAAAGCTGGTCGTGCCGCCCAGAAAGTCGAGCGCCATGGCGCTGGGGTTTTTGGCACAGGCCGCCAGAACCTGTTCATGCACAGGGGATGTATCGATCTTGTCGTCCCAGACAATGCCCTCGGGATAGCTGGCGATCCAGGGGCGAAGGCTGTCATTGCTGGTAGCTGGCGTGTCCATCGATATCTCCTCCCAAAGCCTGAAAACAGACAAATGGGCGTTCCCAAATATTGGATGCAGTGGGTGTCTAGGCCCCGATGCTCTGTTGGCACCTGTCCTGTCATCTCACGCAAACTATTCCACTTGTTTACGTTAGCGTCAATTATCTGCCCAAGACTTTCATAGACGCCTGCCAGGAAGGGCTCTTATCGGCATCTAGTTGACGTATGCGTCAATCTGAGTAAACTGCCTTCAACTAGCCTTCGTCGTGGCGCAAAGTTGCGTGCGGAGAGGGAAAGCGGGTCGAACCCTCGGGGCGGTCCGGCATGTGATTGAAGACGGTGCTCAGCCCTGACATGGGCGAACGCTGCATGAGGAGGATGTGGGCGATGACCCTGTTGCTGGTTGCGATCAGTCTGGCGGCCTTTGGTGCTCTGGCGATGCGGGAAAGCCCGCTCTGGCAGTGGGGTGCCGCTTTCGCCGTGATCGGCGTGGTATCGGGGCTCGACTTCACCCAGTCCGGCGCCGTCTATAGCTTGGGCTGGTTTTCCTGGGCGCTGATCGTTTTCGGCGCGCTGCTGCTGGTGCTGTCGGTCAAGCCCATCCGTATGGCTGTGCTCATCACGCCGATCTATGGCGCCGTCAAATCAATCCTTCCCAAGGTGAGCCGCACCGAACAGGAAGCGCTCGACGCCGGCACGGTGGGCTGGGATGCCGAACTGTTCTCGGGTCGTCCGGACTGGACAAAGCTGACCGGCATTCGGCCACTGACCCTGACCGAAGAGGAGCAGGCCTTTCTCGATGGGCCCACGGAAACTGCCTGCAAGATGATCGACGACTGGGATATTCGTCACAATCGCGCCGATCTCAGCCCCGAGCTCTGGGACTTTCTCAAGTCCAAGGGATTCCTGGGCATGCTGATTGCCAAGGAGCATGGCGGGTTGGGTTTTTCGGCCCAAGCCCAGTCGATGATCGTCTCGAAGATCGCAAGCCGTTCGGTTGCCGCCGGCATTACCGTCATGGTGCCCAATTCGCTCGGGCCTGGCGAACTGCTGGAAAAATACGGCACACCGGCGCAGAAGGACAAGTACCTTCATCGCCTCGCCGATGGCCGTGAGGTGCCGTGCTTTGCGTTGACTGGTGTGCACTCGGGTTCCGACGCCGGTGGCATGCGCGATATCGGCGTGGTCACCAAGGGCATGCACAATGGCGAAGAAGTGTTGGGCGTGCGCCTCAGCTTTGACAAGCGCTATATTACCCTGGCACCCATCGCCACACTGGTGGGCCTAGCCTTCATCCTCAAGGATCCGGACAATCTGTTGGGGCGCGGTCCCGATATCGGCATCACACTGGCACTGATTCCGCACGATCATCCGGGGCTTGATATCGGTCGCCGGCATTATCCGGCGCGCCAGGCCTTCATGAACGGACCGGTGCGCGGCACCGACATGTTCGTGCCCATGGATTTCCTGATCGGCGGTACCGATTATGCTGGGCAGGGCTGGCGCATGTTGATGGAGTGCCTGTCTACCGGTCGCGCCATCTCGCTGCCCGCGATCGGCACCACGTCGATCAAGCAGACCTTGCGCGCCACCTCGGCCTATGCGCGGGTGCGCCGTCAGTTCGGCATTCCCGTGGGCATTATGGAGGGCGTTGCCGAGCCGCTCGGCGAAATGGTGAAGCGCGCCTATATGTATGAAGCGACCCGTCGGTTGACCGCCTCGATGGTCGATGAAGGCCAGCGTCCGGCGGTGATTGCGGGCCTGCTCAAATACACGACCACCGAAGCCATGCGCGATAACATGGATGATGCATTCGACATCCATGGCGGACGTGCCATTCAGGATGGGCCGGGCAATTACCTGTTCGGCGCCTATCAGGCCTTGCCGGTGGCCATCACGGTGGAAGGCGCGAATATTCTCACCCGCACGCTGATGACTTTTGCCCAGGGTGTGTTGCGCGCTCATCCCTATCTACTCAAGGAGGTTCAGGCGGCGCAGAACAAGGATCGCCGGGCGGGACTGGACGCATTTGACAGCGCCTTTGGCGGCCACACCTCGTTCATGCTGCGCAACATCGTTGCCAGCTTCCTGCACGGGGTGACAAATGGCAATTTCGCCTCCTCACCCCATAGCGGGCCGATGGCCATCTGGTATCGCCGGCTGCACCGCTATGCGCAGGACTTTGCCCTGGTGGCTGACTGGACCACTGTGGTGCTGGGCGGTGCGCTCAAGAGCAAGCAGAAGATTTCGGGACGCATGGCCGATATTCTGGGCGAACTCTACCTGATGTCGGCAACGCTGAAGCGCTACGAGGAAGAGGGCGCCCGGGAAGAAGACAAGGAACTGGTCGAGGCGATCATGCAGGATCGTATCGCCACGCTCGAAGCGCGGTTCGCCGAAGTCTTCAACAACTTCCCCAACCCGGTCTTTGCCTGGGCCATGCGCATTCTGTGTTTCCCGCTTGGCCGCCATGCCAAGCCGGCAGCCGACACCGTCAATTACCGCTTTGTTCGTTCGGTACTGCGTCCCGGCGCGTTTCGCGACCGGCTGACCACCGGCGTTTATATCTCCATGGACCCAAATGACGTGACGGGCGTTCTGGAAGATGCATTCATCAAGGTCACCGAAGCTGAGGAGATCGAGGCCAGATTTATCAAGGCGGCTCGGCGCGGCGTTATCGAACGGCGGCTGGATCGCGATGCGATCGCCGACGCCGTCGAGGCGGGGGTGCTGAGCGACAATGAGGCCGGTATCATGCGGGCCGCAGACGAAGCGACCAATCGAGCCGTGCATGTCGACGATTTCGAAACGGACGTGCTCAAGGAAACCGCGCCTCGGCAGGCGGCGGAGTAACATTTGCAGGCCAGAGCCTGCGCCTACCTCCCTTCAAGGGGAGGGGAGATGCGACCGAGACATCGAGGGAAAACCATGATCGCCTCACAGGCAACCGAGACCAGACATTGGCGCTTTCATACCGATTTGGAGAAGATCGGCTGGCTGACCATCAACACGCCCGAGGCCTCGGTGAATACGCTGAGCCGCGAAGCGATAATGGAGCTGGAAACTCTGGTCTCGCGCTTCGAAGATCTGGCCAGTTCTGACGAACTGGTGGGCGTGGTGCTCCTGTCAGGCAAAGACAGCGGGTTTATCGCCGGCGCCGATATCAGCGAATTCGACGCGATGAGCGATTTTTCGGTACTGCCCGAAGCGCTGCGGCGCACTCATGCGCTGTTCGCTCGCATCGAGTCGCTGCCAGTTCCGGTGGTGGCGGGCATTCACGGATTTTGCCTGGGCGGTGGGCTCGAACTGGCGCTGGCCTGCCACTATCGCATTGCGGTCAATGACGAGAAGACCCGCATCGGCTTTCCCGAGGTAAATCTGGGCATCTTCCCCGGTTTCGGCGGCACTGGCCGTTCGATCCGTCAGGCGGGGCCGGTCGATGCCATGAGCATCATGCTCACTGGCAAGATGCTGCGGGCAGGCGCGGCACGCGGGCTCAACCTGGTAGACAAGCTAGTGCGCCATCGCGACCAATTGCGCTGGGAAGGCCGCAAGGCCGTGCTGACGAGGAAGAAATCGAGCGAGGCGCCGGCGGTCAAGAAGGCGGCCGCCCTGCCGCTGGTGCGCGAGGCCATCGCCAACCAGATGCGTAAGCAGGCCGGAAAAAAGGCACGCAAGGAGCACTATCCCGCCCCTTATGCGCTGATCGACCTGTTCGAAAAGCATGGCAATGACTGGCGCGCGATGATCCGCGGTGAGGTCGATGCCTTTGTGCCGCTGATGGGGTCGCCCACCGCCACCAATCTGCGGCGCGTGTTTTTCCTCTCCGAGGGATTGAAAAAACAGGGCGTGAAAGGCGCAAAGTTTTCCCGTGTGCACGTTATTGGCGCAGGGGTGATGGGGGGCGATATTGCCGCCTGGTGCGCCTATCGCGGCATGGAAGTGACGCTGCAAGATCTGGATATTGAGCGCATTAAGCCAGCCCTGGATCGCGCCAAGAAACTGTTCCAGAAACGCTACAAGAAGAAGCATCAGGTGGACGCAGCGATGCTGCGTCTGACCGCCGACCCAAAGGGTCTGGGCGTGCCGCGGGCAGATGTAATCATCGAGGCGGTGGTGGAAAAGCTCGAGGTCAAGAAGAAGATCTTTTCCAGCGTCGAAGATCAACTCAAGCCCGGCGCCATCCTCGCCACCAATACCTCCTCGATTGAACTGGAACGCATCGCCGAGGCCCTGAAGGATCCAGCGCGGCTGATCGGGCTGCATTTCTTCAATCCGGTAGCGCAATTGCCGCTGGTCGAAGTGATCCGCTCGACATTCAACAGTGATGAGGAAATCGCCAAAGGCGCCAGTTTTGCGCTGGCCATCGGCAAGTCGCCCGTGGTGGTCAAGTCGGCGCCGGGCTTCCTCGTCAACCGGGTTCTGATGCCTTACATGTTGGGCGCGGTGGATCGGGTGGAAAAGGGCGAGAGCAAGGAATTGCTCGACGCTGCCGCCGTGGCGTTCGGTATGCCGATGGGGCCGATCGAGTTGATGGACACGGTGGGGCTAGATGTGGGCAAGTCGGTGGCCACGGAGCTGGGTCACGAGGTGCCCGCCGACAGCAAGTTCGCCA
>JBGTUK010000146.1:0-6714 GCA_041939225.1 Devosia sp.
GGCGGAGGTGAGCACGCCACGCTCGGGTTCCCCCTCTGCCAGGTCGACACGCTCCATGACCACGGCGCCGGCCCCATCGCCGAACAGAACGCAGGTGGTGCGATCCGTCCAGTCGAGAAGCCGCGAAAAGGTCTCGGCGCCGATGACCAGCACACGGCGGGCCATGCCGTTCTTGATATAGCTATCGGCCGTGGCAACGGCATAAACGAAGCCGGAGCAGACCGCCTGAATATCGAAGGCAAAGCCGTGATGCATGCCCAGCTTCATTTGCACCAGGGTTGCGGCGCTTGGGAAGGTGTAGTCAGGCGTCGTGGTGGCCACGATGATGAGGTCGATGTCCTCGACGGCAAAGCCGGCATTGTCGAGCGCTGCCCGTGCTGCCGCCGCAGCCAGGTCCGAGGTGAACTCGCCCTCGGCGGCGATATGGCGTTCCTTTATGCCGACGCGCTGCTGAATCCATTCGTCGGACGTATCGACGGTTTTGGCCAATTCTTCATTGGTAACGGTCTTGGCCGGCAAATAGCTGCCAACCCCACGAATGACGGAACGGATTGAGCTGGTCACGCCGATTTGGCCTCGGTCTCGGTTGGCAGGTCGGGATCTGCCTTGTGGATGGGAAAACGATGCATGGTGTCGCCAATCTTATCCATCAAGCGGCTACGCGCCATCTCGTAGGACAGGCCAAGTGCACTCTTGTACCCGATCTCGTCGGTGCCGCCATGAGATTTGATGACAATGCCATTAAGACCCATGAACACGCCGCCATTGACGGTGCGCGGATCCATCTTGCGGCGCAGGGCATTGAGTGCCGACGATGCGAACAGGGCGCCGATGCGGCTCATCAGCGTCGCTTTAAGGGACTGGCGCAGATAGGTCGCGACCTGACGGGCGGTGCCTTCGGCAGTCTTGAGTGCGATATTTCCAACGAAACCCTCGGTCACGACGACATCCACCGTACCCTTGCCGATGTCGTCGCCTTCGACGAAACCGTGATAGGTAAAGCCCGCGCCGCTCGCCTCGGAGAGCATCTTGCCGGCTTCCTTGATGTAGTCGAGCCCCTTCACTTCCTCGGTGCCGACATTGAGCAGGCCGACCGTTGGCGATTCAGAATCGAAAAGGGCCCTTGCCAGTGCGGACCCCAAAATCGTGTAGTCCACCAATTGCTGTGCATCGGCGCCGATAGTGGCGCCCATATCGAGGACGATGATGTCGGAGCGCAAGGTTGGCCAGATCGCAGCAATGCCGGGACGGGAAATGCCCTTCATGGGCCGCAGGCAGAAGGTGGCCATGGCCATCAGGGCGCCGGTATTGCCACCGGAAATGGCGACGTCGGCCTCCTCGTCCTTGACCGCCTGAATGGCCATCCACATGGACGAGGTGCCCTTGCCCTTGCGCAATGCCTGGCTCGGCTTCTCGTCCATGGCAATCACGGTCTCGCAATGCCTGACGGTGGAAACAGGCTTGAGGGCCGGGAATTCTTCTAGCAGAGGGTCGATCTGCTCCTTCAGCCCATGAAAGATGAAGCGCGTGTTCTTGCGCTCCTTGAGGGCGAGGTGAGCGCCATGAATAACGGCACGCGGAGCGTGATCGCCGCCCATGGCATCCACGGAAATCGTAATAGAATCGGTCATTTCAGCCCGTTTTTCGGCCCGCTTTGGCAGGCAAGCAAACATATCCCATCAACGGGTCGGCGCAAGCCCTGGAAGGGCAATGCCTCATTTCTTGTCCTCGCCCTCACCCTTGAGGCGAGCAAGCTTGGCAAAGGGACCCTCTTCGGCATCTCCGGTCGAAACTCCCAGAGAATCAAGGCTTTCGCCCGGAAGACGCGGATAAGGATCGAGCGCCAGCGCCAGGGTCTCGAGCAGCAGTGCACTCAGGTCCACCTCGGGTCCGTCGATATGATCGGGAAAGTCGTCATTTTCAAGGTCGACGTAAATTTCGGCACCGGCAGCGGGCGCCTGCTTCTCGCGTGGCGCCGGCAGAAAGACGCGATCGATGTCTTCGGCAATGGTTTCGGCAACAGGCTCGAAGCTGACGACGGACGCTTGAGTCACGTCTGCCTCCAGATTTCCCAAAGCGCGCAAGCCGCCTCGCAGCGGCGTAACCGTCAAGCTCGCTTTAAAGCGCTCCACGGAGAGAATGTTCATGGCCTCGGCAATGGCCTGACGTGCGGTTTCATCCGCGTCAACGGCAATGGAGCGACCACCCGCCGGCAATTTGTCGATCCTTACGACCGCGTCAAAAGTGGGTTCGTCACGGCGGGTCATGCTGCGGCCTCGAACTGGACCGAGCCTGCCGTGATCGCCTCTACGGGCTGGTTGGCAAGTTCCGCATCGCGGGCGAAGACATAATCGGCCAATGCCCGCAACTCCGGCGTATCCTGGCCGTCAAAGATATTGCGTGCCAAAACGCCTGCCAGCGCATCGGCGTCGTTGCGGTCCATGGCTTCGTTTATGGCGGCGAGTAGGCCGAAGAAGATATTGCCCATCTTCTGGATCTTCTTTGGCACGCCCAGGTCCGACACGCCCATTTCGCGCAGCGAGCGGTCCATATCCTTGAAAAACAGGTCAAACACAGCCTGGCTGAACTCTCGCGACCCCTCAGGCCCATTGCGCAGCCGACGGAACAACAGTGCCATATGCAGGCTGATCATGTCGAACCGCCCGGTCACGGTATCGGGAACGCCCCACTGGGCGTAGAAGACCGGCCGCCGGGATTGCGCCACAATGGAGCTATAAACGGCGTAAACCGGCTCGGTAGCAGTCTTCTTGCGGAACAAGGACATGATCATGGGATTGCGCTCGGCGTCGGTATCGGTCAAACACGGGCAGATCGGGGTGCCGGATCATTGCCAGCTTGCCAGACGGCCAAGTTGACAGCTACACATTCCGGCGGCCAATGGGCACGCGCCCAAGTGTCACGCCTATAGTCGACAGCCATTGGGAAAGTCAAATTCATGCCTCTGCGAATTGCAAAAGCCTCCGTTGCCGCGGCCGTTCTTGCCGTTGCGCTCGCCGGCTGCACCAGCAGCACCTCGCTGATTTCAAAGCGAACCCAGGGCTATGATATTCCCGACTCGGCGCTGCAGCAGATCCGGCCTGGTCAGAGCCAGCAATTGGTTACACTGGTTCTGGGTTCGCCCCAGACCACCAATACCTTCGGTGACCGCACCGCCTGGTATTATGTGGAAACCAAGGTCAACCAGACCTCGTTCGGCATGACAATGATCCAGGAACGCACGGTTCTGGCGATCTATTTCGATCGGAACAAGAAGGTCATTGAACGCGCTGTCTATGCGCTCGAGGATGGCAAGGCGATCAATATTGAAACGCGCCGCACCCCCTCATTCGGCGAGGACGCAACGTTTATCGACACCATTCTGTCTTCGTTCTGATATACAGCACCGACAGTAAGTCCCGAAGCCCCGGTGTCCCCGGGGCTTTTTCTTTTGCTCAGATGCGCGCCTGCCGCAAGGCACCGAGACCCAGCAACAAAATAGTCAAGCTCGCCAGGGGAATGGCTAGCAGGTTGATGGACTCCCAGCCGACAAATTGCACCAGGAAACCCGAACTGAGTGAGGCAACGGCGCTTGAACTGAACACCACCTGCTCGTTAACTGCCTGGACCCGACCTGCCTCTTGCGGCCGGTAGCTGGTCGCCAACATGGCCGTCGAACCGATAAAGCCGAAGTTCCAGCCCACACCCAGTAGGATAAGCGTCGCTGTGAAATGGGCCACGGTGATGCCGTTCAGTGCAATTGCTGCACAGCCAATGATGAGCAATAGGCCGATGGCGGTGACCAGGCTGGCGCCGATGCGCTTGATGATGGCGCCAGTGACAAAGCTTGGCGCGAACATGGCCACAACATGCCATTGGATGGCCCCCGCCGCATCGGTGGGTGAATGACCACACAGATGCACCATGGCCAGTGGGGCAGCGACCATGATGAGCGTCATGAGCGCATAGGTGAGCGCGCCGCCCAGCATGGGCAGGATAATTTCTGGCTGACGCAGCAGCACCGAGAGCGGACGCCCCCTGCCCTCGTTCTCACCCAGAGCATGGGTGGGCGCAAGGCGCGTGGCGGAGAGCACCAGGACCGAGAGCAGCGAAATCACGCCGATGACCATAAAGCTGGCGGCATAGTCTGCCCCCGGGATCCAGCCTATGCTCAAGGCACCCAAATGCGGCCCGAGAAAGCCGGCAGCGACCCCGCCGAACATCACCCATGAAATCGCCTGGCTCTTGAGCGCCGGGGCGACGCTGTCGGCCGCTGCGAAGCGCACCTGCTGCATGAAGGCGCCAGACATGCCAACAAGGAAGAGGCCCGCGGCAAAGAGATAAAACTGCCCGAGTATTACGGCCAGCGTGGCGACGACAGACCCCGGAATGCCTATAGCGGCGCCCAACATGAGGCCTCGTGTCCGACCCAGCCGATAGATCGTCATGGTGGCCGTCGAAGTGGTCAGCGCCAGCCCCACGATCATGGCGGTCACCGGCAGCGTCGCGGCCGAGCGGTCTGGAGCGAAATCCACGGCAGCCAGCGCCGCTACCGACATAACGATCGACGAGTTCGAACCGGCAAGCGCCTGAACAGCCGAAAGCAGGCCTATATTGCGAATGGACTGGCTGCGGCTGTCGGGCATTGAGAAGACGTCCTTGGTGGGAGGCGCCGGAAGGTGTGCCCCGCCGCCGGCGCCGTCAATGCCGGAAGGATCAGTTCATGTCTACACCGGCGGAGCGGGCTATGGAATCGAGCGCTGCGTTGACAAGGCCGGGCGCGTCATCTTCGTAAAAGGCGCGGGCAATATCGACGTATTCCGTTATCACCACGCGCGCCGGGATATCCTTGCGACGCAGCAGTTCAAAGGCTGCAGCGCGCATTATGGCGCGAAGAGTGGCATCGACGCGCCCAATGGGCCAGCCTTCTGCAAGAGCCTTGTCGACCGACGGATCGATCTCGATCTGATGCTTGGTGACCCCGGTGACGATCTGGCGGAAGAAATCGGCGTCGGCTGGCAGATATTGCTCACCCTCGATTTCGCGGCCGAGATGAAATGAGCCAAACTGTGCCAGCGTATCTTCGAGCGTGGCCCGGCCGATATCCATCTGGTAGAGCGCCTGGACGGCTGCTAGGCGGGCAGCGCCGCGCTGATTGGCAGGGCGTGCGGCGCCGGGATCACGTTTGGGATGGTCGGTCATCTAGCTGTTCAGTTTCACTTTCACACTGGATAGGGCCAGTGCGGCTCTCGCCGCGTCACCGCCTCGATCCTGATCGTTCACATTGGCCCGCATCCGGGCTTGCGCTTCGTTCTCTACCGTCAGAATGCCAATGCCAAGGGGCAAAGCGTCGACGACAGCCAATTCTGCCAGCGCCCTGATGCTTTCATTGGCCACCGACGCATAGTGGTTAGTCTGGCCACGGATAACACAGCCCAGCGCCACATAGCCGTCGAAGCGTCCAGTTTCAATCGCCATTGCCACGGCTACGGGCACTTCCATGGCACTGGGCACAGCAATGGTCTCATGGAGCGCACCGGCCTTTTCAAGCGCCGCGACAGCGCCGCGCATCATTTCATCGGCAATATCGGGATAGGCCCGTCCCTCCACAATGAGGAAGCGCAGGCCCCTGCCCGCATCTTCCGGCAGCGGAAATCGCACTCCGTAGGAATCCATGGTCAACCTCCCGTTACGCGCTTCACGTGGCAAGAGAATAGCCCATTTCGGGATTACCCGGCAGTTCTACCTCAAGGGGCGCTAAACGAAACCTTTTCTTGGCGCAGCCTAGGAATGGTCAGCCCTCATCCTCTGGCAGGGCCGAACTGTTTTCCTCCAGGTCCGCGAGGAAGGAACGGAAGTCATTGGCCGCGGAAAAATTCTTGTAAACGCTGGCGAAGCGCACAAAGGCCACATCATCGAGGCCCTTGAGGCCTTCCATGACATATTCGCCGATCTGATCGGACGTGACCTCGACATCCCCCAGGCTTTCAAGCTGGCGAACAATGCCCGAAATCATACGCTCGACCTTTTCGGGCTCCACCGAACGTTTGCGCAGCGCGGTATTGACCGAGCGCGCGAGCTTTTCGCGATCAAAAGGAACCTTGCGTCCAGTCTTCTTGACCACGGTGAGATCGCGAAGCTGCACGCGCTCAAAGGTGGTAAAACGCCCGCCACAGCCATTGCAGACACGGCGGCGGCGAATAGCGCCCGAATCTTCGGTCGGGCGGCTATCCTTCACTTGAGTATCGTCATTGCCACAATAGGGGCAGCGCATGGCGGGCCTTTTGGTTGTTAGCCGTAGATGGGGAAGCGATCGGTAAGCGTCTTCACCTTGGCGCGCACTTCGGCCTCTACGGCACTGTTGTTGTCGTCGCCATTGGTCTTGAGGCCATCGAGCACCTCGATGATGAGTTCACCGATAAGCTGGAACTCTGCCTCGCCAAAGCCGCGTGACGTACCGGCGGGAGTCCCAAGGCGCACACCAGAGGTGATAGCCGGCTTTTCCGGGTCGAACGGCACGGCGTTCTTGTTACAGGTGATGTGGGCGCGGCCCAGGGCGGTTTCCGTTGCCTTGCCGGTCAGACCCTTGGGTCGAAGATCGACCAGCATCAGGTGATTGTCGGTGCCGCCCGAAACAATATCGACCCCGCCCTTGACCAGCGTATCGGCCAGAACCTTGGCATTGGCCACGACCTGGCTGGCATAGGCCTTGAACTC
>JBGTUK010000147.1:0-6672 GCA_041939225.1 Devosia sp.
CTAGCATCTATGCCTCCCACAATTCTGGCAGACAGCTTGCTCAGACAATCGCTACCGACTTCTAAATGGCCCCATCACAATTGCCGAGTCGCGTTGCCAGACGACTTCAATCGTCGTCATCGTCCTCTTCGGCTTCCTTGGCGGCTTTCTCTGCCGCTTCCTCGGCCTCTTTGGCTGCCTTCTCGGCGTCCTTTGCAGCCTCCTCTGCTGCCTTTTCCGCTTCCTTTGCGGCCTTCTCAGCTTCCTTTTCCGCTTCCTTGGCGGCCTTCTCAGCGTCCTTGGCAGCTTCCTTGGCGGCCTTCTCAGCGTCCTTGGCTGCCTTTTCGGCGTCCTTCTCTGCCTCCTTGGCCTCCTTCTCCGCCGCCTTGATCGCCTCTTCGAGGGCCTTGCCTGTCAGGTTCAGCAACGCCGGATTGGTCGGTGGCTTGGCGGGCACATTGCCTGCCGATGCAGCGGCGGGTTTGGCTGGCGCGGGAGCACGAGCAACCGTTCCACTGTCTGGGACGACTTTATCGGCGGACGCCGTTTGGGTCGGCGTGGCGGACACTTCTTTTCCGGCTCCAAGACTAACAGGCGCCGTGGGCGTTCGGCTGTCGCTCACTTCAACAGTGCCGCGGAACACCGCAACGGTGGATGCCGCTCCATCGGCTCTCACCGAGAACGCCGTACCCTTGACCACCGCGGCCAGCATGTTGGTTTGCACCGCCAGGTGCTTGACGTTACGCGCCTCCGCGTCCACCCCCACCGTGCCGGCGTGGTTGAAGATGGTCGTGAAACCGTCAATGTCCGCGATCTGTGCAGTCGTGTTGGGACTGAGTTCGATTGTTTCCTGGCTGCGAACCAAAGTCGCCCGCCCGTCTGGAGCGCTTTTTATGACGCGGTCATCCGAAACGACACTGCCGCGGAAAAGCTGTACCCACTGCCCATTGTCGAGCGCGAACACCCCGCCGCGGATACGAGTCACTGCCCAATCGTCAGCCCAGGCAGCAACTGCGCTCGTCACCACAACGAGGGCAGCGATCGTCACGCGTGCTAGCATCTATGCCTCCCACAATTCTGGCAGACAGCTTGCTCAGACAATCGCTACTGACTTCTAAATTCTCCGATCACAATTTCTGCGTCAGAAACGGAAGACCATGCCTGACATGACCGACGTGCGGCCTGGATCGCCGCTCAGATCGATATCGTGCTGCACCTGAAGGCGGGCAGAGGCGCCCTCGGACACTTTGAACTGAACACTGGGTGCCACCCGCACATATGTCCCTTCGGTGCTGTGCAGCCCCAACGCGACGAGGCCACCGACCTCTACTGACTGGTCAAGCAGCAGCCCCCCGCGAAGACCGACATCAATACTGCCCGTCTCATCGAAATACCCCTGAACCGTGCCTTCCAGGGCCAGGAAAGTGTCGTCACCGACCCAACTGTATCCGGCCAGCGCGGAGACGCCGCCTCGCAACGGCCCCACGGTCGGACCGCCGAGCAGACCGACATAGGGGCCGCCGACCGACCCGATCGAGACATAGTCCGTCGGCAGCGGCGGCAGGTCTGGGAGCGCCGGCATCTCGTTCGCATAAACGGCCGCCGGCACGAAAAAGAGTGCTGTGACAATAATGCTGCGAAACATGGCCCGGCCCCAACTGAAGTTCAGCCGCCAGAACATCATTTCTTGGTTAGCAAAGTGCTAACGCACCCCCGCAATCCGGGCGCGAGTCGATCACTTCTTGCAGCGAAGAGCTTTCGAGCGGGACGTCATGAAAAATGGTGGGAGTAACAAGGATTGAACTTGTGACCCTTCGCGTGTGAAGCGAATGCTCTCCCGCTGAGCTATACTCCCACATCGCCCATGTCCTGACAGGAGGACCAAGCGAACCGGAAAGAGATGGTGGGCGTAACAAGGATTGAACTTGTGACCCCCTCGATGTCAACGAGGTGCTCTCCCGCTGAGCTATACGCCCATCTCTCCGGGACCGGACTGGCTGCGCCGTTCCGGTGGCGCGGATAGACCATAAAATCCCCGTTCGGGTCAAGAGCCAATCAGCAAGCTGTGAATTCTTGCGCGATAAACCCCGCACATCCGCCCGTTTCCGCAATTTTGCCAGCGCGCATCAAGCCGCCAGCAGGCGCTCGACCTCGTTGACCAGATCCTTGAGATGGAACGGCTTGGAGAGCACTGAAGCATCCTTTGGCGCATCGCTGTCGGGATTGAGCGCCACGGCGGCAAAGCCGGTGATGAACATCACCTTGAGATCGGGGTCGAGTTCGGTGGCGCGGCGCGCCAGCTCAATTCCGTCCATCTCCGGCATCACGATATCGCTCAGCAGCAGCGAGAACGGTTCTTCGCGCAACCGCTCATAGGCCGACAGCCCGTTGTCGAAGGACACAACCTCATAGCCGGCATTCTTGAGCGCCCGCATCAGGAACTGGCGCATATCGTTGTCGTCTTCGGCGAGCAGGATTCGCTTCATCAAGGGTCCTCTTGGGGCAGAGCCAGCGGCTGAGTCGGTGTTTACGTCGATGTTTATGCCACCGTGCCGCTTTCGCAACCTCTCACTGCATCCGGTGTGCCCTTTTCCGCGTTGTTCGCACAAATGCAACAATTCTGGACAATCGCGCCGCCGCGCGCGAAACTTACATCCAGCAAATCACTTTCGGGCGGACGATGCCGCCACACGGGGGAGACGGCGTGCGGTCCGACTATTGGGATCAACCGGCATTTGAGACGATCCGTCCACGACGGCTGGTTGCGCCTGTCGTGTTCAACTCGCCGCATTCCGGCAGGGTCTATCCCGAACGGTTCCTGGCCATGGCGCGGCTCGACCATCTCTCGATCCGTCAGTCTGAGGACGCCTTTGTCGACGAACTGTTCGGCCGGGCACCCCATCTTGGTGCGCCACTTCTGCGGGCGCACTTCCCCAGGGCCTACCTCGACGTCAATCGCGAGCCCTGGGAGCTGGACCCCACAATGTTCGTCGAACCGTTATCGGACCGGTTCAACACCAGTTCTCCCCGCGTCGCGGCCGGGCTGGGCACGCTGGCCCGCGTGGTGGCCGAGAACAAGCCGATCTACCGCGAACGCCTGACGCTGGAAGACGCACGCATGCGTATCGAGGGCATCTACCACCCATATCACGCGGCGCTGCAAAAACTGCTGTCCGAAAGCGTGGCCAAATTCGGCCTCGGCGTCTTGATCGATTGCCATTCCATGCCGCGGCTAGGCCGCCATGGTGAGCGGGCCACGCCCGATATCGTGTTGGGCGATCGCTATGGCACCACCTGTGCTGGCCCGCTGGTCGACCTGGTCGAAACCATATTTGCCTCGGCGGGCCTGCGGGTGGCCCGCAACCGCCCCTATGCCGGCGGCTTCTGCACCCGCGCCTATGGCCGCCCGCAACATGGGGTGCATGCCCTGCAGATCGAGATCAGCCGTCACCTCTATATGAACGAGGTGACCCTCGAGAAGAATGCCGATTTTGATTCCATCAAGTCGCTGGTCGAGCGGCTGATCATCACTTTGGCAGGGATCGACCTGGTGGCGCTGGCCGGCATCTCCACCTTGCCTGAACAGGCCGCGGCGGAATAAGACCGGACAAACAAAAGGGGCCGCCCCCAAAGACGGCCCCAGTCAAGGGAGGAACGATGTTCACCGAACGCGGCACCCAGATGCCGGGCCGTTCGGCTACGCACCATGCCCCTTGTCGATGAACCCATTTATGCCGTGGGACAAGGCTTTCCGCCTCTGTCCACAGCCGTTCCTGCCAGCCTTGTTGCGAAAATGAATCAGAAACGTCACAGAAAAACAGGATGAAAACCCCGCACAAATCCCGCTCAACCGGAAGTGTTCTCAAGTAAATCCTTGTAACATTTGCCTTTTGCCCGACGCGAAGTCCGAAAGCTCCACTATGCTCGCCAGTTCGATCGATTTTGCCCGGATTGAAGCCGTTCTGCGCGAGGCCGGCGCGGCGGCCGCGCAGCACACCCTGCCCCTCTTCCGCACTCCGCTGACCATCGACAATAAGCTCGATGCCGGGTTTGACCCGGTCACCGAGGCGGACAAAGGCGCCGAAACCGTCATTCGCGACACCATTGCCCGCGCCTTCCCCGATCACCAGATCATCGGCGAGGAATGGGGAACGACCGGCCAGGGGCGCCATAGTTGGATCATCGACCCGGTGGATGGCACCAGGGCCTTTATCTCTGGCGCGCCGGTCTGGGGCACACTGATCGGCTTCGCCATCGATGGGGTGGCAGTGGCCGGGCTGATGAGCCAGCCTTTCATCGGCGAGGAGTTTATCGCCGTGCCGGGTCGCTCGACTTATCGGCGCGGTGAACTGATGCGCACCAACCAGACCAGCGGCCAAACCGATCTGGCCGCCGCCCGCTTGTTCACCACGACCCCCAACCTGTTTCAGGGCGAGCACTGGAGCAAATGGCAGGCGGTGGAGCAGGCCACGCGCCTGCAGCGCTTCGGCATGGATTGCTATGGCTATGCGCTCTTGGCTGCCGGGCAAGCGGACCTCGTGATCGAGCCCTATCTCAACACCTATGACATAGCCGCGCTGGTGCCGATCATCCGCGAAGCGGGCGGCGCCATCACCTGCTGGGATGGCACCGAGCCTAGTGGCGGCGGCAATGTAGTGGCTGCCGCAACCCCGGAACTGCTCGAAAAGGCACTGGAGTTGATCAACCGGGCCTAGCGGCTCTGCTCCGTAATGAAGGCATCGAAAGCCGCAAGCACCTGGCCACGCACCGGATCGGCTTCCATGAACATTTCATGGCGCGAACCGGCGATCACCATGTGCCGTCCCGTACGCAGGCGCAGGCCCAACTGCTCTATGGCCGGGGTCGAAACGATCCGCTCCCGGGCGGCTGCCAGGATCAATAAGGGAATGCGGATTTCGCCGGGGAACCGGTCCTGCCTGGTCTCCAGCATGGCCCGTATGGCAGCGGCCAGCCAGCGGAAACTGGGCGAGCCGGTATAGAGGTCATCATCGGCCCGAATGGTGTCCACCATGCGCTTGTAGCGCAGCATGTCCGAGGTCAGGGGATTGTCCGGATACATGCTTTCGTCCGGTCGCCGGTCGCCCTTGCGTTTGAGCGGCACATGCCCGAGCCCGATAAAGCTGATCGTTTCGGCCACGGCAGCCCAGCGGTGCAGGCTATGATCCAGGCCGTGCAACCCCACCATGGGGGCACTGAGAAAAACCCGGTCGAACATCATCCGGTCACGCGTCGTCGCGATCAGGCTAGCCAGCCCGCCCATGGAATGGCCCACCAGATAGAATGGCGGCGGGCAGTCTGGCAGCAGGATCTCGGCATGAAAACAGCGCAGATCCGTCCAGTAATCCTCGAAGCGATCGACATAGCCGACATGCCGATTGCCGATCAGCCGGTCCGAACCGCCCTGACCGCGCCAGTCAAAGGTCGCCACCGCAAAGCCGCGCTTGCGGAAGTCAGCAATGGTCTCGAAATACTTTTCGATATATTCGGTCCGCCCCTGCACCAGGCACACCGTGCCGCGTTGCGGCCCCTCGGTCTTTGGCCACAGCGCATAACGCAACCGCACCTTGTCCGAGGTGGTAAAATAGCCCACCCGCGCGCCCTCTGGGACCGGGTTGGTCGGAATGGACACCAGCCTGGGTCCGTTCGGCTCGACTTGCGCTGACAATTCATGTCCTCGTTTTCCGCTGTGGCGGCGACCTTAATCGGGCATTGCTAAAAAAGAAAAGCCAGCAACCGGTTTTGGCTGCTGGCTTCTCTTGTCTGCGCGGTCCCATGCGGGGGGCGGGTTGACGGGACCGTCAGGGGTGCGAACGTTTCAGCCGGAGCTGTCCGGTCACGCTCGCATGCCCACTTCTATGCCATCGCGCCTGAACCGGAGCGGAGTGGCTCATTCATCTTCGGTTCATCTCGCCAGGCTCTTGAACCGGCTTTGACCACACCTACATCAATGCTGTCCGCCGGGCATACCGGGGACACCGGCCCTGTCCAAACGGTCTCGCCTATTGAGGGAGAACCGCCGCAGGCACCGGTCGACACTCAACCACGTTGCTCAATCAGGAGAATGTGACAAATGCAGACCATCGATTTTTCCCCCTTCTATCGCTCAACTGTCGGCTTCGATCGGCTGTTCAACCGGCTCGATACCCTGGGCGCCCAGGAAGCCAAGACCTACCCGCCCTACAATATCGAGCGCACCGGCGACGATACCTATCGCATCTCCATCGCCGTAGCCGGCTTCTCCAATGGCGACATTGCCGTGGAAACCAAGGAGAACAGCCTCGTCGTCAAGGGCGCCAAGCCCACCGAGAGCGGCGATGACAAGCGCGAATTCCTCCATCGCGGCATTGCCGAGCGGGCCTTCGAGCTCCGCTTCCAGCTTGCCGATTATGTCGAGGTCCAGGGCGCAAACCTCGAGAACGGCTTGCTGCATCTGGAACTGAAGCGCGAACTGCCCGAGAGCAAAAAGGCGCGCACCATCCAGATCAATGGCGGCACGGCCTCCATCGAGGATAAGTCCGTAAACTAACCCTTCCGAATCCATCGGAATGACGAAGGCGCGGTCCGCAAGGGCCGCGCCTTTCTTCATGCGCCGGGATCTGGGGCACAGCACGCCGCGGCTGCATTGTTCACGCCGGCTACCATGGCCGGGTGCCCCTGACAGCAATCGCGCAT
>JBGTUK010000148.1:0-6580 GCA_041939225.1 Devosia sp.
AAAGGATACTGTTCACCTGAGGCGGTGCGTAAGGTCTGTGAGCAGGCGGAAGACGCGGATGTGATCATCGGTATCGGAGGCGGCACGATTTTGGATTTGGCAAAAGCGGCGGCAGTGGACCAAGGTGATGAACGCGGATCGTTTCGACCTGCGCTAAACGCGTTCAGGTACATTTCTGCTGGCCCCGGGGATATTTTTCCCGGGGCTTTTTTGTCCCGTGTGTCCGTCAGGACCCGGGCCCGGAGGGCAGAACGGCCAATGTCTAAAGTTTGAATCAAATCCGATCTCCCGCCTTCAGGCCCTACAAGCATGTGGCGGTCAGTCTGACCCGAACCAAGCGGCAGAAGCCGGGAGATCGACTATGACAGAGCTCGACGAAAGCCACCGTGCGTTCGCAAATTTCCGCGTTCTCAACGGCGACGATAATCAGATGGAACGCGAGCAACTGTTTCGCACCACGGCGCAGCTGTTCAGCTATGTTTCGGACCGTTGCGACGACGACCAGGTTGCCCAATATGACGAGGTGCTGTGCCAACTCGCCGAGCTGGTGGAGGTGGAGGCGCGGGTGCATGTTGCCAAGCTGCTGGCGCCGCTTGAGCGGGCGCCCGGCACAGTTGTCGTCAAGCTGGCCAACGACGTCATCGAGGTGGCGCGTCCGCTGCTCGAATTCTCCAACGTCCTCAGCGATGACGACCTGATCGATATCATTTCCAACCAGACCGAGGATCATCGGGTGGCCATTGCCGGCCGCTCCATGCTCACCGAACGGGTGGGTGATGCGCTGGTCGATCATGGCAAGACCGCTTCGGTGGTGCGGCTGGTCCGCAATCCCAAGGCCGAATTTGACCGCGCGACGCTGGAGAAACTGGTCAAGCGCGCCACCGAGGACGCCGAGATCGCCTCCGATCTGCGTGGCCGCAGCGATATCGACTGGAAGTCGTTGCGTGGTGAAATCGATCAGGTTGCCGGCAAGGTGCTGCAAACCCTGGGCAATCTTGACCGTCAGGTCGATCCGGTCGCTGCCGGCAAGATCAATACCGTGGTCTACAACCGCATCCGCAACCGCGCGGGCTTCAATGCGCAGGAGTGGAAGGTGGCCTATAATCAGGTCAAGGGCCTTGCCGACCGCAAACAGCTCGACGATCGTGCGCTGGCCCGTTTCGCTCGCTTCGGCTACGGCCACCACGCTGCCGCCGCCATGGCCGTCATGCTGCGGGTGGCTCCGGAAATCGTCGTCAAATGGCTGGCTGGTCAGGACTATGTCGCGGTTATCGTGGCTCTGCGAGCCTCCGGCATGGCACCGGACCTGTTCGCAGCCATCGTGGCCTCGCTGCCTTGGCGCGACCTGCCCAGCGACGCTGACAAGAAAATGGTCCTCTCGCGCTTCGACGCGCTCGACCGGGACGATGCCATGCACATTTTCGAACTCTGGCGCGCCCACTCCTTCCGCAAGCGGGCCATGGCAGAAGACCGCCAGTCCGCCTAGGGCAGGGCGGCTCACAGTGCGACACCCTCGGGCGCTTTCCGGGGGTGTCTTGTGTCGGCTATAGGGTGGGTTTCCGGAGTGGCGGCTCTAGGCTAATCGATGAGGGACGAGACACAACGAACCTGACCTCTACACCGGCCATCCAGTTGGTGATGCGGACATGAGGGAGCGGTGCACAATTCTTGAATTGTGCACCTTGGCTGGGTGCTGAGCTACGATCATGCACCGCTTCACAGGACACTGCGGTGTGTCCGCTGTTAAGTACCGACCATCTGCTTTACGGCAAACTGTACAGTCCTAAAGAGTTCCCATCTGGATCGGAGAACTCGGAAAACGAAATGACTTCTGGGATTGCGATTGCTTCTCCCATGTTAATGCCAATTTCAGCTCCCGCGCGGTGAGTTTCCTCGATGTCATCGACCAAAAACCGCACAACTGCTCCTGACGTTTGCGCCTCTTCGGCCTCAAAAATCTGATACCAAACACCTGGTGCGACCTTGAACTCTACGACACCTGGTGCCGGGCGTAGTATTTCAACTTCTGGGCCAAACAAGTTGATATACCAAGCTTCGGCATTTTCAATTGAATTGACGGGGACTCCAATCGTCACCTCATTAAAGGGTGCTGACGCTGCGGCACTGGTCAAAAGCACGCTCGCCGTGGCGGCCATTATCAATGAGCGCATCATGCTGCTCCACCAGCCAGGTCTTCGGCAAGCATCAGCGCATTGCCATCAAGATCATAAAACGTTGCGGTTTTGACCATGCCATCGACAACTTCGGTATCGCCATCGAACTTCACGTCGGCCTGTTCCAGCTTTCGTCGAGCAGAATCTAAATCGGCGATCCCAAAAACTGGCACACAGTTGCCGGGTGCAGATTTGGTGTGTTCCCCCAAACCGATTACCACACCGGGTGTATTTGTCCGCATCTCGGACCAGCCCGCCTCGTCGGCGTGGTAAACCAGCTCAAATCCTAAAATTTCTCCATACCATTTCGCGCTTGCGTGTCGATCTTTGGCCGACATGGCGATTGTGATCGTATGATCCACTGAAACGAGTGGCATAGGCTTCCCTTCTGACGCTAATTATAGTAGCTATATATTATGGACATTGGCCTGCTTGTCAACATCACTTCTAGGGCTTGGGCGCTACCCATTCTTGCGCAACTGGGCGCTGGTGTTCCCGGTCGGCAAGCACCGCTATTGGCCGCAACCGGTGCGGGCAGAACTGCTTTTGCCCAAAGTATGGATCATTTAATCGCGATAGGAATGGTTGAACGAAATCCTGGCTATGGTCACCCATTGCGGCCCGAGTTCCGGCTGACCCAAATGGGGATGTCTGCCGCCAAGTTCGCCAGCCAAATCAACCTGATTTCTAAAGAAGAAGATCAAGACCTGTTGCGTCGGTCATGGACGCTTCCAGTGTTGGCGTCACTGCAATCACCGCGTCACTTTGTTGAAATCAAACGGGAGCTTTCTCCAATAACAGATCGCGCCTTGTCACAGTCGCTAAAGACGATGGAAACAAGAAACTGGGTCTGCCGCCACGTTGACGACCTGACGCGACCTCCTCGCTCTCGATATACCGCTGTGAACACAGGCAAAATTATCAGTGAAGTCGCAGCGTCTGCAGTTACCTTCATCGAGTGAAGACGTCATGAAGGGTAGGCGGCGATGGGCGGCTTCGTACACACCCTTTCAAACAAGGCAGGGCCAATGAGCAATATGATCGGTGTTGGCTCGAATGAGGCCTTTGCGACCACTACTGCCCGTGGTGAGTGGACCTGTTTCTCCAACGATCAAGAGATGCGAGCCCACTTGGCCGTCTAACCTGTTGGGTGACAAATAGATGACCGGTTGACCTGGCACCCATGGGGTGGCGACGTCTCTATTTGCTTTAGTTTACTGAGAAGCACGCCCCGCGGGATACGTCCAAAACAAAACCGGAGACTGCCGGGTCGTGCAGACCTTGGGCATGCCTTCGCGCCTTGCGGAACGCTCGTCGAATTCATGCCGAAATGAAAACGGCCGGGGCGAACCCCGGCCGCTCGGTAGGCGGTTTAGGCCTGGCGCACTTTGGGTCGCGCGTCGCGGCTTTCGCCGAACTCGGCGGGATCGAAGGCACGATCCCCCTTCTCGTCGCGCACGCGGGTCGGCAGGCCGATCTTGCCCAACAGGTCCAGGAACGGCACGGGCGGCAATTCCTCGACATTGGCCATGCGGTGGCAGTCCCAGTCGCCCTTGGCGATCAGCATGGCGGCAGCAATGGCCGGCACGCCAGCCGTGTAGGAGATCGCCTGGCTGTTGGTCTCTGCAAACGCCTCTTCGTGGTCGGAGATGTTATAGACCAGCAATTCGGTCTCGATCCCGTTGCGCTCGCCCTTGATCAAATCGCCGATAAAGGTCTTGCCGGCATAGTCCGGCGCCAGCGACATCGGGTCGGGCAAGACGGCCTTGACAACTTTGAGCGGCACCACCTCAAGCCCTTCGGCCGTCGTCACAGGTTGCTCCGAAAGCAGGCCAAGCTTGTTCAGCACGGTGAACACATTGATGTAGTGCTCGCCAAAGCCCATCCAGAAGCGGATATCGGGCACGCCCAGATTAGCCGAGAGCGAGTGGATTTCGTCATGACCGGTCAGATAGGTGGTGTGCTCGCCCACCACCGGCAGGTCGTCCGTGCGCTTAACCTCAAACATCTTGTTCGCGGTCCACTGGCTCTGCTGCCAGCTCCACACCGTGCCGGTGAACTCCCGGAAATTGATCTCGGGGTCGAAATTGGTGGCGAAGTAGCGGCCATGGCTGCCCGCATTGACATCGATGATGTCGATGCTGTCGATCCGGTCGAAATAGGCATTGGCGGCCAGAGCGGCGTACGCGTTGACCACACCGGGGTCGAACCCGGCGCCCAGAATGGCGGTCACGCCCTTGCGCTCGCAGGCCTCGCGGCGCTTCCACTCGTAATTGCCGTACCAGGGCGGCGTCTCGCAGATCTTTTTCGGGTCCTCGTGGATGGCCGTGTCGATATAGGCCACGCCCATGTCGATACAGGCGCTGAGCACGCTCATATTGAGGAAAGCCGATCCTGCATTGAGAACGATCTGGCTCTTGGTTTGCCGGATCAGGGCCTTGGTCGCTTCGACATCCATGGCGTCGAGCTGATGGGCGGCCAGAATACCCGGGCGCTTGAGCGCCTTTTTCTCGAGAATGCCGGCGACCAGCGCCTCGCATTTCGAAACCGTGCGGGAGGCAGTGTGAATGTCTCCGAGCACATCATTGTGCATTGCTGCCTTAAACGCAGCGACTTGCGCGACACCTCCGGCGCCGATGATCAACAGGTTCTTTTTCAATTGGCACGAAACACCTTTTTCACGGTGGACGGGATCAGTCTGTCCTTATGACAGACTGGCGACATAGTCGGCATAATCGAAGCTTTGCACAACCTCAACAGCGCCGTTTTTTCTGCGGATGGCTATAGCGGGCATTGCCACGCCGTTGAACCAATTTTTCTTTACCATGGTATATCCCCCCGCATTCAATAGGGAAATCCGGTCTCCAATCTCCAGCGGACTGGGGAAGTCGAAGGTGCCGAAAACATCGCCCGCAAGGCAGGACTTCCCGGCAATTTGATAACGATGCGGCCCCGTGTCCGGCGCCACGGCCCCGCTTTCGCGATAGACCAGCAGGTCCAGCATATGGGCTTCCACTGCGCTGTCCACAATGGCGACCGACATTTCATTTTCAATAACATCAAGCACGGACACTTCGAGCGTGGTGGTATCGGTCACCACCGTGTCGCCCGGCTCGAGATAGACCTGCACCCCGAATTTGTCGGCAAAGGCCTTCAATCGGGCTGCTAGACCATCCAGGTCGTAACCGTCCTTGGTGAAGTGGATACCCCCACCAAGGCTCACCCATTCGAGCCGCGACAAGAGGTCGCCAATCTTATCCTCGATCTGGTCGAGCAGGGAAGCAAACGCCTCCACCGAGTCGTTTTCGCAATTGCAGTGCAGCATGAAACCGGACACCCGATCCATCGCCGCTTCCACCTTGGCGCGGTCGCTTTCGCCCAGACGGCTGAACTTTCGCGCCGGATCGGCGAGGTCGAAATGGGAATGGCTGACACCGGGATTGACCCGCAGGCCGACCGGCAGGTGCGCGGCCTTGGTGCCGAAGCGGTCGAGCTGGTTCACCGAGTTGAAGATGATCTTGTCGGCATTGGCGATCGCTTCATCGATTTCGCTGTCCGACCAGGCCACTGAATAGGCGTGGGTTTCGCCGCCGAACTTCTCCCGGCCCAGCTTCAGTTCGTTGAGCGAGGACGAGGTGGTGCCATCCATATGCGGCGCGATTTGTGGGAAGGTCGACCAGGTGGCGAAGCACTTGAGCGCCAAAAGGCACTTCGCGCCCGACGCGGCACGCAGCGCATCGACCCGCTCAAGGTTCCGGGCCAGCGCGGTTTCGTCGATCAGATAATATGGGGTGGCCAAAGGCATCGCGCTGACGTCAAGCTCCATAGGCGCCGGAACAGTTCGGCAGAAAGCCGCACGGTGTAACGGCCTCGTCCGTCATGATCAATACCCTCAAAATAAGCTGTCCCCGAGGCGACGCCTCGGGGACAGGGGCATGCAGAGCGATCGTAAACTCAGATCGAGACAATCAATCGTCGGAGGTGTCGTCGGTCAGCGACACCACGTCGCACATCGACTTTTCGGTGAACGGGCAGGTGTCACCGGTCCAGGCAAAAGCCGGGGCGGCAATGCCCGCGACGAGGGTCAGGGCGATAAGGGCAGAAAGGATCTTTTTCATTGTGGGGCTCCTTGTTGTCGTGAACAGGGAGGAACATGCCACCACCCACATTGCGGCATCATTGCCGCCAGCTATCCGTTGGCCGCTGGCGTGTTAAAGTGTCGTCATGAAATGGAAAGCCGTCTGAAGAGGCAACGCCAGTTGACCTGTAAGCCGGGTTCTGTAGGGCCGTGTTTCCACGACGTGGTGACCATTCATCTGAGGCGGCTGTTGCCAGCGCGCTCGTGCAACCAACCCGGACAACATGGCCTCGAAACAGGCTGGGCCGAAGCCCGCGTCATCCCTATT
>JBGTUK010000149.1:0-6560 GCA_041939225.1 Devosia sp.
AAATTTCCGCGGCTTTGATGTCCATTATCCGACCTCTTTCATGGCGATTTTCATCGCAGCGAGTTTTGTCTTGAGTGAGCTATCGATCATCTGGCTGCCGACCTTCACCTGAAGGCCACCGATCAGCGAGGGATCGACGAATTGATTGAGCGCCACGGTCTTGCCCAGCTTGGCCTTGAGCGTTTCAGCCAGGGCCTGGGCCTGCGCATCCGTCAGGGGCGCGGCGGAGGTGACGTCGGCCGTGGTCTCGCCGCGAGCGGTAGCGGCCAGCTCGCGGAATACGGCAATGATATTGTCCAGGGCGAACAGACGCCCGTTAGCGGCGACCAGGCGCAGAAAATTGGCCACCAGCGGGTTAACCTGGGCCTTGGCCAGAATCGCGTCGAGAGCCGCAGCTTTCACGTCGCCGGAAATCACCGGGGACCGCAAATAGCGCGAAAAATCGTCGCTTTCGCCAATCAGTCGGGAAATGTCGGAAAGCCCGGTTTCCACCGAAGCCAATTGGTTCTCGCTCTGTGCGAGGTCAAACAGCGCCGACGCATATGGCCGCGCAATCTGGGTAAGCACTGAATTCTGCGCTGCCAATGCCGCTTCACCCTCTTGTTGGCCGATCCTCTTTTAGGCTTCGTTGACCGAAACCCGGACGGCTTATGAACGCTTGGACGTGCTCGGAAACGGGCCGCGAGCCGGACCCCTGTAAAGTCGCGCCCGCTCTATCACAAGCCGCGCGCGCCACGCAAGGCTCCGGGGGCGGATTCAACCATGTCGAAAGTGTCGCACTTCGAAGGCGGTCCGAAGGATGAAAGGCTCCAGTGGAGCCTTTCAAGCCGAGAAGGCCATGAGAGCTGTGCTCGAATGGCAGGAATGGGGCAAATCGCGCCAGTGGCGTTATTTGGAGGGAAGAGGCTACTAAGCCTGTGGCTA
The DNA here is from genome assembly GCA_041939225.1 of Devosia sp. GTDB lineage: Bacteria > Pseudomonadota > Alphaproteobacteria > Rhizobiales > Devosiaceae > Devosia. The sequence continues at coordinate 925 of JBGTUK010000149.1, forward strand.
GCAGATACATGGCTCCCCGCCCCGCTACATAAAGCTCATCGGATCAATATCCACCTGAACCTTCAGATCCCCCGTGGGCTTGTCGGCATTGTTCAGCCAGAAGCGCACATAACCCGAGAGGTCAAAATCCTTGCCCGATTGGGCCAGCAGCCGCACCCGGTGCCGCCCCCGGATCATGGCGACGGGCGCATCGGCCGGCCCGAACAGGCGCACTCCCTTGGCCATCGGCGCTGCCGAAAGCAGGGTTCGGGCAAAAGCCATCGCCGTCTGCTGCGCGTTGGCCGAGACAATCAGCGCCGCCAACCGCCCAAAGGGCGGCATGCCGCCGGCCTCGCGCGCCATCAATTCCTGCGCATAAAAAGCCTCGCGGTCGCCCGAAACCATCGCCTTCATCACCGGATGGTCGGGATGGTAGGTCTGCAGGAACGCCTTGCCATGGCGCGAGGCCCGACCAGCCCGCCCGGCCACCTGCGTCAAGATCTGAAACGTCTTCTCCGCCGCGCGCGGATCGCCATGGGCCAGCCCCAGATCGGCATCGAGCACGCCCACCACCGACAGCTTTTCGAAATGATGCCCCTTCGAAACCAGCTGGGTACCAATGATCAGGTCAAACTCGCCGCGCTCGATTTCCGAAAAGCGTTCGCGCAACTGGGCATGGCTGCCCATATCGGTGGAGAGCAGCACCCGCCGCGCATCGGGAAAACGCGCCGCCGCTTCCTCGGCGACCCGTTCCACGCCCGGCCCCACTGCCACCAGGCTCTCGGTGTCGCCGCATTCTCCGCACACTTTTGGCGTGCGCATTTCGTGCCCGCAATGATGGCACATCAGCACGCCGCGAAAGCGGTGCTCGACCATCCAGCTCGAACAGTCCGGGCATTGATATTGATGCCCGCAGGAGCGGCACAGGGTCAGTGGCGCATAGCCCCGGCGATTTAGAAACAACAGCGCCTGTTCGCCCCGGTCGAGCGCCGAAAACACTTCTCTTGCCAGGGCGGGCGCGATCCATTCGCCCTTTTCCGGCCCGTCGGTCCGCATGTCGATGGCCGTAACGTCAGGCATGGCGGCTTCGGCGAACCGGCTTTCCAGCGTGACATGGGCATAGCGGCCATGATTGGCATTATTGCGTGATTCGACCGATGGCGTCGCCGAGGACAGCACCACTCGTGCCTGGGCCAGATTGGCGCGCACAATGGCCATGTCACGCGCATGATAGGTAAAGCCGTCCGATTGCTTGTAGGCGCCGTCATGCTCCTCATCGAGCACCATCAGCCCCAATTCGCGAAACGGCAGGAACAGTGCCGAACGCGCGCCCACCACGGCCCGGACCGATCCTTCAAGGACGCCACGCCACACCTTGGCCCGCTGCGCCGGCGTCATGTCCGAGTGCCACTCCGCCGGCCTCGTCCCGAAGCGCCGGGTAAAGCGGTCTATAAAGGTATTGGTCAGAGCAATCTCGGGCAACAACACCAGAGCTTGCCGGCCGGCGCGCAGCGTATCGGCTACTGCCTCGAAAAACACTTCGGTCTTGCCGCCCCCGGTCACCCCATCGAGAAGCGCCACGCCAAAGGCGTTCACATCGAGCGCCAGGATCTGGTCCAGCGCCTGTTTCTGTTCGGGGTTGAGCTGCGCCGGGTTGTCGTCCGGGTTGGGAGGCATCACCACCGGGGGAGCCGGCATTTCGATCTTTTCGACCGCCCCGGCCCGCGCCAGCCCGTCGATCACTGAGCTGGACACCCCGCTGGCCCCGACCAGCGCCGGCTTGGGCCAGGCCATGTCATCCATCAGGCAATCGAGCACCCGCAGCCGCGCCGGCGTCAGTCTCTCCGGCTCATGCCCGGTGCGCCGATAGGCGATCACCGGCTTGGGTGGATCGAGCGCTTCGGGCGAACGCAGCACGCCGCGCAGCACCTGGCCCGGTGCCGTCAGCGTGTAGCGCGCCACCCATTCGACCAGTTTTAGCAGTTCTTCGGACAGTGGCGGCACGTCATAGGCCTGGGCAATCTCGCGCAACCGGTTATGGGCAATCATGTCCTTGGGCGGCCCCCAGACCACGCCCAGGATCAGCCGCGGCCCCAGTGGTACGGCAACGATGGAGCCGCGCGTCACGCTCATCCCGGCAGGCACGCGATAGCTATAGGGGCCTTCCACGGCCACCCCAACCATCACTGCGACAATGTCTGGACGATCGATCATTTGTGCCTGTTCTGTTCGCATGTTCTTTTAGATAGGAAAGCACCGCGATTCGGCTAGGCCCGGACTTAAGACCGGATTTACCGAACGGGCCACAGGATGCGTTCCATGACCGATAGCGCCTTTGCCACCGATGAATTTGTCCGCGCCCGTATCGACGCCTGGCTGCGCGAACTGGGTTCGGTGCGCCGCCTGGCACCCAAAACGCTCGAAGCCTATGGGCGCGATCTGGGCCAGTTCATGAGCTTTCTCTCCGACCATATGGGCGGTCCGGTGACACTTGATTCGTTAAAGGAGCTGCGTGGCGCCGATATCCGCGCCTTCATGGCCAGACGCCGCAGCGAAAGCCTGGGGTCGCGCTCGCTGGCGCGTGTGCTCTCGGCTTTGAAAAGCTTCTTCGGCTTTCTTGAGCGCGAGGGCACCCTGGTCACTGACGCGCTCAATGTTATTCGCACCCCGAAAATCCCGCGCTCCCTGCCCAAGGCCCTGAGCGTGGTGGAAGCAAAAAAGACCATTGCCACCACCGATGAGATCGAAGACCGCCCCTGGGTGGCAGCGCGCGATATGGCCGTCATTTCGCTGTGCTATGGCGCGGGCCTGCGTATTTCAGAAGCCCTGGCGCTGACCAAGGCGGATCTGGAGGCCGATACGCTCAGGGTCACCGGCAAGGGTGGCAAGGTGCGCATGGTGCCGCTGATCGCTCCGGTCCGGCAGGCCATCGACACCTATCTTTCGCTGGCCCCGTTCAAGCTCTGGCCCGAAGATCCTCTGTTCCGGGGCGTGCGCGGCGGCGTGCTCTCGCCCCGGCTGATTCAGTTGCGCATGGCCCAGTTACGCGGCGCCCTCGGCCTGCCGCCCTCGGCCACCCCCCATGCGCTTCGCCATTCCTTTGCCACCCACCTGCTGGGCAAGGGCGGAGATTTGCGCGCCATTCAGGAATTGCTGGGGCATGCCAGCCTCTCATCCACCCAGATCTACACCGCCGTCGATACCGAACGCCTGCTCGATAGCTATACCAAGGCCCATCCGCGCGGCTGACCCCAGGTAGACGGATTTGCCGTGATCCGGCTTTCAAAGCGCAGGGGCTGAGCCTAAAGCTGGATCAAAGGACAACCTGCGATGCCCGACGGATCGACCCATAGCGCACCTGCCATCGACACCATTGGCTATAGCTTGGCCTTCGCTGGCGCAGCCCTGTTTTCGACCAAGGGCATCTTCATCAAACTCGCCTTCGCGCAGGGCGTCTCCACCGAAGCGACACTGGCCCTGCGCATGCTGGTGGCGCTGCCCGTCTATCTGGTGATCCTGCTTTCCCTGCTGCGGCGCAATCCGCAATTGCGGCCGCTGATCACGCCGAAGCGCTTGCTGGCGACCATGGCCGTCGGCATATTGGGCTATTACGTCGCCAGCTATCTCGATTTCGCCGGCCTGGCCTTTGTCACCGCGCAATATGAGCGACTGGTGCTGTTCACCTATCCGTTCTTCGTGCTGTTGTTCGGCGTCCTGTTCTTCGGCGACCGCATGAGCTGGAACCTGCTTCCGGCCATGGGCCTGAGCTATGGCGGCCTGCTGGTGATCTTTGCCTGGAACCTCACGGTGCGGCCCGAAGGATTGTTTCTGGGCACCGCCCTGGTGCTGGGATCCGCCATCACCTTCGCCTTCTACCAGCACCTGGCCAAGCGGCAAATGCTGGTGCTGGGCTCGGCCCTTTTTACCTGCATTGGCATGTCGACAGCCGCCCTGCTCGCCATTGGGCAAAGCCTCATGGTCGATGGTGCGCAAAGCTATCTGCAGTACAATGCAGAAGTTTGGTTTCTCGGTTTCATGCTGGGCATATTCGGTACCGTGCTGCCGTCTTTCCTGCTCAATGCTGGCATTGCCCGCATCGGCGCCCGCGCCACCTCTTCCACGGCCTCATTCGGCCCCATCGTCACGATCGTCCTGGCCGTCTTCATCCTGGGTGAGCAATTCACCCTGTTTCACGCCGCCGGTACAACTATGGTGCTGGCCGGTTCCTGGCTATTCGCCCGGCTCGAATCGACCAATCGCGCCAGGCTGGCCCAGCTTTAGCCCTTCTGGCCGCCGCCAAGCCGCGTTAAGGTACACCCAACAAGGTGACGAGAACGCGTTGAGGGAGACGAGCAATGTGCACTATCAACAAGCGGCTGGCCGCGTCCAGCCTGGTTCTGATCCTGGTTGCAGGCGTGTCGGCGCCGGCCCTGGCACAATCGGCCGGCGAGATCGACTTCGGCGATGACAGCTCGGAATGGGCCAATGATGGGGAATGCGACGATCCCCGATTTGCTGGCACTGGCATGGCCGTCGAACTTGAAGATCGCGACGTTGCGCGCGACGCCACCGATTGCCGCACCTTGTACGACGCCGGCTCAATTACCCTGGCAACCCCGGGCGCTGGCGGCAGCGCGGATGTCTCCGCCATCGACTTTGGGGATGACACATCCGATTGGGCCCGGGACGGTGAGTGCGACGATCCGCGTTTTGCCGGATCGGCTATGGCGGTCGAACTCGAAGACATTGATATCGGCCGCGATGCCACCGATTGCCGCACAGCCTATGAAGCGGGGAACATCACGCTGGTCGGCGATGGTGACCCTGCCATGATCGGCGATATCGACTTCGGCGACGACACCTCCGAATGGGCCAATGACCTGGAATGCGACGATCCGCGCTTTGCCGGAGACGGCATGGCGAGCGAGCTGTCGGACACCAATATTCTGCGCGACGCCTCTGACTGCCGCCTCGCCTATGAAGACGGTACCATCACGCTGGTCGACCCCAATGCCACTCCGATCACCACAGTTCCGGCCAGCATGCTCGAACAGATCGCCGCCCGCATCGACTTTGGTGATGATAGCGGCACCTGGGCCAAGGACGGGGAATGCGACGATCCCGACTTCACCGGCCCTGGCGTGGTCACCGACCCGATCGATGCCAACCGCCTGCATGATGCCAGCGATTGCCGCGCCGCGTTCCTCGCCGGTACCGCCACGCTGAAATCCACCGGCGCGGTCGGGGCCTTCAACTATGGTTCGGACACCTCCAAATGGGCCAATGACGGTCAATGCGATGACTGGCGCTTCACCGGTCCCGGCATGGCCAAGAAGCTCAACAGCATAGATGTGATGGCCGATGCCAGCGACTGCCGGGCGCTGGAGGTCAGTGGCGAGGTCTCCATCAAGCCGGTTTACAGGCCCGACTATGTGCTCGGGGCCCCCTATGACAGCTCCGGCGTGGTGTTTGGCGACATCCGACGTCGGTTCGCCACCCGTGCGGCACTCCAGGAAGTCAGTGATACCGAGTTCAGTGCCGTCGGCTACTACCAACGTGACGGCCTGCTTCCAGGCACCGCTTTCTCCATCGCTGGCGCTGCGGGCTACGCCCCCGCCTGGTGGATGGACCTCGGACTCCTCGTCGGCATGGAATTC
>JBGTUK010000150.1:0-6549 GCA_041939225.1 Devosia sp.
GCGCTTCCGCCCGTCCTATTTTCCGTTCACCGAGCCCTCCGCCGAAGTGGATATCGGCTGCAGCTTCGAAGGCGGTACCCTAAAAATCGGCGGCGGCGACAACTGGCTGGAAATTTTGGGCTCGGGCATGGTCAATCCCAACGTTCTTGAAAATTGCGGCATCGACAGCACCAAATATCAGGGTTTCGCCTTCGGCATGGGCATCGAGCGTATCGCCATGCTCAAATATGCCGCTGCCGTTTTTCGACGCGGACCAAAGGTGGCTGGATCACTACGGGTTCCGGCCGCTGGATTTGCCGACGCTGTTTGGGGGACTTTCCTCCTAGGCCTTGTCCCAATCCGTGAGCAGGTGAAAACGGTGTCGTCCAGCGCGACCAATCGCGAGCAGATCAAGTTCAGCTTCGGGGATTCTCCGGAGCTGGCTGACCGTCTGCTCGCGCTGGTGCTGGGGGGGAAGAAGACCGCGACCTGTGGGGCGCTGCGCGATTTTGGCCACGGCGGCGAACCCATGCCCGAAGTCGGGCGCCGCGATATTGTACTCAATGGCGCGGGCGAAGAGGCCTGTGTGATCGAGACTTTGTCGGTCGAGACCAGGCGCTTCGACGATATCGACCCCGGCTTTACCGATCTTGAGGGCGAAGGCCCTTACGCCGAATGGCGGGCGGGGCATGAGGCCTATTTCGCACGAAATGGCGGGTTTTCCCCGGAAATGGAGATCGTCTGCGAGACCTTCAGGCTGGTGAGCGTGCTGCCAGCAGGCCGGGAAGTCTATAATCGCGTGGCGACGCCGATTTTCATCGTCACCGATATCGAAAGCGATGGGCCCACGCCGCTGCACAATTCCATGCTGAGCTTTGCCTCGGTGGCCGTAACCGCAGATGGCACTCGCCATGGCGAGTTCGAAGCCGTGCTGACGCCGCGGGCCGACCGGCAACAGAACGAGACCACCATGGCCTGGTGGGCGACCCAGCCGGAGGCCTGGAAGACCGCGACGGAAAACGCCGAAGACCCGGCGCTGGTCATGCCGCGCTTTGCCGATTGGGTGGAGGGGTTGCCGGGCCCAAAAGTCTTCGTTGCCGCGCCGATGATTTTCGACGGGCTCTGGATGGACCATTATCTGGACGACTATGCCGGCACGCGGGCGCTTTCGGGCCCGTTCAAAGGGCGGCAGATTTTTCGCGGCGGCGGCATCTGCCTTTATACCATGGCGGGCACCTTGCGCGGCGCGCCCTATCTCGACTGGGGCATGAGCAAGCTGCCCGCCGAGTTCTACGGCCATATTCCCCACACCCATAAGGCCATCGACGATGCACGCGGCTTTGCCAATGTGCTGGTCGAACTCCTCAAACTTTCTTCTGCGCTGCCCGCGATCTCCGGCAGCGTCAGCGACTTCCGCTAAGGACCAAAGACATGAAATTCACGCTCGATTGGCTCAAGGAACATCTCGACACCAGTGCTTCGGTCGAGGAAATCGGCAAGGCATTGACCATGATCGGCCTTGAGGTGGAACGCATTGAAAGCCAGGGCAAGGCGCTGGATACCTTTGTGACCGCCCATGTGGTCTCCGCCGAGCAGCATCCCAATGCCGACAAGCTGCGCGTCTGCAAGGTCGATGCGGGCACGGGCGAGCTGATCGATGTGGTGTGCGGCGCGCCCAATGCCCGCACGGGTCTGAAATCGGTGTTCGCGTTCCCCGGCACTTATATTCCGGGCAAGGACATGACCATCGGCAAGGGCAATATTCGCGGCCAGGTGTCGAATGGCATGCTGTGCTCCGATGCCGAGCTGGAGCTGAGCGAGGACCATGACGGGATTATCGAACTGCCCGAAGATGCGCCAGTTGGCATGAAATATGTCGACTATGTCGGAATGGATGGCGTGGTGTTCGATATTTCGATTACCCCCAATCGCGGCGACGCGACCGGCGTATATGGCATAGCGCGCGACCTGGCGGCTTTTGGCCTGGGGGCGCTGAAGAGCACGGATTTCTCCCCGGTTCCCTCCAAGGGCGCGAGTCCGATTGCGCCGCTGCCGCATCAGTTTGCCGCGGATGAACCCAAGGCGATCCGCAAGTTCGCCGGGCGTTATCTCAAGAACATCAAGAATGGCCCCTCGCCCGACTGGCTGCAGCAGCGTCTGCGCGCCGTGGGCCTGCGACCGATCAACACGATCGTCGACATCACCAATCTGGTTTCGCTGGGTTGGGGCCGACCGCTGCACGCCTATGACGCCGACAAGGTCGAGGGTCAGATGGTATTGCGCAATGCGCGCGACGAGGCCTTCGATGCGCTCGACAACAAGGTCTATACGCTCGACCACACCATGACGGTCATCGCCGATGACAAGGGGCCGCTGTGCCTGGGCGGCATCATGGGTGGGATCCGCTCGGGGGTGACCGAGGCGACCACCAATGTCTTTATGGAATGCGCCAGTTGGGATCCTGACCTGATCGCCCAGTCCGGCCGCAAGACCGGCATCGTCTCGGACGCCCGCTATCGGCTTGAGCGCAATGTCGATCCGGCACTGACGGAGCCGGGCATGGAGCTGGCAACTAGGCTGGTGCTGGAGCTGTGCGGCGGCGAGCCGATGGAGCCAGCCATTTCGGGTGAGGACGTCTTCCCGGACACCGTGGTTGAATTCCCGCTGGCCGAGGTCAATCGCCTCACCGGCCTCAATGTTGTGGCCGAGGAGATCGAGGCAATCCTGGGTCGGCTTGGTTTTGCCATGGAGGGCAGCGGACCGGTGCGCAACGTCAAAGTGCCGAGCTGGCGCCCGGATGTGACGCAGAAGGCGGACCTCGTGGAGGAGGTGATGCGCATGGTGGGCGTCGACAATGTGCCGGTCGAACCGCTGCCGCGGCTGACCCATGTTGCGCCCCGCATGCTGACCACCATACAGAACCGCCGTCGCATTGCCCGCCGGGCGCTGGGGGCGCGCGGGCTCGATGAGGCAGTGACCTGGAGCTTCATCAGCCATGACGAGGCCACCCGCTTTGGCGGCGGCACCGAAGACCGGCAATTGGCCAATGCCATTGCCTCGGACATGACCGATATGCGGCCCTCGCTGCTGCCCGGGCTGATTGCCGGGGCGAAGCGCAATGCCAATCGCGGCTTTGCCGATGTCGCGCTGTTCGAGGTGGGTCAGATTTTCCTCTCCGATGCGCCCGAGGGCCAGCACACCTACGCCTCCGGCATTCGCACCGGCACGGCAACCCTTGATGGCGCCGGCCGCCACTGGTCGGGCAAGGCCGAAGCGGTTGGTGTGTGGGATGCCAAGGCGGATCTGGCGGCGGTGCTGGATGCGCTGGGGGTCGATATCGAAAAAGTGCAGGTGCTGCCCGAGGCGGCAGGCTGGAGCCATCCGGGACGCGGCGGGCGTATTGCGCTTGGGCCAAAGGTGACGCTGGGCTGGTTCGGCGAATTGCACCCGGCGCTGAGTGCCGAACTCGACATCGAGGGCCCGGTTGCTGCCTTTGAGATCGATCTCGATGCCATTCCCGAGCCGCGCAAGAAGGCCACCAAAACCAAACCGGCCCTTGAGCTCAGCCCGCTCCAGCCGGTCAGCCGGGACTTTGCATTCGTGATGGATCGCGGCGTGACCGCGGCCGCCATTCTCAAGGCCGCCCGGGGCGCCGACAAGGCGCTGATCAAGGACGTCGGCATTTTCGACGTCTTCGAAGGCAGCCATGTCGGCGAGGGCAGGAAGTCGGTGGCGATCGAGGTCACCTTGCAGCCCAGGGACAAAACCCTCACTGACGAAGAGATCGACAAGGTTTCGGCGGCCGTGGTGGCGGCGGTGACCAAGACGACGGGCGGCGAATTGAGGAAGTAGCTCTGCTAGCCCGCCCCCTTGCGGGGCGGGCGCGGAGCCAGGCCGCAGGCTATAGCAATGCTGGGGAGGCGGTTGTCTGGCGCCATGCGCTATAGCACCCCCTCCCAGCCTCCCCCTCCAAGGGGAGGTGCCGGGCCGGTGGTATGACCGGCATTGTGTCCAAATTCGGAGACTGTCTTGTCCCGCACCGACGCCATTCTCGCCCGCTTGTCGAAACTGCATCCGCGGCTGATCGATCTCAGCCTGGATCGCATGCTGCCGCTCTTGGAAAAGCTGGGCAATCCGCAGGACCACCTGCCGCCGACTATCCATGTCGCAGGCACCAATGCCAAGGGCTCGACCATCGCCTATCTGCGCGCCTTCCTCGAGGCGGCCGGTAAAAAGGTGCATGTCTACAACTCTCCGCATCTGGTGCGGTTCAACGAGCGCATTCGCCTCGCCGGCACGCTGGTCGGTACGCGAAAACTCAATGCCGCGCTCGAAGAGGTCGAGCAGGTCAATAATGGCGATCCGATCACCTTTTTCGAGGTGACGACCGTCACCGCCTTCAAATTGTTTGCCGATACGCCGGCCGATTTCCTGTTGCTCGAAACGGGCATGGGCGGGACCTATGACACCACCAATGTGGTCAAGCACCCATTGGGCACCATCATCACGCCCATCGACTATGACCATCAGGGGTTTCTCGGCAATTCGCTGGCCGAGATTGCCTCGAACAAGGCCGGCATTCTCAAGCGCGGATCGCAGGCGGTGATGGGGATGCAGCATGAAGAGGCCCGCGCGGTGCTCGAGCGGGCGGCGCGGCGACTGGGAATCACCCCACTCTGGCAGAATGAGGATTTCCACGGCAGCGAACAGGATGGGCGACTGGTCTATTCGGACGAGGCCGGATTGCTCGACCTGCCACCCCCGGCCCTGACTGGTCCGCACCAGTTCGACAATGCCGGGTTGGCCATTGCTGCTGCCCGCCACTTCGGCCTGCCGATTGACGAGGCCGGGTTTGCCGAGGGCCTGCGGCGGGTCACATGGCCGGCGCGCATGCAGCCGATCCGCGCCGGCAAGCTGCGCGATTTGCTGCCCGAAGAGCACGAGTTGTGGCTCGACGGCGGGCACAATCCGCATGGCGCTGCGGCCCTGGCGCGCACCATTGCCGGTATGCCGGAAAAGCCGCTGGTGCTGATCATGGGGATGATGAGCAATCGTGCGCCGGAAGATTTTCTCGAAGTGTTTCGCGATCTGCATCCAGCCCAGGTGCTGACTCTGACCATTCCGGGGGAGGAAAACGCTCACAAGGGAGAAGAGATTGCCGCCCGCGCCCGGGCGCAGCGCTTTCCCGCCAGGGCCATGCGCTCGATCACCAGCGCGCTCAAGGCCGCTGCCGGCATCGAGGCAGCAAGAGTGTTGATCTGCGGCTCGCTTTATCTTGCCGGCGACGTATTGGCCAAGAACGGGACCGTGCCGGACTGAGCCGCTGCCAGCCCCTATTGCGCCAATTGGAAACGCTCGAAGCGGCCCAGCTCAGTGTCGATGGCCGCCTTCGCCTCGGCATTCACATCTTCCAGCCAGGTCCATTTCTGCACCAGCAGAGACTGGTTCGCCCGGTCGGTCTTGAGATCGATGGCGGCCACTACGCGGTCATCGACCAGCACTGGCAGGGCGAAATAGCCGTATTGCCGCTTGGCCGCAGGCACATAGGCCTCAAAAATGTGATCATAGCCAAACATCAGCTTGAGGCGCTTGCGCTGGATGATCAGCGGATCGAAGGGTGAAAGAACATGTACCCGGTTGGCCGGTGACGGGGCGGCCTGCTCCAATGCGTCGCTCGTGGTCCAGTGCGGGATTTTTTCCGCGCCCTCTATGGTGACAGGTACCAGCAGGCGGCGGCGCACCCGGCTTTCGATCAGTTCGCGCACCGCCTTTTTGGCAGGCGCGTTGAGATGGCAGATCGAATCGAGGCTCACAATGCCCTGACTGCGCAGGGCCCGGTCGAGCAAATAGGCGGTGACCTGGCGTTCTGTGGCGCCACGCGGGGGCTTTTCCCAACCGAAATGGCGCCCGATCAGATCGTAGGTCTTGAGCATGCCCTGGCGTTCGGCAATGGCAACGAGCCCCTGGTAGAACATCAATTGCAGCACGCGCTTGGAGGGCTTGCGGCTGGCCCAGGCATGGGTCTTGTCGACCAGCACATCATCATCAATATCGCGAATCGAAAGCGGCCCTTCGGCCTTGAGGCGTCGCGTCATGGCGCTCACCTCCTTTTTGGTCACCGAACCGAACCAGGCGCTGGGGTTTTCGCGGTAAGCCTTCATGGCGGGCACGAAAAACGGCAGGTCGGCAGTGGGGACGTAGCTCAGGGCGTGTGTCCAATATTCAAAGACCGATTTTTCAGCCGATTGCTGGGTGGCCAGGTCGCTGCGCCGATAGGAAGGGATGCGCGCGTATAGAATGTGATGATGGCAGCGCTCGATAACATTGATGGTGTCGATCTGCACATAGCCCAGATGTTCGATCGCGGCGCGGGTCGCCGCCGGCCCGGCGCCGAAGGGTTCGGTCTCATCGAGCTTTTGCGCCTTCATCCAGATGGCGCGGGCCCGGGCAGTGGTGAGGGTGAGAGGCTTTTTGGGCACGAGTGATTCCTGAGATCTGACGGAACGATGTCAGATCAGGACGGCGTGTCAAATGCGGTCAGGAGGGACCTTTTCAGAGCCGCTCGCTGCT
>JBGTUK010000151.1:0-6544 GCA_041939225.1 Devosia sp.
AGACTAGCAGGCGCAGGGTTTCGAACAGGCGCCGGTCATCCTTCTTCGCCGAGCGGGCGTGGCGGCGGATCGCCTGCAGCAGGCACTCGACGAAGCATTGCGCCGGATTGCTGAGGGCTCCGCCGCGCCAATCAAAGAAGAACTGCTCATAGGGCGCCTTGCTCTCGGAGAGGAAACCGAACAGCGCGGTGACAAAAGCGCCGTCCTGCTCCACCTCGCGCGGCTCAAGGCCCAGCCGCCGCAGGATCTGGCGAGGCAATTCTTTCCGGAAGATGGGCCAGATCGTATTGAGCGCCGGTTCGAGTTTTTCGATTGAGGAGAGCGGCAGCAGGCATTCGGCCAGCCGGGTCAGGTTCCAGGCCAGCGTATCGGGCTGGCGGCCGAATGCATAAAGCCCGGTCTCGTCGAAATAGGCGGCAGTGAAGTCCGGATCATAGGCCGGCAGGAAGCGCCAGGGTCCGTAGTCAAAGCTCTCGCCGGTAATGTTGATATTGTCAGTGTTGAGCACACCATGCACAAACCCGGCGGCGATCCATTGTGCGCCGAGCCGGGCCACCTGCGCCACCACCGCCTCGAGCAGGGCGACCGCCCTGTCCGGGGCGTCAGCCAGTCCAGGATAGTAATGGGCGATGCAGTGATCGACCAGCCGGATCAGGTTTGCATTATCTTCGAGATAGGCCAGTCGCTGGAAGGTGCCGATGCGGATATGGCTATGACTGAGGCGGGTCAGCACCGAAGAGCGGGTTGGTGAGGGCTCGTCGCCGCGCCAGAGCTGTTCGCCGGTCTCGACCAGGGAAAAACTCTTGGAGGTATAGACGCCCAGCGCTTCGAGCATTTCGCTGGCCAGCACTTCGCGCACCCCACCCTTGAGCGTCAGCCGCCCATCGCCGCCGCGCGACCAGGGCGTCTTACCCGTCCCCTTGGTGCCCAGATCGAGCAGGCGGCGGTCCACCGGATCGAGGCATTGAGCAAACAGAAATCCGCGCCCGTCACCCAATTCCGGATTGTAGGAGCGGAATTGATGGCCGTGATAGCGCAGGGCCAGCGGCTCGGGAAACGAGCCGGGTAGCGGCTCGAAGCGCCCGAAATGGCGGAGCCATGCGGCTTCGTCCAGATTGCCAAGGCCGATGCGGTCGGCCCAGCGCTGGTCGCGATGGCGCAGCACGGCTTGCGGAAAGTCGGCGGGCGCGACGGCATCGAAAAAATCGTCGCCCAGCGCGTGGTGCGCTATGGATGGAATGAATCGGGTCATGTCCGGGCAACGCTAGCAGAGCGCGTTTGTTTCGTCGCCAGTGCAACCCGGACCTGCGCCAGCCCGTCTGGCGATCCTGACTAAATCGGCTTATAGAAGAGCAAATGAACACTGCATCTCTCGCTACCCCCGCCGTCATCCGCCTGGCGCCCTTCGAAGCCGCAATTTTCGATATGGATGGCACTCTGCTCGACACCGAAGCGGTGTTCCGTGACATCGTCTTTGATGTCTGCACCGAGCTGGGGTTTGAAATGACCCATGACGTGCACAGCGCCATGGTCGGGTCGAGCCATGAACGCACCAATCAGCTATTGATCGAAGCCTATGGGGTGGCGTTCCCCTATGCCGTGTTCGACGAGAAGTGCCGCGTCATCATGCGCGAGCGCAGCCATGCCGGCGTGCCGGTAAAATCGGGTGCGCGTGAATTCATCACCGAACTGCGTGCACGCGGCATTCCCACGGCGGTCGCAACCTCCTCGCGCAATCCACATGCTGAACATCACTTGAGCGCTGCGGGTCTGCTCGACCTGTTCGAGACCGTGGTGACGCGCGACGATGTGGTCAATCCCAAGCCGCACCCCGAGCCCTATCTGATCGCCGCCGAGCGGCTCGGCGTCGATCCAACCCGTTGCCTGGCGCTCGAGGACAGCCATTCGGGAGTGCATGCCGCCCATGCCGCGGGCATGCAGACGGTGATGGTGCCCGACCTGGTTGGCCCCAATGAGGCCATCCATGCCCTGGGCATTTCCATCATGGAAAGCCTTGTGCACGTGCATGAAGCCGCCTTCGAGCGCGACTGAGCGGCAACACTGCTGAACAAAAATTAACCATCCACGTAAATCGATAAAGCTTTATCCAATCGGGTAAGGCCGCGTTCAGCACGCCAAAAACTGCGAAAAAACAGGGGTTTCCCTCGGGTTCCGAGGGCGTTAACTCTGCCTTAAGTCGCTAATGGCTATGGTTAACCAGCCGTAAATTTCGACTTCCATCCCGTGGCCAGCTTGTCTAGTGTGCCGCCCGGGAAGTGCAGGGACCTTTGATGGTCCCGGATTCTAGAAGGCCTGCCGGAAGACGGACAGGCTCAGGGGTAAGGACCGGGCATGCAGTTTGGCTGGCAACAGAAAATAGCGCGTGCCGTTTCGCCTATGTTGGCGATTGGTGCTGCTGCACTGGTTCTGTTCGTCACCCTATCGCCTGCCCATGCCGAGACCGATATTTTCCCTCAGGTCATGCCTGAAGAGATCAGCGCCCTACGTGAACAGGCCGCGCTGGGCGCAACGGCCACGCCACTGGCGCCGGGCCAGCAGAAGCTGACGCCGGCCCTGCTCGCCAATTACATCGAACGCCAGCAGCAATTGCGTTCGGTCGATGTGACATTGGGCGGACCGCAGCCCGCCCTCACCAACGACCTGCTGATGGGTTATATCAGTCGTGGCTCGCTGGGTGGCGGGAACACCGCGCTCTCGGCCATTGCCAGCTTTACCGAGCCGGTGCAGCGCTCGGCCCCCTCGGTGTCCGCCGATCTGCTCTCCGACTACATCCAGAACGGCTATCAGCCGACCGCCAAGCGCGTCGAATATGCCAATAAGGAGCGCGAGTGTCTGGCTCAAGCCATCTATCACGAGGCCCGCGGGGAAACCGCGACCGGCCAGAGGGCTGTGGCCAATGTGATCGTCAATCGCGCCCGCTCATCGAAGTTCCCCGGCTCGCTCTGCGGCGTTATCTATCAGAATGCTGACAAGGGCCGCTATCGCTGCCAGTTTACCTTTGCCTGTGATGGCCGCGACGATACGCCAGGCGAGCGTCGCGCCTGGGCACGCTCGATGGACCTTGCCAAAAGAGTCTATGCCGAGTTCGCCCTGGGCGAGGAGATCGGCGTCGTCCCGGGCTCAACGCTCTATTATCACACCACGGCGGTACACCCCTCCTGGGCCAATACCTTCGCCCGCGTTGCTGTCGTCGACAGCCACATCTTCTACGCCCCCTGATCGGGTCGTATCGAGACGGGCATTAAAAAGGGCGCCGGCGGCGCCCTTATTACTTTTGGTTGGCTATTCGGCGGCCATTTGCAGCCTCGGCCCGGCCTCGGCATTGGCCTCAGGGCCGAACTTTTCGAAGTTCTTGCGGAACAGCGCGACCAGTTTGGCAGCCTGGGCGTCATAGGCATCGCCATCGGCCCAGCATTGGCGCGGATCAAGCAGGTGCTCTTCTACACCCGGCACGCTCATGGGCACTTCGAAGCCGAACAGCGGGTCGAACTGCATCTCGACATGATCGATTTCGCCGTCCAGTGCCGCGCTCAGCAGGCGGCGGGTGGAGGCAATGTCGATGCGCTTGCCCACCCCATAGGCGCCGCCGATCCAGCCGGTATTGAGCAACCAGGCCTGCGCGCCGCTCTTGCGAAGCCGTTCGGCCAGCATCTCACCATATACGGTGGGGTGCAGCGGCATGAAGGGGGCGCCGAAACAGGCCGAAAAGGTCGCCTGCGGTTCGGTGACGCCGCGCTCGGTGCCCGCGACCTTGGCAGTATAGCCCGAAAGAAAGTGATAAACCGCCTGGTCAGCCGAGAGCCGTGCCAATGGCGGCAGGACACCGAAGGCATCGGCGGTAAGGAACACCACGGTTTTTGGCGTGCCGCCCACGCCGCCCCGGGCGACCGAGGGCAATACGTCGATGGGATAGGCCGCGCGGGTGTTTTCGGTTAGCGAAACGTCTTCGAACACAGGTGCGTTGGCATCATCGAGCACCACATTCTCCAGCACGGTGCCGAAGCGGCGCGTGGCCGCAAAGATTTCTGGCTCGGCCCTTGCCGAGAGATTGACCGTCTTGGCATAGCACCCGCCTTCGAGATTGAAGACACCATTGTCGCTCCAGCCATGCTCGTCATCGCCGATCAGCGGACGTTTCGGGTCGTTGGACAGGGTGGTCTTGCCGGTGCCCGATAGGCCGAAGAACAACGCCGCTTCCCCTTCGGGCCCCAGATTGGCCGAGCAATGCATGGGCAAGACGCCCTGCTCGGGGGCGTGGAAATTGAACAGCGAGAACACGCTTTTCTTGATCTCGCCGGCATAGCGGGTCCCCGCGATCAGCACGATGTTGCGGCTCATGTCGAGCGCGATCACCGTTTCGCTGCGGCACCCGTGGCGCGCCGGGTCGGCCCGGAACAGGGGCGCGTGGATGATGGTCACAGGCACCGCGCCGTCCGTCTGGGCAATGTCCTCGCCCCGCCGGATCAGCAGATTGCGGATGAACAGCGCATGCCAAGCGCTGGGCGTTAGAACGGTCACATCATACTGGTGCGCGGGGTCGGCCCCCGCCAACAGATCCTGGCGCCACAGGGCCTGCCCGGCCAGATGCGTGGTAATATCGCCCAGCAACGTATCGAACTGGTCGGGGACAATGGCGCCCGAATTGTCCCACCAGACGCGATCTTGGGTCAGGCGGTCGCGCACTATGAACTTGTCCTTGGGCGAGCGGCCGGTGAAGGCGCCGGTTTCCACGACCAGCGCTCCGTCTCCGGTCAGACGCGCACCACCTTGCCCAATGGCCGCGGCAACCAGCGCCGGGGCTATGGCGTTATCACTGAGCGCACTTGCCGCTGCGGCCAAGCTGGTCCGCAGGTGGGGGTGATCGAAGCCGGGCATATTATCTTACTCTCCACGCGACCGCCCGATGCGTCTGGCGGCGTCTGGAGTTCAAAATAGGGCGGTGGCCCGGCGGCCAACATCCCGAAATCGGTCGTACGACGGAAGTTGGATGATGCTGAAACATGCAGGCTAGACTGGCGCAATGCGGGCGCGCGCCTTATTTAGTACGTAATTGTCGCCTGCAAAGTCGCTCAAGCGGCCTATCCGGCAATGGATGGTGCTGCACCCAGAGCCTGCGTCACGAGAAGAAAGGCAGCCTATGCCAAAAATCGCCCTGGTGGACGATGATCGCAATATCCTCACCTCCGTGTCCCTGACCCTGGAAGCGGAGGGATATCAGGTCGCCACTTATACCGACGGTGCTTCGGGCCTGGAGGGGCTGACCTCCGATAAGCCTGATCTTGCCATTCTGGACATCAAGATGCCGCGTATGGATGGCATGGAACTGCTTCGCCGCCTGCGACAGAAATCAGATGTCCCGGTGATCTTTCTCACCTCCAAGGACGAGGAAATCGATGAGCTGTTCGGTCTCAAGATGGGCGCGGACGACTTCATCACCAAGCCCTTCAGCCAGCGTCTGCTGGTCGAACGCGTCAAGGCCATTCTGCGCCGCTCGGCGCCGCGCGATCCCTCCGCAGTCGGCGCAATTGGCGCCGAAGCCTCGCCCAGCAAGGCCCTGATCGAGCGCGGCGCGCTGGTGATGGACGAAGAACGCCATACCTGCACCTGGAAGGGCCAGCGCGTAACCCTGACGGTAACCGAATTCCTGATCCTGCAGGCCCTGGCCACTCGTCCGGGGTATGTCAAAAGCCGCGATAACCTGATGGATGCGGCCTATGATGATCAGGTCTATGTCGATGACCGGACGATCGACAGCCATATCAAGCGCATTCGCAAGAAATTCCGGGAAGTCGACAAGTCCTTCGACTCGATCGAGACCCTTTATGGCGTTGGATACCGATACAAAGAGGACTAGGCCCCCCGAGGCCCGGTTCAAGCGGATTGTGCGGCGCCTGGTCCTGTGGATCCAGGGCGCGCGACCCTCTGCATCCTCGCGCCTGGCGCAACTCATCCTGGTGGCCAATCTGATGGCGCTGGGTGTGCTGATTTTCGGCATGCTGGCGCTGACGGAAACCCGGCGGGGCCTGGTCAATGCCAAGCTGGACTCGCTGACAGCGCAGGGTGAGCTGATCGCCAATGTCCTGGCCGAAGGCGCTGCGGTTGGCATCCCGACACCCGCATTGAACAATGCCGATGCGCGCGCCCTGTTGCGCCAGCTCTACGTGCCTGAAGAGTCGCGCGTTCTGTTGTTCGACAAGTCTGGCGAGACGATTGCCGACAGTCACTTGCTGGCGGACGTCTTTGAAACCCAGATGCTGCCACCGCCGGAAGGCGAAACGCCAGATCTGGCGGCTGCTGCGCGGGATCTGCCGACGCGGATTCTCGATGGTTTCTCCTCTATCCTCTCCTCGCCGGAAGAGCGGGCGGCGCTGGACCGGAACCTGCAGGAGGAAGTGCGCCAGGTGATCGCCGGAGAGCGCATTGCCGGCGTGGCGCCGGCAATGGCATTAGCAGTCGGTGCGGATCACGTCTTGCGTGTTGCGTGCCAGGCGGTAGGTTTGGATGCTGTCCTCGGGTGTGGCAC
>JBGTUK010000152.1:0-6532 GCA_041939225.1 Devosia sp.
ATCGCCCTTCGTAAAGGTTAGCGTTACATGCGGCGCAGAATATCCTCAAAGCCGCCTCGACCCTGATCGCCTACAACGAAGGCCGTCTGGGCAAGACGCTGTTCACCGACATTGCCGAGGGTGGCGAGGCGATCTCCTTCACCCAAGTTTACGACAGCGAAGAAGAAGCCCGCACCATCGGCGAGGAAATCGAGCAATTTCAGCGGCAGGGCGATGCCCTCAATTCCATGGCCATCCTGGTCCGCGCCTCCTACCAGATGCGCGAATTCGAAGAGCGCTTCATCACCCTTGGCCTCAACTACCGCGTCGTCGGCGGCCCGCGCTTTTATGAGCGCAAGGAAATCCGCGACGCCTTGGCCTATCTCCGGCTCGTGGCCCAACCCTCAGACGATCTGGCCTTCGAACGCATCATCAACGTGCCCAAGCGCGGGCTCGGCGACGCCACCGTCAAGATGCTGATGGAAACCGCCCGCCACCAGCGCATACCGCTGCTGCAAGCGGTCCGGCTGATGGTCCAAACCGAGGATCTCAAGCCCAAGCAGCGCAGCACCCTTCGCGCCCTCGTTGCTCAATTCGATGACTGGGCCTATCGGGCCGACAGCCTACCGCCCTATCAACTCGTTGAGCACATCCTCGAAGAGAGCGGCTATATGGACATGCTGACCGCCGACAAGTCGGTCGAGAGCCAGGGCCGCAAGGAAAACCTCAAGGAACTCAGTCGCTCCATGGAGGACTTCGAGTCCCTCGGCGGCTTCCTCGAACACATCTCCCTGGTCATGGACCGCGACAGCGCCGATTCAAGCGATGCCGTTACCATCATGACCCTGCACTCGGCCAAAGGGCTTGAATTCGACACGGTGTTCTTGCCCGGCTGGGAAGACGGCACCTTCCCCAGCCAGCGCTCCATGGACGAGTCAGGCCGCGCCGGTCTCGAAGAAGAGCGTCGCCTCGGCTATGTCGGCATCACAAGAGGCCGCAAGCGGGTGCGCATCTCCGCCGCGCAGAACCGACGCATCCACGGGCTCTGGCAATCGGCCATACCCTCCCGCTTCATCGACGAATTGCCGCCCGATGTGGTCGAAGTCACCGATCGCGGCTCGGCCTATGGCGGCTATGGCTATGGCGGCGGCGCCTCCAGCCGCTTCAACAAGGCCGACCCGTTCGAAAGCGTCTATGAAACCCCCGGCTGGCAGCGCGCCCGCGCCAACCAGGCCAACCGCAAGGGTTCAGGCCCGCTCACCATCGAAGGCGACCTCGTCGCGCGGTCGGTGGACCTCGGCAACCAATCCAGCGGCTACGCCCTGGGCGAACGCGTCTTCCACCTCAAATTCGGCTATGGCGAAGTCATCCAGATCGAGGGCAACAAGCTCACCATCGACTTCGAAAAAGCCGGCACGAAGAAGGTGCTGGAGAGTTTCGTGAAGAAGAGATAACGGACTTGGGGGCCTGAACGTCACCCGCGCTCGCCCTGGTGATGGACAAAGGCGCGCTTCAGACTCTAGCCCCTTGCGAACGGTACCAGACGATGATCTGCTCTGAAGCGCCTAAATCCCGATCCCGCCCTTCGGTTCGGTTTCAAATCGCTGATCGAAGCCAGCAATCATGGGCCTAGCCTTGGCGATCGTCGCCTGAACATGCGGTAGGCGCAGCGAGGCCTGATGCTGTTCGTGACTATCCCACACCTCACTGATCCAGATCCCATTATCGCTGGCTGGATCGCGCGCAATCACGTAGGAGCGGCAACCCGGCATGGGTGCGCTCCCTTCCAGCAACACCGCCAACAGTTCCTCGCGCCGCCCGTCCACGGCCAGCATGCGCCCGACCAATCCATACATATCGCGCCCCTCAATTCAGAACAAATGATGAACACAATGAAGCAGAGCGTCAAGCCCCGTCCTTGACTTCGCCCCCGCCCCTGACGCAAGGAAAGCCACTCTATCAGCGCAAGGCCTTTCAATGTCCGTCGAGCAGCTTTCCGTCTCCCTCACCAAGGAGCAGGCCTATGCCCTGGTCGACGCCGTATCCGAGCGCGACGATCTGGCCCTGACCGCATCGGCGCACGAAAATGAAGAAACCGGCGAATGGGTGTTCGAAGCCACCTGCGACAGCCCGCCGGACGTCGCCGCCTTTTCCGAATTGGCCCGCCAGATCCTGGGCGGTGATGTGGCCTTCTCGGTCGCCCCGATCGATCCGGAAATCAACTGGGTCGCCAAATCGCTTGAAGGCCTCGCCCCTGTCATCGCCGGCGGCTTCTATGTCTACGGCAGCCACGAAACCGCGCCCGTGCCCGAGGGCCTGACGCCGATGAAGATCGACGCCGCCCAGGCGTTTGGCACCGGTCATCACGAAACCACCACCGGGTGCCTTGAGGCCATCGAGACCCTGCTCACCGAGCGCACGCCCACCCGCATGATTGATATCGGCACCGGCACCGGCGTACTCGCCATTGCGCTGGCCAAGCGGCTGGAAGCAGTCATTCTCGCCACCGACATCGATCCTATCGCGGTGACCACCACCATCGACAACGCGGTCGAGAACGGCGTTGGCGAGCAGATCGACGCCATCGAGGCCACCGGGCTCGATCACGACGAGATCACCGCCCGCGCGCCCTATGATCTGGTAGTCGCCAATATTCTGGCCGGTCCATTGACCGAGCTTGCCCCCGGCGTCGGCACCATCACCCAACCGGGCGGCACCGCTATTCTTTCAGGCATCCTCAACACCCAGGCCGATGGTGTCATCGCCGCCTACGAGACAGCCGGCTTTACGCTCAAGGACCATCTCAAGCGCAAGGAATGGACCACGCTGGTGCTGGAGAAGAACTAGCCAGGCGCATCTCCAGACAGCCTCCCGGCATTAGCGGGCCCGGGCCACTCAAGCGCGGTGCGGCACCTTCGCTATAGCCTCTTCGGAACGGTCCGAACAAAACAAAATCCCCGAAGCAGGCTTCGGGGATCGGCATTGATCGTCAGCTTGTTTTAAGCAGCGGCCTCAGGGGCGCTTGGTAACCGCGCCGATCAACTGATGCTGCATGCGGTAGCTGACCTGGCGGGTGGCTTCGCGACCACGAGCGTCGATAAGACCACCCAATGCGTTGCGGAAACCAGTCTTGCTCTCAGTCATCTTTCATCTCCATGCGGCGGAAGGTCTCTTGCCATCCGACGATGCTTATCTAGGCTGTTCGCACCGCCCCGGGAAGGGGCCTGCCGGCAAGTCAGCCATGCCGAATTTGCAAGGCCAGCTTAACGGTGGTTTACCTTGCGGCCCAGATCATGTTCGCGCTCGAAACGGGCGACGAAACGCTCGGCCTGACGAGTGCGGCCATCCACAATGGCGTTGAAGGCGCGTTGGAAGAGATTGTTCTGCTTGCTCATTCTATGTGCTCCTGTTCTCTTGCCCACAAGATAGGCTTCGCCCGGCGCGAAACCAGAGACAAGATAACAAGACAGCCATGCTGGAAATGCATCCCACGCCTTCCAGCGGCCAGGACCAAAAATGACCGATTACCAGATCAAACCCGCTATTTTTCAAAGCTTTGAGGAAAAAGCAGACCCATCGAACGTAGCTCCTCGCATCGCTGCATTGAGGGCAGCCATGCAAAAAGTGGGCATCGACGCCTTCCTTATCCCCCGTGCCGACGCGCATCGCGGCGAGTCGGTCCCGGCCAGCGAAGCGCGCCTGTCTTACGTCACCGGCTTCACCGGCTCGGCCGGCATGGCTGTGATCGGCAGGGACAAGGCAGGCTTGTTTGTGGACAGCCGCTATACCCTGCAAGCGCCTTCCCAGACCGACACCGATATTGTCACCGTGCACGAGGTCGGCCAGGGCGGCGTCAGTCCCGAAATTCGCCTCTACGTGCCAAAGGGCGGCAAGCTGGCCTATGACCCCTGGCTGCACACGCCGGGCGATATCCGCGATCTGAACGAAAAGCTCTCCGGCCATGCCGAAGCCGAGCCACACGCCAATCTGGTCGACGCGATCTGGGCCGACCGCCCTGCTCGGCCGGTCAGCGTCATCGAGTTTCTCGGCCACAATCGGGCCGGCCAGTCGGCCGCCGACAAGATTGAGGCGGTGCGCAAAACCCTCGCCAATGACATGGCCGAGGCTGTCGTGCTCACCCTGCCCGAATCCATCTGCTGGCTGTTCAACATGCGCGGGCGCGATGTTCCCAACACGCCCTTCGTCCTCGGCTTTGCAATTGTCCCGGCCACCGGTCTGCCCACACTCTTTCTGGACGCGCCCAAGATCACCCCGGAGCTGACGGCAGCATTGGCGGATATCGCGACTGTCGCGGAGGCCGCGACCCTGACCGACGCGCTTGCAGCGCTGGGCAAGTCTGGCAAATCAGTGCTCATCGATCCGCAAACGGCCCCAGCCGCCATTGCCGAGACCTTGCGCCAAACTGGCGCAAAACTCATCGAGAAACGCGACCCCGTTCTGGGGCCCAAATCGCGCAAGAACGAGGCTGAACTGGCCGGCATGCGCGAAGCGCACAAGCTCGACGGTGTCGCCCTGGCCAAATTCCTGAGCTGGTTTGACGCCGAAGCGCCCAAAGGCGAGTTGACCGAGATCGGTATCGTCACCGCGCTTGAGAGTTTCCGCCGGGAGGAAGAAAGCTGCATCGATGCCAGCTTCGACACCATCTCCGGCGCTGGCCCCAATGGCGCCATCGTCCACTATCGCGTCACCACTAAGACCAATCGGAAGCTCAACCCCGGCGAGATCATGCTGGTCGATTCCGGCGCACAGTATCTGTCCGGCACCACCGACATCACCCGAACCCTGTCCACTGGGTCGGCCACAGCCGAGCAGAAAGACCGCTATACCCGCGTGCTCAAAGGCATGATCGCCATTTCAACGGCGCGGTTTCCCGTCGGCACCACCGGCGCCCAGCTCGACATTCTGGCGCGCCAGTTTCTCTGGCAGGACGGCGTCACCTACAATCACGGGACCGGCCATGGCGTCGGTGCCTTTCTGGGCGTGCATGAAGGCCCGGTTGGCATTTCCTCGCGCTACACCACACCACTTGCGGTAGGAAACGTCATTTCCAACGAGCCCGGTTACTACAAGGCCGGCGAATATGGCATTCGCATCGAAAATCTGGTCACGGTCCACGAGGCGGCCGACCATCCGGGCTTCCTTGAGTTCGAGACGATCACCCTGGCGCCAATCGATACCCGCCTGATCGATCTGGACCTGCTGACCGCCGCCGAACGCGATTGGCTCAATGCCTATCACGTCCGCGTCTGGACCGAGATTGGCCCGCTGGTCAGCGGCGCGGTAAAAGATTGGCTGAAACAAGCCACGACGGAAATCTGAAGGTCAGGCGGCGTCAGTCGCGAAACAGGCGCTGCCACTTCTACCAGTATTCTTTGGCGCTCTCGAATATCTCACTCAGCCGATAGGAATGCTGCGGATGTAACGCCTCAAGATCGTCGATCCGCCATCCACCGTCCTCAAACGTCAGCTCATAGGCAATCAGGCGTGGTTCCCCGAAATTGGAGAAGCTTACCTCGACCAGAGCGGTGTCGCCTGAAATATCAGCCAAGCCGACAGAAAAATTGGCAAGGTCGAAGTCCTGCCCATCGATGAAGGGGTCAAAATCAAGCGCCCCCAGTTCGCCTTCCAGGGTGTTTTCCGCATCCGTCACATACATGGCGTTCAGCGCAGCGGACCGGAAAACTGTCTCGTCGGGGAAAGGCTCACCGCCGATATAGGGCGCATAGAAGGCCTCCAACAGCGCCTCCGGCGTGTCGAAGGGTTGGGCCGCGACCAGCGAGGTCAGGGTCAGGAAGGCAGCAGCGACAGCAAAAGGCAGACGCATAGGAGGTTCCTTGATGTGGGTGTACAAATCTCGCCGGACCAGACTGTGTGGTCAATTGAACCAGATCGCAAAATCGGGCCAGTTTTCGCCAAAAACCCGGTTGCCCTCGGCAAAGCTGTCGGCATCGGCTATCGGCCCCTCTCTGAGAAAGGGCAATGCACCCTGCCCGGCCAGCAGCATCACGATATCGGTTTCGGTCGCCGTCGCGAAATAGGCGTTGAGGTCAAAGCCCCGGCGAAACCGCCAATGCGGCAGAAGCAACTTGCCCGCGAGTATTTCATCGACCCGGTCCAGCGTCGCCATCCATGCCTCGACAATTTCCTCGGTCACCGGTTGATCCGGTACCAGCGATGTCTGGCGCGGCGATGGTACCAGTTCGCGATTGTCGTCTGTCTCCTGCAAGATGGCGGCCCAGTTCTGCCGCGACAGCGCCGTCACCGCCTGCATCCGCGCCTGCACGCCGGCAAAGCGGTCCTTGTCGACAATCGGAAAATTGCTGGTATGCAACCCGGCGATCAAATCGGCCAGAAATGTATCGGTCTCCGGATCCATCATCAGTGTGCCGCCGCGTGAATAATCCTGCATAGGCAGGCCGGCCTCGGGAAACAACCTGTGTCCCACTGCCTCAAACAGGCGCGAAAAATCATGCGCCAGCAGCATGTCGAAGGGGATCGCGCTGATCTGGCTATAGCCAGCTAGCCAGAGCGC
>JBGTUK010000153.1:0-6502 GCA_041939225.1 Devosia sp.
GGGCGCGCCGGTGTTCGCCCACTGGATCGCCGATCGGCAAAGCGGCCCCTTGTTGTTGCGCTTCGGCTCGGAGGCACAGCGTCAGACGCTGCTTCCGCGCATCGCCGCCGGCGAATGTTTTTTCTCGATTGGCATGAGCGAGCCGGATTCTGGCTCCGACCTCGCCTCCGTCCGTACCCTCGCCGAGCGCACGCCTGCGGGCTGGCGGCTGAACGGCGCCAAGGTCTGGACCAGCAACGCCCACCTCAACCATTTCATGATCACGCTGTGCCGCACCGGCGAGGCCGGCGAGGACCGCCATGTCGACCTGCACGTGGCCGGCGCCCTGCTCGAAGGGCGTGGCCAGCCGGCCGGTGTGCACCGTCACGGTGGACCGGGCGGTGGTCATCAGGGCGGACTGGACCTCGGCGGGCGTCCAGGTCGGGTGGGCCTGGCGGATCAGGGCGGTCGCGCCGGCCACGTGCGGGCTGGACATCGACGTGCCCGAGATGAAGCCGTGGACGACGTCGGCGTAGTCCAGGTCGCCCGGGTCGGCGCCACCCGTGCCGAGGGCGGCGAGGATGTCGACACCGGGTGCGGTCACGTCGGGGACGATGACGTCGATGACCTGGTTGGGGCCGCGGGAGGAGAAGCTCGCCATGATGTCGGCGTACTCCTCGCCCTCCTGGAAGGTGGTCCCGGCGATGGCCGCGGTGTGGTCGGTCGCGCCGTTGTCCAGCCAGGCCTTCAGGGCCGCGCCGTCGGTGTTGAGGTCGAGCGCGGTGGCAAGATCGAAATTCTCCTGCCCTATGCGACGATCGAGCCGATCCGTGAACAGCTCCTACAGATGTTCATGGGTGAGAAGTTCGGCCGCGATCCGATCTGGGAAGGGCATCTGGCCACCGAGATCTATCAGGCCGATGTCGAGATCGAGGCGGTTCTGCATGAGCAGCAATTGCCGCTCTCACGCCTGCTTGATCTCAAGCCGGGCCAGACGCTGATGTTTGAACGCGGGCCAAGTGACCCGGTGCGGCTGCGCTGTGGCGATGTCGAGCTGACCGAGGCCATTATGGGCCATATCGGCAACAATGTTTCCGTGCGGGTCACCAACCCGCTCAACCCGCCCAAGGTCACCATGGAGGCCTTTGAGGCAATCGACGATACGATGGAAGGACGATGATGTTGGGGCTGCCGCTTGGACTGATTGTGGAAGGCGCCGTAGCAATTCTGCTGGCCCTGACCATTGGATATTGCGTTTTGCTCAACCAGCGCCTCAAACGCCTGCATCAGGACAAGGATGCCATGGCCAAAATGGTGGCCGACCTGGTCAGCGCGACCAATCTGGCCAATCAGGCGATCAAGGAGCTCAAGGGCACTGCGGTCGAGGCGGACCTGACCCTTAGCGCGCGCATGGAAGAAGCCGAGCGGTTTGGCGTGGAACTGGCCAATCACGTCACGGCCGGTACCGTGCTCATGGAGCGTATCGCCAAGATCACCAGTGCGGCACGGCAAAGCCAGGCCGTTGAGCCGGTTGACGCGCCCAATAAGGTGCAGACGGCGCTGCAGCAATTGTCCGAGCGCGTGCGCAGCCGTGGGGCCGCCGCGTGACCAATATCCGCCTGCTCCCCGTGGTTATTCTGGCCGTCGCGGCCCTGCTGGTCCTTAAGACCGTGGGGCTGGTGACTAATGGCGGCTATGTGCTGACCGGTGTGAGCACGGTGCATGCCGCGGGTGGCGGCGGTGGTGGCGCGGCAGCTACGGGGGAAACCGTCACCCTACCCAGTGAGCCGACTATTGAGGATGGCAGTCCCACCATGACGGATGCCGCCCCGACCCTGGGGGAAGCAGGCGATGATGGTCATGGTGCGCCAGTCTCCGGGCATGGCGAGGCCGCGAGCGAACATGGCGGCGACGGGCTGAAAGATACCGGGCATGGCGAGGCTGCAGCGACAGATGCTCATGGCGAGCCCGTCAGCAATGTGATTGCCGCCGAAAATGCCTGTGATCCGCGTCCGAGTGCCGAGGTTGGCGAGGCGGATACCAGCGAAGGCGAATTGATGGTCATCCCTGGCGATTGCCCACCGCTGGCCGACGCCCTGCCGCAGGTGTTGACGCCCAATGGTGTGATGCCTCTGGGCGGCGGGGAGACCTCGGTGACCGAACAGGCCCTTTTGGAGCGCCTCTCGACACGCCGCACAGAGCTGGAAAGCTACGAACAGGAACTGGCCATGCGTGCCGCTCTGGTCGAGGCGGCCGAAAAGCGCATCGACGAGCGTCAGCAGACCCTGCAGTCCATCGAGGACGAAATCGCCTCGCTGGTCGAGCAGCGCAAGGAAATGGAAGAGGGGCAGTTTGCCGCCATCGTGGCCATGTATGAGACCATGAAGCCCAAGGACGCTGCCAATATCTTCAATGCCCTGGACATTGACGTGCTGCTGCGCGTGGCCAAAATGATGAGCCCGCGCAAGATGGCCCCAATCCTGGCCGAGATGGACACCATGCGGGCTCAGGAACTGACAGTGCGTATGGCCTCGGCCACAACCGACCCGCTGGACCAAATGGCGCCCGAAACCTTGGCGGAGCTACCCCAGATCGTCGGGCAATAGGCAATTGCCAGCCTTCCCTTTAGGGGCACGTTAAGTACCGGACGATAGGGTTTGAGCGAAGAAGTGGCTTGCCGTCCAGAAGGCGGCACCCTTTTGAGTGTTGTAACCCTCGCGTCTCCTGAGGATTTTGGGCCTTTCAGCCCGTCCCAGTATTCGCGACTTGTATGCGTCGGGCGGGCAGAAAGCCGGTGAAGACTGCAATCAGTTCAGGTTGGCGAGCCCTGTCTCGCGTTATCGCGGCGACAGCTCTGGCCTGCGCCATGATGACGGTTACGCCCGCGCTGGCGCAGGAACAGGGGCAGCTGTTTGCCACCGAGGAAGAGGGCTATGCCCGGCTGATCCTCAGCTTTCCCTCCCGCGACACCCTGCCGGAATACGAGTTCCGTATCGACAATGGCGTCCTTTCGGTCGAGTTTTCCGAGCCTGTCGATATCCTCCTGCCCGATGTCGCCACAACCATGCCGAATTATCTCTCGGTGGCGCGGATCGATCCGGATCGGCGCGGCCTGCGCATCGGGCTTAAGGGCAGCTACAATTTCAATCGCATCGAAGCGGGCGAGAAGCTGTTTGTCGATCTGATGCCGCCCGATTGGCAGGGCATGCCGCCGGCGCTGCCGCAGGACATCATCGACGAGTTGGCCGAACGTGCCCGAATTGCCGCCATCCAGACCGAGCGCGACCGCAAGGCTCGTCTTGCCGCCGAGCTCGATCCACAGGTGGATATTCGCATCGGACGCAATGCCACCTTCATGCGCCTGCAGTTCGACTGGTCTGTGCCAACCGAAGGGGCGTTCAACAAGAAAGGCGATGTGGGCGCCGCGACATTTGAATGGCCAGTAGAGATGGATCTGAGCGGTCTGCTTGCCAGTCTGCCCGAAGAGATCGTCTCGATGCAGTCCGGACATTCCGCCGACGGTGCGGCTGCCACCTTCATTTTTGCCGAGGGCGTTGAGCCGCGGTTTTATGCCATCTCTCCGTCCCAATATGTGCTGGACATTGATATTGCGGGCGAAACGCTACCGGCGCTGACACCGACTGATCTGGCAGCCGAGGCCGCGCAACGGGCCGCCGATGCAGAAACTGAAGCGCATCAGGAGCCGGCGATCTCGGCGCTGCAGGCGGACAGTCCTGAAACCATTACCCCGTTCATCAATGTGCTTGGCAATACGGTGCGCGTGGTCTTTCCATTCGAGCAGGATACGCCTGCCGCGGTGTTCCGGCGCGGCGATACGGTCTGGATGATCTTCGATACGGTCAGCGGCATCGAAGCGCCCCGCAGCTCAATGGATCTGGATGCGGTCGCCCGCGAGTTCACCGTGTTGTCCTCGGGCGATACGCAGGTTGTTCGGTTGGATCTGTCTCAGGATCGCCTGGCGACATTGGGCTCGGAGGGCATGGCCTGGGTGCTCTCGCTTGGCGACATGATGCTGAGTCCCACCGAGCCGATGGCCCTGTCACGGCGGCGTGACGTCGAAGGCTCGTTCGAAATGGTCGCTGACATGGCCCGGCCTGGCCGGCTGCACGAATTCCGCGATCCGCTGGTCGGCGACGTGCTCAAGGTGGTCACGGCCTTCCCGCCGGCCCGTGGGCTGACGCGGTCGCTGGACTATGTGGATTTCACGGCGCTGCGCAGCGTCCATGGACTGGTGGTCAAGCCCAAATCGACCAATCTGGACGTCGATGTCGAAAGCCCGGTCGCTGTTATTTCATCGACCAGTGGACTGACGGTCTCGGCCATCGATAGCCTGCGCAACTCCGGTTCGGAAGCGCAAGAGGCGGCCCGTGCCGGTTATCTGGATCTTAAGGGACTGGAAGAACGTGACCCGGTTGCCCTTGCCGACAGGCGGGAAGAGATGGAGCGCGCCGCCGCCACAAATGAAGGGCGGGAACGCGACATTGCACGGCTCGACTACGCACAGTTCCTAGTGGCCAACCGGTTGGCCTTTGAGGCCCTGGGGGTGTTGCGTGT
Source organism: Devosia sp. (assembly GCA_041939225.1). GTDB lineage: Bacteria > Pseudomonadota > Alphaproteobacteria > Rhizobiales > Devosiaceae > Devosia. The sequence goes on from JBGTUK010000153.1 coordinate 4,555, forward strand.
GCTCGAGAGTGACCTGCGGGCCGAGGATTTGACGCGCAAGATCCGCACGACGACGGCCATCGCCGATGTGCTGGCCGGGCGACCGCGCGATGCCTTGCAGACGCTGAACGCGCCGTCGCTCGACCAGGATGTGGATTCGCTGTTCTGGCGCACCATTGCCCGTGCCGAAAGTCACGACTACCGCGGCGCCCGCTTCGATGCGCTCGAAGCGCGTGCGGTAGCCGACAGCTATCCGGAATGGGCGCGAAATCGCTTCCGTCTAGCGGCCGCGCGGGCGGCTGTGGAGGCGGATGACCCGACGCTGGCGCAACGCATGCTGGACGATGTGGATTTTGCCAGCCTGAGCGTCGAGGACGCCTCGATGCATCATTTGCTGTCCGGGCGCATCGATGAGGCCGAGGGCCGCAATCAGGAAGCGTTGGACACTTATGGACAAGTGATTGCAGCGGAGATTCGTCCCACCCGGGCTGAAGCAGTCTATCGGACCCTGCAATTGCTCGATCAGGAAGGGCGGCTGGATCTAGCCAAGGGCACGCAGACGCTGGCGGCTGAAACACTGCTTTGGCGCGGCGATGCGCTGGAAGCCGATATGCAGACGCTCCTGGCCAAGCTCTATTTCCGAAATGGGGAATACCGACCCGGCTTCGAGACCGTCAAAGCTGCCGTGGCCAATTATCCCGAGAGCCCGGCGGTCAATGGTTTGCGCGACCAGGCGCAGGCAATGTTTGCCGATCTGTTCCTCAATGGGGTCGCCGATTCCATCGGTCCGGTGGAGGCGCTGGCGATCTACTACGATTTCCGGCATCTGACGCCGCCGGGCGCACGTGGCGATGAAATGATCCGGAATCTGGCCCGCCGGCTGGTGCGGGTGGATCTGCTCACCCAGGCTGCGGACCTGCTGCAATACCAGCTCGACAATCGCCTGCGGGGCGTCGCGCGCACGCAGATCGCCGCTGATCTCGCGGTGATTTACCTCGCCGATCGCAAGCCGCAGGACGCGTTGCGCGTGCTCAATGAGACGCAATTGCCCGGCCTTCCGGATTCCCTGCAGCGCCAGCGGCGCCTACTTGAGGCGCGCGCCATGATCGATGGCGGCCGCGACCAACTCGCGCTTGACCTGATCAGCAACATGGATGGCAAGGATGTCGAGTTGATGCGCATCGATGCGCACTGGACTGCGCGCCGCTACAGCCAGGCCGGTGAGATGATCGAGGTCATCTATGGCAATGAGCCCGAAGGACGGCCGCTGGATCGCTCGGGTCGTATGGGCCTGATCAAGGCGGCGGTCGGCTATGTGCTGGCCGGCGACAAGTTCGGCCTGTCCCGGCTTCGGGCCAAGTTCGGTGAACGCATGGTGGCTTCACCCGAATGGCCGATGTTCGATTTCGTCACCGGACCGATCCAGGCCACCAGCCTTGAGTTCAAGCAGGTGGCCGCCGAGGTCGCGGCTCTGGACAGCCTTACAGCCTTCCTCTCGTCCTATCGCGAGGCCTACTCCGGTGAGGGCGCTTTGACGCCAATCAAGGCCAGCCGGCCCGATGCAGGCCTGGCCTCGCTCTAGACGAACTCAAGCCGGTACATCGCTAACTGGTGAAACTTCGGACCAGCGATCCGGCCACCAGATACCAGCCGTCGACCAGCACGAAGAAAATCAGTTTGAAGGGCAGGGAGATCACCACCGGGGGCAGCATCATCATGCCCATGCTCATCAGCACCGAGGCCACGACCATGTCGATGACGACGAAGGGCAGGAAGAGCAGGAAACCGATCTCGAAGGCGCGGCGCAATTCGGAGATCATGAAGGCCGGAACGAGAAGCTGTAGAGGAATGGCTTCCGGCTCGTCGGGCAGCGCCGTGTCCGAAAGGTCATAGAACAGTTCGAGATCGCGGTCGTTCAGGCGAAGGACTCGGACGTTCAGCGGATATCGTTTCGAACATCATGACCGGC
>JBGTUK010000154.1:0-6466 GCA_041939225.1 Devosia sp.
ATCGGCGCCAACGACGTGACCAACCCTTCGGCCAAGACCGACAAGACCTCGCCCATCTATGGCATGCCGGTCCTCAACGTCGAGGATGCGGGCACGGTGCTGTTCATCAAGCGCGGCATGTCGGCAGGCTACGCCGGGGTGCAGAACGAATTGTTCTTCCGCGACAACACCATGATGCTGTTCGGCGATGCCAAGAAAGTCACCGAGGACATCGTCAAGGCGTTCGGCCACTAGGGCCTTGGGGGCACCAGGCAACGATTGGGAAGCGCGGCCATGAGTGCCGCGCTTCTTGCATTTGCGCTGGCAAGCTTGTTAATCGAGCTCACTCCCGGCCCCAACATGGCCTATCTGGCCATCCTGGCTGCCGACCGAGGCCGCGTTGCTGGTCTGGCGGCCGTCGCAGGGGTCGCGCTGGGCCTGTCCGGGCTAGGTCTATTGGCCGTTCTCGGCCTCGGCGCGCTGGTGCTCGAGCAACTCTGGCTCTATCAGATTCTGCGGTGGACCGGCGTGGCCTACCTGCTTTACCTCGCCTGGGAAGCTTGGCGCGATTCCCGCAAACCCATAGATGCCGTTGATCCAAACGAGGGCATGCGACGCTTTTTCCTGCGCGGGCTGATCACCAATCTACTCAACCCCAAGGCCGCCTTGTTCTACGTCACGGTCATGCCCGGATTTCTCTCGACGACGACAATCCGGGAGGCTCTGCTGTTCGGCGCGGTTTATGTGGTCGTGGCAACGCTCGTGCACGCCGTCGTGGTGCTGCTAGCCGGTTCTGTCCAGCCCCTATTGACCGTGCCCGCGCGGCGCCGGGTCATGGGGGCGGTTTTTGCCATCCTGCTGGTCGGCGTGGCCGGTTGGGTCGGCTATTCGACAGCAATGTAGGGCAGCCGGTTTTCTCCTGGCCCCGCGTGCCTTAATCTCCTCACTCTGCGGGGGAGGACCATGGCCAGAACAACGCGCCGACGCACTGATGCGCCCAGCTCGGAGCCGATTAAGCGACAGGCCATCGTCATCGTGCACGGCCAGGGCGAGCAACGCCCCATGGGCACCATTCGCGACTTCGTCCACGCCCTTTGGCAGGACAACCCGCAGCTTGATACGCCAGACGAGGCTTATCCGCGGCCGCGCCCGATCTGGATCGTGCCCGACGACAAGAGCGGCCTTTACGAGTTGCAGCGCATCACCACTCCCGAGCACAATGGGCGGCGCACCGACTTTTTCGAGCTCTATTATGCCGACCTGCTCAATGCCACGCCCATGCGCAATCTATGGCGCTGGATCCGAAGGCTGCTATGGATCGACCCCGCTCAGGTGCCAAGACACATGCGCTGGCCTTGGGTGGTGTTCTGGCTTCTGACCGTTCTGGCTGTCATGAGCGCCCTCGCCGCCATCCTTGCATTCCCTCAGGTTTTCGACACCCATTGGTATGATCGATTTGTCTCGCCTGACGCCTGGCGTGGCCATGCCATCAGCATCACGGCGTTAGCCTTGATCCTGCTACCAAAATTCTTCAGTCCGCTTTCCTTCATCAAGCGAATACCCCGGCTCCTGCTGATGCTCGTCATTGCCATCGGCATTCTCGACAGCTTTAGCTGGAATGGTCATGTCGCCAATCTAATGCTGCTCGGTACCCTGGCTTATCTCGCCGCGACGCTGCTGCTGCCCTATTTCGGGGACGCGGCTAGCTATCTTTCAGCCCAGACCGAAACCGTGCAGAGCCGACAGGGCGTTCGCAATCGCGGCCTTGCTTTGCTCAAGGCACTGCATGAAGACCCCGAATATGATCGTATTGTCGTGGTCGCCCACTCGCTGGGGTCAGTCCTGGCCTATGATCTGCTCCATATCCTCTGGCGCGAAGTGGGGCCGACCAAGGACAACCCGCCGGGCCCGGACGCCCTGGCCGCATTTTCAGCGCTGGATGACTTCGTCTCCAACGCCCCATCGCAAGCCTGGAACAGCGAGCAGATTGCCCAATATCAAGCCCTGCAATGGAAGGTTTACGAGGCCCTGCGCCTGCAGAAGGGACAGGCTGGCTCCGAGACGCAGTCGGGATGGAAGATTTCCGACCTCGTGACCCTTGGCTCACCCCTCTCCAGTGCTGAATTCCTCGTCACTGATGGTAGTGCGGACTTTGCCCGCATGAAAACCGAACGCGTCCTGCCCACAGCGCCCCCACAGGCCTATGACCAGACACGCGGCACAATCTACCCCGACCCACAGAAGGGACCGGTCGCTCACCACGCCGCCGTATTCTCGGTGGTGCGCTGGACCAACCTGTTCGACCGTATCGAGAGCCCCCTGTTTCTTCTGGGCGACGCCATTTCGGGGCCTCTGTCCGGCGCGGATCGGTTCGGGCCCGGCATCAGCGACCGAAAAGTCGAAATCACCTGGGGGCGGCTGGGCTGGCGCCTGTTCACCCACAATTTCTACTGGACAGACACCTCACCAGCCGACGAACCGCCAGCCGATCACATTACCGCATTTCGCGACGCAGTGGGACTGGAACGGTCCGCGCCCTGATCTCCTGCCGGTGACGCGGCCAGCAGCGAGGGCGAACCATCAATAGTGTGGCGGCGGTCGTTCCGTCGCCGGGTCGGCGATATAGCTGCCAGAACGCACTTGTTCTTCGAGCATGGCCAGTTTCTTGGTCAGCAAATCGATGCTTTGCCATTGTGCCGTCAGCGCCGCATTAAGCTCCTCGATAGTCTGGTCCTGATAGGCGACGCGGGTTTCCAACGCCTCGATCCGCTCATTGTGTTCGGCGCTGCTCATGGGCCTTCTCCATACCTGGAACGCCCGGAATACGGGGGTTTCCCTCCATCTTCAAGGGGCGTGACCTTCACCGGCGGATTGACGTAAGCGGAACCCTTCATCAGCGCTAGCCATTGATGGAGCACGATCCGCCAACGGGGAGCCGCAAAATGGCCACCACAGCAATGCTCGATCAGGCCGCTCACGGCCACCTCGATACCATGACCCCATCGCAATCTGCGGCGCGGCTGGTCGTCTGTGTGAGCCTGCCCCTTAGCGCCTTTGGCTTGATCCATCTTGCCGCTGGTGCCTTCGGCATCTTCCCGATCTTTTTTTCTCCCTTCGGCCTGCCTCATTGGGGCGGCGCCGCCCTGCATCTGTTCCAGCTTGCCCTGTTGGGGGCCGCCTTCTGGGCGCTTACAGAGCAGGTGGTCCGCGGAACCGCGCGTCATTGGCTGATCGGCCTGACCATTCTCTACAGTCTGCTGCCTTTCTTCACACCGCTGCTCGATTCTCTGCAACTGGGCCTGGTCTGCACGGCTATGTTTCTGAGTGCCCTGGCAGCTATTCAGCGCGTCGGCTCTGCCGCGCCGCTGGCTGGTTGGCTGATGGCGCCGATGCTTGCCGTTACCGGCACCGGCGCGGCTCTGGGTTTGACTATCGCTGCAGCCTATAGCCCGCCCTTTGCTCTCATGCAGTCGGGTCACACCCAGCCTGCCGCCTAGCAGTTACCTCAAAGTTCCCTCTTGCCAGCCGCCGCCTGGACCGCCATCTGGGCGGCAGTTTTTTGTCCGGAGGCTGTCCATGACCAAGTTGCTCAAGATCGACGTGTTCACCGATGTGGTCTGTCCTTGGTGCCTGGTGGGCTCGGCACGGCTGGATCAGGCGATTTCCCGGCTTCCCGACGATGTCGACATCGAGCTTGAGCACCATCCCTACTTTCTCGATCCCAGCACCCCGCCCGAGGGCGTCAATGTCCACGAAATGCTTCGCGAAAAATACGGCCGCGAACCAGAGGAAATGTACGCCCGTGTTGAGGGCGAAGCGGCCAAGCTTGGCATTTCGCTGGATTTGAGCAAGCAGGATCGCCGCTACAGCACAATCAAGGCGCACACGCTCATCCGCCTTTCCAAACCCAATGGCAATCAGCACGAACTCGCCAAGGCCATCACTGACGCCCATTTTCTGGAGTACAAGTCCATCAATGACGACAATGTCCTTTCCGACATTGCGGTCGAGCATGGCTGGGATCGTGGCGATGCGCTCGACGCCTTCAACGATGAACACGAACTTGAGGTGACCGCTCAACTCGCCGCCAGTGCCGCCGAACAGGGCATCCGTGGTGTGCCCTTTTTCGTCTTCGGCCAAAAATACGCCCTTTCGGGCGCGCAACCGGACGAGGTTTTCGCTCAGGCGCTCAACAAGATCATTGCAGAACTCTGACAAGCCTTTACCGCCTGCTATAATGGGTGCAAATCGCCTTATTCGGGACTGGACACTTGAAACTTTTCCGCCGCCTGCTGCTCGCCCTGCTCGTCCTCATCGTGGCGGGTTATGCCGCTGTGGTCGGCTACATGTATTTCAATCAGCGCGCCCTGCAATACAGCGCTCAGGGCGAGGTCTTAGCTCTAAGCGACACCACGCTGACCGCTGCAAGCGAGGTGCTCATCGCCACTGACGGCGGAGCGGTCAATGGCTGGTATGCGCCGCCGCGCTCCGGCATGCCGGTTATTGTCTACTACAAGGGCAATTCCAAAAGCTTTACCGAAGAAAGCGAGCGCTATGAGCGCTTTGTCGCCGATGGCTACGGCTTTCTCGCCTTCGACTATCGCGGCTTTCCCGCCTCACCCGGCGAAATCTCCGAAGCCAATATCCTGTCCGACGCGCTGGCCGCCTATGACTGGCTGGACGCTGGGACCGACGCCCCTATCCTGATCTGGGGCCGCTCGCTGGGTTCGGGACCCGCCAGCTATGTCGCCAGCCAACGCGAGGCAACCGCGCTGTTGCTGGAGACGCCCTTCCTCTCAGCCGTCAATGTGGCGGCCGAGCGCTACCCCATCTTGCCGGTCGGGCTGGTCATGCAAGACCAGTTCCGCAACGATCTCTGGATCGAGCACGTCAGCGAACCGGTTCTGGTGGCTCATGGCACCGCCGACCGCACAATCGACGTCACCAATGGGGAACGCCTCTATGCCCTCGCACCCAACCCGAATGAACTCTGGATTGTTGATGGGGCCGACCATTCCGACCTCTGGGACGCCGGCATCTGGGATCGTGCCAAGCCCTTCTTTGACCGCGCGATAAACCGGTGAAACCGCCGCGCCCACTGGGCATGTCAGCCAGGCGGACCGCTATCATTGGCGGGCTGATGGTGACAACGGGCCCACTCAGCCTGACACTCTACGGCCCCGCCCTGCCCTCGATCGTGGCGGATCTGGGCGCCACCGACGCAGGCGGCAAACTGACCATGACGGTCTATTTCGCAGCCTTCGCAATTTCGCAATTGCTATGCGGTCCGCTTTCCGACCGGTTCGGTCGCCTGTGGGTCGGGGCGGCATTTTTCGCCATATATGTGCTCGGCTCGTTGGTCTGCGTCCTAGCACCGACCTTGGAAATGCTACTGCTGGGCAGGGTGATGCAGGGTTTTGGCGTGTCCGCGGGCGGCGCTATCTCGCGCGCTATGGTACGCGATCAGTTCACGGGTATGGAGGCGGTGCGCATCCTCACCCTGGTGAATCTCATTCTCACGGTAACGCCTGCCCTTGCCCCCACCCTGGGAAGCCTCATCATGCTGGCAGGGAGCTGGCACTTGATGTTTGCCATCATGGCCGCGTTTGGCGTCGCGATCATCACCCTATTGGGTTTTGGCGCCCGCGAGACCTTGCCAGAAACGGCGCGCGCGCCGCTCGCCCCTCGTCAGATCCTCCGCAATTATACAGACCTGTTGCGGGCGCCCGATTTTCTGTTGCCTGCCCTGATGCTGGCCTTGGCCTTTGGCGGCTTTTATGGATTTGCCGCGCTGCTGCCCTTCGTCCTCATAGGGGATATCGGCCTCACGCCTTTCCAGTTCGCCTTAGCCCTGCTGATCCAGACCGGCTCCTTCATTATCGGCAATCTGGTCGCCGGCCGTCTGTCACATCGGCTGGACGGACCGCAATTGATCGTTGTCGGGCTCGTTCTGCTTGGCCTTGGCGGGCTCGGCTTTGCGGTGGCCCCGCGGCTCTTTCCCGAGTCGGTCCTGGCCGTCATGGCGCCGGTGAGCCTTTGGATGCTGGCTCTGACGGCCATCGGTCCGAGCGCTACGGTCGCAGCCATGGCACGCTATGGCCATATTGCCGGCGCCGCCAGCGCCATGGCCGGCTTCTTCCAGATGGGCGGGGGCTTTGTCGCTTCGCTATTGGCCATCACGCTGTTTGCCGATGCCCGGGCGGCGCTGACTGTCGTTATGCCATTGCTGGCGGTGCTGACCATAGCCACCGCCACGCTGCACCGCCGCCTCTATCCCAGGCAATAAAAAACGCCGCCCCGAACCGGGACGGCGTTCAAATTCGATAGTGCTCTGAAACGCTTAGTTGCGGCCAGCGGCGCGGCCGGGGGCCACAATGCCGCCTTCGCGCTGCGCACGCTTGCGGGCCAGCTTGCGCGCACGGCGCACCGCCTCGGCCTTCTGGCGAGCCTTCTTCTCGGAAGGCTTCTCATAATAGTTGCGCAGCTT
>JBGTUK010000155.1:0-6441 GCA_041939225.1 Devosia sp.
TAGCTCGTCAGGCTCATAACCTGAAGGTCGCAGGTTCAAATCCTGCTCTCGCAACCAACGCACCCCTAAATGCTTCGGCGTTTAGGGGTGTTCTTTTTTCTAAAGCAGCAGTTGTGTTAGAGGCCGTGTATTTTGATGGTCACAGGCTGGCGCTTGTCAGTCGGCGTGATGTCGGCTTTGTCGATCATCGCAGGCAGGGCGGCCAGTAGATCGTCGCGTGGCTTACCTTCGCGGAACCCTTCCAGTGCAGCCGCAGCTTGCGATATTTTTCTGAGGATGGGGCAAGGTCACCGGGTCGTTCGGCTCGGCCATGCTGGTCAGTGATCATGGCGCTGGAAAAGCAGGCCGCTTAGGGTCAAGCATCAACCCACAGGAGCTCAGGTCAAAAATCTATCAGCGGGAGTTGAGCTCTCCGTCAGCCTTGTGTGAAGTGGGTATTGTCGGTGTGACCTGCATGCTTAAGGCATTCCTCTCCCAGGTAAGTGACTGGACGCTTTGTGAATCGGAAAGTTGGAATCAAGGATATTGCGGCGCGCGCAGAGGTGGCGGTATCTACCGTTTCCCATGTGCTAAATGGTACTGCGACCATTTCACAGGAAGTTCGTGAACGCGTCCTGAGCGCAGCAAGCGAACTCGGCTACTTGGCACGGCGGCGCGAAAAGGCCTCCATTGCCGTGCTGCGCAGCCTCATGCTGGCCGTGCCGAGCGATACGTTGCCGAACAACCAGCACAATTTATTCTCCTGGACACTTCTGAGCCGACTGATGCGCGAATGTGAGCGGCGCTCCATCCGGGTGTTGCCGATCGAGGTGGATGCGCCCAATTTCAGCGGTGCCAAACTGGTCGAGCAGGCCCGCCAGGCCGAGGTGGATGGCATCTTGCTGCTCAGCGATGACCGGCCCGATCTGCTGCGGGCCATCGCCAGCTCGCGCATTCCCGCCGTGCTGATGAATGGCGAAGACCATGAAATGCAGATCGACAGCGTCACGCCGGGCAACAGATTTGCGGCGCGCTTTGCCACCAACTGGCTGATCAAGCAGGGGCACCGTTCGATCATGCACCTGACCTGGGAGGGGCGTGGCACTGTCAGGCGGCGGCGCGACGGCTTTCTCGATGCCTTTCGCGCCAATGAACTGTCTCTTGAGACGGCCTATGTGCATCACGCCGAAGGCTATTTTCCTGACATGGGGGCTGCGGCAATCAAGCGCTGGGTCGCCAAGCACGAGGGGCTTGGCGGGGTAACCGCCATATTCTGCGCTGCCGATAACCTTGCTCTGGGCGTCATTCCGGCACTCAAGGAAGCCGGATATGCGCTGCCAAGAGACGTCTCTGTGGTCGGCTTCGACGGCGTCGCGCTGGGCGAATTTACCGCGCCAACGCTGACCACAGTAACCGTGCCGCTGGATTATATCGGGCTTTCGGCGCTCAATCTGCTCGAGCAGCGGATCGTAGCGGCGGATTCGGGCATGCCGGCCAACCGTCTTGAGCTGGGTTGTCGGCTGACCGTGCGCGGCAGCGTGCGGGCGCTGAACTGAGCATCCAGTCGTCCGCGTTCAGCGCTTGCGGGCACGCCAAAGCAAGACAGCCTCATGCGCCTTGGCCGCATCGCCTTCAGTTCCCAACGGCAACAGATTCTGCCTCCTCATTACTCTGCGCGGGTCGCTAAGTAACCGTTTGGAGAATTTTTTCCGCAGCGCAATCTAATTGCCCGGTTGCCGACCTCGGTCCCTATCGTGTTGATCCGCTTGGGTTTCTTGAATGGAAGCTTCGAGCGCTGATTGGCGTAAGGTCGCTCGCGCGCAGCTATGAAAATTGTTTCATATTGCACTTGGAGCCGGCGGAAGCGAATATGGCGTTCGCTACAGCTTGATATGCCGAATAAGCGAGAAATAACGCGGGCACTTGAAGCGGGGGCAGGAGAGGGAGGAGAGTGCGTGATGAAAATATTTTCATTGCTGTGTCGCCCTCCACAAATGAGAACCGCGCTGCGGATGCCATCTCAGATGGCCTGGCGCGATGATTTGAGGAGAAGCCTATGAATACCAAGAATTGGGTTGCGGCGATTGCCTTAGCGGCTCTGTCGTCAACGGCGATGGCCGGCTCGGCCTGGGCCTTCCAGGAGGCGCCGATGCTGGCGGAGATGGTCGAGGCGGGCGAGTTGCCACCGGTTGACGAACGACTTCCGGAAAACCCCACTGTGGTGGAAGCCCTCAGCGTGGGCGAGTATGGCGGCACCTGGCGTCGCGCCTATAGCGGGCCGGGCGACCGCTGGGGACCGACCAAGCTCATGGAAGAGCGCGTGCTCAAATGGACCGCGGATGAAAACGGCACGGCAGTGCTGACCCCGGGCTATATCGAGAGCTATTCGGTCAACGAGGATTCGACCGAATTCACATTCACACTTCTCGAGGGCCTGAAGTGGTCCGATGGCATGCCGGTCACAACCGAGGATGTCGAGTTCTGGTATAACGACGTTTTCCTCAATCCTGCATTGGTGCCGACGATTGACCCCACCTTTGCCCCGGGCGGCGTGCCACTTGAGCTTGAGGTTCAGGACGAGCGGACCTTCACCATCAAATTCGCCCAGCCCTATGTGTATTTCCTGCAGATCCTGGCCAAGGATTCCACCGGCGAGCCCAGCCTTGACCGGCCCAGCTTCCTGTTTCCCAAGCACTATCTGAGCCAGTACAACGATAAATATGCCAGCGAAGAAGAGCTCGCGGCGGCTGCCGAAAAATACAATGTCGCGGCCTGGACTGACCTCTGGGGCTCCAAGGGCGCCCTGACCGGCTGGTGGAACAACCCGGAGCTGCCAGTCATCACAGCCTGGAAGATCGAGACTCCCGCGCCGGCTGAAACCGTCACCATGGTTCGCAACCCGTACTATTATGCCGTGGATCAGGAGGGTAACCAGCTCCCCTATATCGATCGCATCGAGCACCGGTTGTTCCAGGATCCCGAAACGCTCAACCTGATGGTGGCGCAGGGCCAGATCGACATGCAGGCGCGCTATATGGGCCTGGATAATTACACCTTCTACAAGGAGAATGAGGAGCGCGGCGGCTATCACATCGTGCCCGGCCTGGACTCCAATGTGTGGTCGCTAGTGCCCAATATGAACACCACGGACGAGGTTCTGCGCGGGCTGTTCGAGACCGAGGCAGTACGCCATGCCATGTCGATTGCCGTGGATCGGGAACTGATCAATGAGCTGACGCAGTCGGGTTTGGCAAAGGAACTGCAGACCGCGCCGGTGATGGGGTCCCCCTATTACAGCGAGGAGCTGTCGAACCACTGGACCGAATACGACCCCGATCTGGCTAACGAACTGCTTGATGAAGCGGGTCTGAGCGAACGCGATGATGCCGGCTTCCGCCTGCGGCCCGATGGGCAGCGGTTCAGCCTGGTGGTAGAGGCCAATGACGCCGCTCACGCCAAAACGCTTGAACTGCTGGCTGAAAACTTTGCCGATGTCGGCATCGAATTCCTGCCCCGCGTGATCGACCGGACCCAGTGGGACAACAATCGCGCCAATAACGATTTCCAGATGCACTGGATTCCGTTCGATCGCCTGACCTATGTGCCGGCCGATCCGCGCCGCATCATGGGCTCGGACGGCTACGCCAACCAGAGCTTCAAGTGGTACAATACCGATGGCGCCGAAGGCATGGAGCCGAGCGCTGAGCTGCAGCAGATCTATGATCTTTGGGATCAGGCGTCGCAGTCGGCATCGGTGGAAGTCGCCGATGACTATGTCTCCCAGATGGCGGAAATCTTCGTCAATCAGGGCTGGGTGATCGGTGTCTATGGTGCCGGTACCGTGGTCAATATCGTCTCGGACAAGATGCACAATGTGCAGGCAAACCTTGTGCAGGACGACATCTTCCGCGGTGTGGGCCTGGCGCGTACCCAGCAGTTCTGGCTCGAACAGGACTAAAGCAAAAGACCCTGTCCGGGACGGGTTCGCCCGTCCCGGCTTGCTGTGGCGTCATGTGAGGATGACGCCCGGCCTGGAGACCCCACACCATGCTCGCATTTATCGGTAACCGCGCCCTTCTGGCGATCCCGACGCTGATCTTCATCTCGTTTATTTCGTTCGTGATCATTCAGCTTCCGCCCGGCGACTATGTCACCGCCTATGCCGCGCAATTGCGCCATGCGGGTGAATACATCTCGCCATTGCAAGAAGAGATGATGCGCGACCAATTCGGGCTCAACGACCCGATGATCGTGCAGTATTGGCGCTGGATCAGCGATATCGTGCTGCGCGGCGATTTCGGCTATTCGCTGGAGTGGAATGCACCGGTTTCGACCCTGATCTGGGACAGGCTGATGCTGACCCTGGCGATCTCCTCGGCGAGCCTGGTGCTGACCTGGGCAATTGCCATCCCGGTGGGCGTGTATTCGGCGTCGCGGCAATATTCGTTTCTGGATCACCTGTTCACGGTGTTCGGCTTTCTGGGCAAAGGCATTCCGGACTTCCTGCTGGCCCTGATCCTGATGTGGTTGGCCTTCGCCTATCTCAACATGGATGTGGGCGGGCTGTTCTCGCCCGAATATCAGAATGCCCCCTGGAGCTTCGCCAAGCTCGGAAATCTCCTCTCCCACCTCTGGATTCCACTTGTCGTGCTCGCGACGGGCGGTGCGGCCGGGTTGATCCGCGTCATGCGGGCAAACATGCTGGACGAGCTGGGTAAACCCTATGTTGAAACCGCCTATGCGCAGGGTTTGAGCGAGGCCCGTGTGGTCTGGACCTATCCGGTTCGCGTGGCGCTCAATCCGTTTATTTCGACCGTTGGCTGGGCCTTGCCGGCGCTGTTTTCCGGTGACGTGATCACGGCGGTTGTTCTCAACCTGCCTACTACCGGGCCGCTGTTGCTCCAGGCGCTCAAGATGCAGGACATGTATCTGGCGGGCAGCTTCATTCTCATTCTCAGCGTCTTCACCGTCGTGGGTACGCTGATCTCCGACATCCTGCTTGCGTGGTTCGACCCGCGCATCCGCAACGCGTGAGGGATTGGCCATGACCGATCAGACCATCAACTCGACCGCTGCGCCTGGCAAGGACCGCAAGGAAGATCTCTATACCGCAACGCCTGCTCAGCTTATCTGGCGCCGCTTTTCCAAGCACGCCCTGGCTGTGGTATCGCTGTGGTTCCTAGTCATTTTGGCGCTTTGCGCGCTGTTCGCGGACATGGTGGCGCCATACGCGCCATTCGAGGTGCAGCGCTTAAGGACGCTGGCGCCGCCCACAGGCATACATCTGTTCCATGAAGGCAAGTTCGTCGGCCCCTTCGTCTATGGCCTGTCGCGCGAGCGGGACGCCGAAACGGCGCGAGTCATCTACGAGACAGACCCGGAAACCGTGCTGCCAATCCGGCTGTTCCATCAAGGCGACGACTACAATTTCTTTGGCCTATTTCAGTCCAATATTCACCTGTTCGGAGTCGATGACAGGCGGCAGCAGATCAATCTGCTCGGGACCGACGATCTGGGGCGCGATGTGTTTTCGCGGCTGATGCATGGCGGCCGGGTGACGCTGTCGGCTGGATTGATCGGGGTGATCTTCGCCTTTGTGCTCGGCCTGACGCTGGGTTCGATCTCGGGCTATTTCGGTGGCTGGGTCGACAACTCCATCCAACGCCTGATGGAACTGATCCGGTCGGTGCCCACGATCCCGCTATGGATGGGGTTGGCGGCGGCGCTGCCTATCGCGTGGGATCCTATCGTGGTCTATGTGCTGATAACGCTGATCCTGGCTTTGATCGGCTGGACGCATCTGGCGCGTGTGGTGCGCGGGCAGTTCCTGGCCATCCGCAATGAGGACTATGTGATGGCGGCCCGGCTGGCCGGGGCCACCGAATACCGCATCATCACCAAGCACATGCTGCCCTCGATGACCTCCTATATCATTGCGGCACTGACCCTGGCCGTGCCGGAAATGATCCTGGGCGAAACCGCGCTGAGCTTCCTCGGCCTGGGCCTGCGGCCGCCGGTGGTAAGCTGGGGGGTGCTGCTGCAGGATGCGCAGAACCTGCGTTCAATCTCGCTGGCCCCCTGGCTGCTTTCGCCGGGCGCGGCGGTGGTTCTCACCGTTCTGGCCTTCAATTTCCTCGGCGATGGCCTGCGCGATGCCGCCGACCCCTATGGGCAGTAAGACCATGACCAAAACCAACATGCCCTCAGAGCGGCTGCTCGATGTCGACAATGTCCAGATCCACTTCCCCTTGCGCGAAGGCTTGGTGAAGGCGGTGGACGGCGTGAGCTTCGACCTGCTCAAAGGGGAGACACTGGGCGTAGTCGGGGAATCGGGCTGCGGCAAGACCACCACTGGCAGGGCAATCCTGAATCTCGTGCCACCCACCAGCGGCAGCGTGAAATTTGGCGGCAAGGAAATTGCAGGCTTCGGAGCGCAGGCAATGTTGCCACTACGCAAGAAGA
>JBGTUK010000156.1:0-6385 GCA_041939225.1 Devosia sp.
GATCCAGAGCGCGGAAAAATTGGCGCCGAAAGCGACAAGCCAGGTGACCATCAGGTGCCCCACCTTGCTCAGGCGATCCCAGCCGAAGAAGAATAGGCCCACGAATGTGGCTTCGAGGAAGAATGCCATCAGGCCTTCAATGGCCAGCGGCGCCCCGAACACGTCGCCCACATAATGGCTGTAATAGCTCCAGTTCATGCCGAACTGGAATTCCATGACGATGCCGGTAGCCACGCCCATGGCGAAATTGACGCCGAACAAGGTACCCCAAAACAGCGTGGCCTTGCGCCAGATGTCGCGCCCCGTCATCACATAGACGCTCTCCATGATGGCCATCATGAAGGAAAGGCCCAGGGTCAAGGGCACAAAGATGAAGTGATACATCGCGGTCGCGGCGAATTGCCATCGCGAAAGGTCGACGACGAGCATGTCTGTCATGGCACGTGCTATCTCTCCGGTTGCGACGGCAAGAGTCATGGCCGTCTGATATCCCTTGCTTAGCGCAACCAAACTGAGGCTCGCCTTGATTCAGATCAAGGTGCTTGGTTGGCGACTGCGCTAGGGTAAAAGGCACCCATTCTCTTATTCCGACTGCAGGCCATTCTTCCGGTGTCAGCTCAGCCGAACAAGACCAAAACCAGGGCGCTCGAAGGCCTGACCCGCAAGGGTGGGGCTGCCCTGATCTTCGCCATCGCCGCCCCCCTGGTTGGCGGCCTGTTGCTGGTCTGGCAGGCATGGACGCTGGCTGATGTGCTGGGACGGGCCATCGAGCTGGGCGAACCGGCGGCGGCGCTGGCGCCATCCATCTTGCTCATTTTTGCCCTGCTGCTGGTGCGTTCGCTGCTGGGTGCACTGGGCGAACAGGCCGGGCTCATCGGTGCCGACTCCATCAAGTCGCATTTGCGGCGCGGGCTCATGGCGCAATTGCTGGCGCGCTCTCCGCGCGCCACGGACACGGCGTCGTCCGGTGTGGCGGCCGCGGCGATTGTCGATCAGGTGGATACGCTGGAAGGTTATTTCGCGCGCTATCTGCCTGCCGCGATGCAGGCTGCGCTGCTGCCGTTGATCTTCGGCGCGATCATCCTGCCGCTCGACTGGGTGGCCGGGGTGCTGTTTCTGGTAACCGCGCCGCTGATCCCGGTCTTCATGGCGCTGGTGGGCTGGGGCGCCCAAATCGCCACCGACCGGCAGGCCCGCGCGCTCAGCCATTTGTCCGGGCGCTTTGCCGACCGGTTGCGGGGATTGCTGACGCTGAAACTGTTCGGACGGGAAGCGGCAGAGACTGCGGGCATTGTCGAGGCCAGCGAGGCCCTGCGGCTGCGCACACTCAAGGTGTTGCGCATTGCCTTCCTGTCGTCGGCGGTCCTGGAATTCTTCGCGGCACTCGGCGTCGCCGGCATTGCCCTTTATGTCGGCCTGACCTTCATCGACTATCTGCAATTGCGCTCCAGCCCGCTGACCCTGCAACTGGGCATGTTCCTGCTGCTGATGGCACCTGAGGTGTATAATCCGCTGCGCCTGTTCGCCTCGCATTATCACGATCGCGACACGGCCCAGTCAGCCATGCTGGAGATCGAGCAGCAGCTCGGCAACCCGTCGGCGGAAGCGCCGCCCTTGAATGACATCGCCCCCCGTCAGGGCCCGGCCCTTGCCCTGCGCCTTGCCGGCGTTACCCTGCGCACGCCAGACCGGATGGCCAGCGTCGCGCTTGATCTCTCCCTCGATGTGCCCGCTGGCCAGACTATTGCCCTGCTTGGTCCCAGTGGCTCCGGCAAATCAACCCTGCTCGAGGCCATCGTGGGACTGCGCGAGCATACGGGCGAGATCCTCCTCGATGGCCGCCCGCTCCAGCAATGGCCAGAGGCCGAACCGCGCGCCCGCAGCTTCCTGTTGACGCAGAAGCCGCGCATCGTTCACGCGAGCCTGGCGCAGAACATCGCCTTGGGTCGGCCGGGCGCCACGTGGCAAGAGATCGAGAGCGCCGCTGCGTGCTCGCTAGTCAGCGATTTTGCCCTGGATCTACCCGAGGGGCTCGACACACTCGTGGGAGAAGATGGCGTTGGGCTCTCAGGTGGGCAGGCGCAGCGTATCGCGCTGGCGCGCCTGTTCCTGCGCGATGCGGGACTTATCCTGCTCGATGAACCTACCGCGCATCTCGGCGCCGATATGGAGCAGGAAATTGCCACCAACCTCTTGGCCTATGCCAGGGGGCGCACCATGGTGATCGCCACCCA
This sequence comes from Devosia sp., assembly GCA_041939225.1. Lineage (GTDB taxonomy): Bacteria > Pseudomonadota > Alphaproteobacteria > Rhizobiales > Devosiaceae > Devosia. The sequence goes on from JBGTUK010000156.1 coordinate 2,235, forward strand.
TTCCGAGGCTCTTGCCGCACGCATGGACAGGTCCTACCGGCTCACCGGGGGTGACCTCTTTGCCACCCCGCTGCCCAAGGCGAAGCGAGGTGTCGCATGAAGGCGCTGCTGACCTTCCTGCCGCTGTTCCGCCAGCGCAGCGGGGCGCTGCTCCTGGCGTTGGTCCTGTCGCTGGTCACGCTGCTGGCCGGAGTTTCGCTTCTGGGCACATCGGGCTGGTTCATCACCGCGACAGCGCTGACCACGGCCGGACTGGGCTTCAATCTGTTCGTGCCCTCGGCGATGGTGCGCGGCCTCTCCTTTGTGCGCATCCTGGCTCGCTATGGCGAGCGGCTGGTGGGCCACAATGCGACGCTCAAATTGCTGTCCGATCTGCGTGGCTGGCTGTTTTCCCGGCTCTTCCCGCGCCTGCCTCTGCCCGACCGCTCGCTGCGCCACGGCGATCTGGTCTCGCGGCTGACCGCCGATGTCGATGCGCTGGACACCGCCGTCCTGGTCGCCCTGGGGCCGCTGGCCGCTGCGGTCGTGGTCGGTACGGCAATGACGGCCATTCTGGCGATATTCCTCCCCGGTGCCGCCCTGCCCTATGGCCTGGCCTTGGCGCTGGCGGGGCTGGGCGTGCCTTCCCTCATGGTCCTCCTGGGCCGCAAGGCCGGACGCGACAGCGTTGCGGCGCGAGCCGATCTGCGCATGGAAGTGCTTGATGGGGTCAATGGCCACGCGGATTTGGTGCTGCTTGGCGCATTGGGTAATGCCGCCGAAAAATTCGCGGCCGCAGACAAGCACGCTTCGCGCCTCAACCTCCGTCTGGGGGCCATCACCAGCTTGGGCGCGCTGATGGTCCAGATGCTGGCGGCGGTGGCGTTGATCGGCACGCTTTGGACTGGGCTCGTGGCGCTGGAAGCCGGCCGGATCCATGGCCCGCTGATGGCTGGCCTGCTGCTGGCCGTGTTGGGCAGTTTCGAGGTGACGAGCCTGATCGCGCGCAGCACCAGCAAGGCGACGCAGGCCATGGCGGCCGCCGAGCGCCTAGTGGCATTGGCCGAGCTATCGCCAGTGGTTGCCGAGCCGGCCGCGCCGCTGCCCATTCCAGACCATGCGCCCATCTCATTCGACGCGGTCAGCTTCGCCTATCCCGGGCTGCCGCCGGTGCTGAGCGACATCAGTTTCACTGTCGCCCCAGGAGAGCGTCTGGCGATTATTGGACCCAGCGGCGGGGGCAAAACCACCCTGCTGCGACTTCTGCTGCGCTTTGCCGATCCGCAGACTGGCGCCATCCGCCTCGGCAAAAGTACCCTGCCGGAACTTCGCAGCGATGATGTGCACCGCCACATGGCGCTACTCAGCCAGGACAGTCCCGTGTTCATCGACACAATCCGCAACAATTTGCTGATTGGTCGAGACACTGCGAGCGAGGACGAGTTGTGGGCGGCTTTGCGCAAGGCCCAACTCGCGCAGCATGTCAGCGCCCTCCCCAAGGGTCTCGACACGCTGGTCGGCGAAGCCGGACGCACCTTGTCGGCGGGCCAAGCGCGACGGCTATGCCTGGCGCGCGCCCTTCTCTCGAACGCTCCGGTGCTGTTGCTCGATGAACCGACCAATGCACTGGACCGGGAGACCGAGGAAGCGTTTTTCAAGGTGCTCGCCAGCGCCTCGGAAGGCCGAACTGTCATCATGGTCACCCATGCCACCATCCCGGAGGGCACGGTGGATCGGGTGCTCACACTGGAAAATGGCAGGCTGGATTAGCCGCAGCGCAGTCTGAGCCGCGCCAGGTCGGGTATGCTCACCTGGCGGAAATTGACAATGCCAATGACGCCATCGGATTTCAGCCGGCTGATCTGGCGGCTGACGGTTTCCACTGTCAGGCCAAGGAAGTCCCCGATATCGGCCCGGCTCAGCGGCAGGTCGAAGCTGGTTTCCAGCGCATCGTCGCAAGGGTCCATATGGGTGGCGATCAGATACAAAAAGCTCGCCACTTTCTCCGCTGCCGTCTTGCGCCCGAGCGTCACCATCCAATCGCGCGCCTCATCGAGCTCGCGCAATGCCTGCATCATCACCCGGTGTTCCAGCGGCGCACTGCGAGACAGCAGCGCCTCCAAAGCGGGCTTGGGAATAACGCAGAGATCGACATCCGAAGCCGCCTCGGCGGTCACCCGGCTTTCCGCGGCGAAGGGACGACCGAGCAGGTCGGGCGCGAATTGCAGCCCCACAACCTGTTGGCGACCATCCTCGAGCACCTTGGACAGCTTGATCACACCCCGCAACACGCTGGCGTAGCTGTCGATCGGCATGGCGTCGGCCATCAGCTCCTCGCCAGCATCCTTGTGCACGCGGCGGGTGGATTTTGCCAGCGCGACAAGTTCATCGCCGCTGAGCGCCCCGCAAATACCCTGATGCCGCGCCTCACAACTTTGGCACAGAACCGGCATTTCTGAATTGTGGATGTCCTTGCGCACAGTTTGCATGGTCATGCTCCTGACGCGTCAAGAAATAAGCGCCACACCAACCCAAAGTAAGTCGCCAGACTGTCGCTGTGCCAAGAGGTCGCAGAGGTCTGTGCCTCACCTGCAAAAGCACCAGGGGAAGCAAAAATTTGCACCAGGACGATAGTCATGCCTCAATGCTTGAAACCTTGGTAGGGTGGGCAGCATGCAAGTCAATGTATTCATTTCGGACCAGAAGGATGGCAAGCCACCGCAACTACTCGTGTTGCCCATGGGCCCCGAAGCCGTCATACCGCGCCATCTGCAACACCAGGAATGGCGCCACTTCGCAACGACGATGACCGATGACAAGCTCTTGGGCGCGCCGTCATCTCAGATCGAAGCGGCCATCGCCCGGGATCGCTATGCGCTGGTTTCGCCCACTGGATAAGCTTTCCTCGGCACTCTTGACCTTACCATGATGGGAAGGTCTATATGGTTGTGGACGAGGTGAAAGACCATGAACGAAACCGTCCACAGCAACTCTAAATCTCCTGCCGTTTCGATCGAAATCGAGGGCATGACCTGCGCGTCCTGCGTCAATCGCGTGGAGAAGGCCTTGCTCAAGGTGCCCGGCGTCGAGAACGCTGCCGTCAATCTGGCGACGGAACGCGCCACCATTTCCGGCGGCGACGTCGATGCGCTGCTCAAGGCCGTGGAAAAGGTCGGCTACAAGGCCAGCCTGCGCCAGCCCGATGCGCCCGCCCATCGCCACATGCATCATCACGACGAAGACGCCGCCCTTCTCAAGCGCGACGTCATCATCGCCGCCATCCCGACCCTGCCGCTGTTCCTGATCGAGATGATCGGCCATATCCACATGCCCTTCCACATGTGGGTGACGTCGCTGGTGCCGACCCAGACGCTGTGGGTCGCCTATTTCGCGCTGGCCAGTTTCGTCCTCTTCGTGCCAGGCCGGCGCTTCTTCAAAATCGGCTTTCCCGCCCTGTTCCGCGGCGCACCGGAAATGAACTCGCTGGTTGCCCTTGGGGCCGGGGCGGCCTGGCTCTATTCCAGCGTCGTCACCTTCGCTCCGCAATTGGTGCCGGCGGAAACCCGCCATGTGTATTTCGAGGCGGCCGCGGTTATCGTCACATTGATCCTGGTCGGGCGCTGGCTGGAGGCCATGGCCAAGGGCCGCACCGGCGAGGCGATCAGCCAATTGGTGCAGCAGCAGGCCAAAACCGCCCGGGTCCTGCGCGCAGACAAAGCGGTCGAAGTCCCGGTCGAAGAGGTTCGGGTCGGTGATATCATCGTGGTCCGACCGGGCGAGAAGATTGCCGTGGACGGCGAGATCGTCGAGGGCGAAAGCCATATCGATGAATCAATGATCTCGGGAGAACCCCTGCCCGTCTCCAAGACAGTGGGCGCCAGCGTCATCGGTGGCACGCTCAACACGTCGGGCAGCTTCAATTTCCGCGCCACCAAGGTGGGAACCGACACCATGCTGGCCCATATCATCCGCATGGTCGAGGATGCTCAGGCCGGCAAGCTGCCCATTCAGGCGGTCGTGGACCGTGTCACAGCTGTTTTCGTGCCCATTGTGATCGGCCTCGCCATCCTCACCGCAACCGTCTGGTCCTGGCTCGGCCCCGACCCCGCGCTAACCTATGCGCTGGTCAATGCGGTCGCGGTGTTGATCATCGCCTGCCCCTGCGCCATGGG
>JBGTUK010000157.1:0-6374 GCA_041939225.1 Devosia sp.
GTTGCAGCGCTTCGTAACGCCGGAAGAGTTCAAATCCTTTGCCACGGTTGCGACTTCCAAGGGGTTCCTGCTGGTTTCGTCGAGCCCGCTGACCCGCTCGTCGCACCATGCCGGTGAGGATTTTGCGCGCCTTAAGGCGAACCGTCTGGCCAAGCTCGGTCACTGATATGAAGCGTTTCTTTGAACGGCATGTGGCGCATCTGCCCGAGCGGATGTATCAGATCGTTTCTGATCTGAGTGACTATCCGCGCTTCGTGCCCAATTGCCAGGCGATGCAGGTTCGGCCCGATCCTGCGGCTGGGGACGAGGATGTGCGGCTGGCCCGCATGACCATCTCTTTTGGGCCGATCACGCAAGCCTATACCAGCCGGGTTACACTGGATGCGGCGGCCCGAACCATCCGTGCCAAGGCCGTGGACGGTCCCTTTGCCTATCTCGATAGCGTGTGGAGCTTTGAGCCCGAAGGGCAGGGAACGCGGGTGCGGTTCGAGATCGACTTCAAGATCTCAAATCCTCTGATTGCGGCTGTGGCCGAGCCGGCTTTTGCGGCCAAGCAGGAGGAAATCATGCGTGCCTTCTGTGAAGAGGCCGACAGGCGGTTTGGCGCTTAGGCGAACTTCCCTCGATTGGGCTTACTGCTGACATTCGTCTCAACATCGCACGCGCGGCAGGACGGTCCACTCAGCTCTGTTGGGCCGGCAAGCGGAAAATGAACCTGATCTCATTTTGTTCGGATTCGACGTCGATCCTGCCACCGTGTGCCTGGGCGATTTCAGATGCGATATAGAGGCCGAGGCCGAGGCCGTGGGCGTTGGTGCGCACCTGGCCTCGATGGAACGGCTGGAAGAGCAGCGGGACCATCTCTTGCGGAATCGGGTCGCCTGCATTGGCGACACTGAGCGAGAGATTACCCTCGTCATCGACAGTGCAATCAACCGCAATATCCTTGTCTGTCGCACCGTGGGTTACGGCATTGGCGAGAAGGTTCGAGAACAGCTGCGCAATGCGATCATGATCGACTCTTACTGTTCTTGCGATCTGGAACCTGGTCGATATAGTTCTGTCGGGATTGGCTGCCTGTATCTCGGCGATCACCATTTCAAGCGTTGATTGAAGCGAACGTGCTTCGTCGCGATTGAGAAGAATGCCGCCACCAAGCCGACTGCGCGCCAGGTCCAAAACATTGTCAATCAGGGCGCTCATGCGTGAGACACTGTTTTTCATCAGGTTCAAAATGACAGGAGTGCTGTCTGTCCATTTTTGATCCCGAAGTATCTTGCCGACACCGGCGTCAATGGCTGCCAAAGGATTGCGCAGATCGTGACCCAGCACTGCAACAAACTGCTCTTTCAGTTCGGAGTTGTGCCGTTCTTCCATAACGATCGCGACCTGTTCAGCCATGCCGGCCTGGAGAGATGTCACCATGTCCTCAAGTTGACGGCGGGCGTCGCGCTCGGCCGCCCGTGCTTCCACGAGATCGCGCTCATACTGGCGACGCTCTGTCGCCTTGAATACGGTAAGTCTGGTAAAGAGAAGTTCGCCGGAGGTGTCCCGTCTTTCCGCGGCATTGGCCAAGACAGGCATTACGCTGCCGTCGGCTCTGACCATGTCGAGAGCAACCTCGTGAAAGTACCCCTGCATGCGCAGCATTGGTGCGAAATGGGTCTCGTAGAAGATGCTGCCCGCAACGTTGAGAAAGTCGCGAAGGCGTTTGCCAAGGATTGCCTCCTTTGGCCTGCCAAGCCAGTCGCAGAGGGTGGCGTTGACCTTGGCGATCCTGCCATCAGGCCACATAGAGAGATACCCGCATGGGGCGTTCTCGAAGAGATCCTCTAAATCCTCGATAAGCTCGCCGTCAGACAAAATCGCGCATCGCCAATGTGACTTCCTCAGGCGCACTCAGATTCGGGCAGTGGCCACTGGCCTGAAGGTACCTGATCTGGCTGCCTGGTATGGCGTTGTGGACGTATTCTCCCACATGTTCGGCGGCAATTATGTCGTTGCTGCATTGCAATATGAGCGTCTGCGCTTCGACTTTGGACAGGTCGGCCCGGTTATCAGACATGAACGTAACCCGTGCAAACTGCTTCGCAATCTCGGGATCGGTCCGACAAAAACTATTGGTGAGCTCCTCGCCAAGCTCAGGCCGATCAGGGTTCCCCATGATTGCCGGAGCCATGGCTGCGGACCAGCCCATGTGATTGTCATCAAGCGATGTCAACAACTCTTCAATCTGCGCGGCACTGAATCCGCCAGAGTATTCGCCATCATCGATATAACGTGGCGAGGGACCGATCATCACCAATTTGTCGAACATGCCGGGCGCCCGAATTGACGCAAGTGCGCCAATCATGGCGCTGACTGAGTGGCCAACAAATACGGCTTTCTCAATTCCGAGCTCCTGGCCGATTTCCACGACGTCGGCAGCGTATCCGTCAAGGCTGGAGTATTTTTCTGGATCGTATGCCGAAAGGTCGGACCTGCCAGCGCCGACATGATCGAACAGTACGGTTCGAAAATCGCTGCGGAAGTGGGGCTCGATGAAACGCCACATATTCTGGTCGCAGCCGAACCCATGAGCGAACATCATGATGGTGCCGCCCGTTCCATTCACGGTTACATTATTGCGATGGATGATCGACATATTCCGCAGGCTACCTCAACAGAACCCGATTGGGTTATTCGACATGCTTCCCATGCGCTTCAAGACGACACCTAGCATCTTCGACTATCGGTGCGCCAGCTTGCATTCCTCAACGATACAAAGCGACGCGTACGGCCGTCTCAAGGGCTGGGGGGATCGCTAGTCAGGACTTGCAGCACGAGGTCCAGCGCTGCCTCGACGGTGGCTTTGCGGATAGCGTCGCGACCAAGGTCACCAAAGCGGTGTTCGATCACCACCGTGGCCAACTCGGAGGAGACGGCGACATAGACGAGGCCCACAGGCTTTTTCTCGGTGCCGCCATCGGGGCCGGCAATGCCCGTGGCGGCGACGGCGAAGTCGACACGGGCGGTGTTGCGGGCACCATCGGCCATAGCGCGGGCAACCTGGTTGCTGACCGCGCCATAGTCGCCGATGAGGCGCGGCTGCACCTGGATCATGCGGGACTTGGCCGAATTGGCATAGGTGATGTAGCCGCCATAGATGGCCGCGGAGGCGCCGGGAATGTCGGTGAGGGCCGAAGCGATCATGCCGCCGGTGCAGCTTTCTGCGGTCACCAGGGTCTGGTTGCGCTCGGCCAGAAGGTCGATGATCAGCTGGCCCGCGGTGGGTTTTGCCTTGGCTGCCATTCAACCCACCCTTGGCAATTCAATACTGGCACTGGCCATGGACACGATACCTTCCTCCCGCCCGACAAAGCCGAGCTTTTCATTGGTCGTCGCCTTGACTGCCACGCGATCCGCCGAAATGCCGAGTGTCTCGGCGATCACGGCGCACATGGCGGGGACGTGAGCGGCAATCCTCGGCGCTTCGGCGACGATTGTCACGTCCAGATTGACAATACGGCCCCCGCGCTGCGCGACCAGAGCGCCGGCGTGCGCCAGAAAATGGGTGGAGGCTGCGCCTTTCCATTGCGCATCACTGGGTGGGAAGTGTGTGCCAATATCGCCTTCGCCTATGGCGCCCAGAATAGCGTCCGTCAGGGCATGGAGCGCCACGTCGGCGTCAGAATGGCCATCGAGCTTGGCCTTATGAGGAATCCTCACGCCGCAAAGCCATACCGCATCGCCGGGCGCGAAGGGGTGCACATCGTAGCCGGTGCCGATGCGGTTCTCCATGGTCAGAATTCCTTCAACAATATGTTCGGCCCGCGTGAAATCCTCAGGATAGGTGATCTTGATATTATCGGCATCGCCCATGACCATGGCGACGCGCAGGCCCGCCCATTCGGCAATCTCGGCGTCGTCGGTGAACGCGCGGCGCACATTGCCCGCGCGCATATGGGCCGAAAAAATCTGCCCGAAGCGGAACCCCTGCGGGGTCTGGGCGGCCATCAACTGGCGCCGGTCCTCGGTGCCAACAATCTCTTTGCCGTCGAGTGTGCGCTTGATGGTGTCGGTGAGAGGCAAGGCGGGCAGGGCGCCGTCATAGCGATCCAGAACCGCGATCACGTCGCCGATTACCTCCGGCGCGACGAAGGGACGGGCGGCATCCTGAATCAGGACCAGGTCGGGGCGATGCGGGGCCAGTGCCTTGAGCCCCTCGAGCACCGATGCCTGGCGATTGGCGCCCCCCAGCACAGGCGCCATAAGGCGTTCGTCCTGCAGACCGAGAGCAGCGAAGCGCTGCTGGTGGCTTTCATTGATCACGGGAACGACGCGACCGATCAGTGGATAGTCGAGAAACGCGCGGATCGTCCGTGTCAGGACGGGTACGCCCGATATGGACCGGTACTGCTTGGGGTCAGCATATCCGTCCGCACCGGCACGCTCGCCCTTTCCGGCTGCGACGATGATGACGGCTATGGATTTTGGACTCATGGGGATATAGGCACTGGCTGAAAGAGAACCGTCTGTCTGGAATGGTCTAGCCGTCCACCCGCCATGCGGCAAGAGCAGGGCTGGTTTACCTCGGCGTGGCAGCGGGAAGCGGTTGCGTGTTGACCGAAATTGATTATTGTGCAGGCACCTTTGCCAAAATGAACATTTCTGGGGCAATTCCTTGATCGACACTGCCTGCGCATTGAGCATTGGTGGGCACGCCATCCGCAATCGCGCCTTTCTGGCCCCTATGGCGGGCATAACCGACCGGCCGTTTCGCGAGCTGGCAGCCCGTTTTGGCGCGGGCCTGGTGGTGTCCGAGATGGTCGCGAGTTCGGCGCTGACCACAGGCCATGAGGGCATGGTGCGCAAGCTGACGCGGGCTGGTACGCTGCCGCATGTGGTGCAACTGGCTGGTTGCGAAGCGCAATGGATGGCCGAGGGCGCGCGCATTGCCGAGGGCGCGGGCGCGGACATTATCGACATCAATTTCGGCTGCCCTGCGAAAAGGGTGACCAATGGCTATGCCGGCTCGGCGCTGATGCGGGTGCCAGACCAGGCGCTGAGCATTGTCGAGGCGGTTGCATGCGCTACGACTCGGCCGGTGACGGTCAAGATGCGGTTAGGCTGGGACGATGAGAGCCTGAACGCTGCTCAGATTGCGCAATTGGCGGAGAGCGCCGGGGCGCAGATGATCACCGTGCACGGGCGCACGCGGCAGCAGTTCTACAAGGGCAAGGCGCGCTGGGCACTGGTGCGCAGCGTGGTCGAGGCTGTCGATGTGCCGGTGGTGGTCAATGGCGACATTGTCGATATCGCGAGCGCGCGGCAGGCGCTGTCCGAATCCGGGGCCGCGGCAGTCATGCTGGGGCGCGGGGCGCAGGGGCAACCCTGGCGGGTTGGACAGATTGGCGCGGCGCTTAGCGGACACGAGGCTGCAGCGGCGCCGGAGGGCGCAGAACTCGTGGCTCTGATCCAGCAGCACTATGAAGACATGCTGGTTGATTATGGCGTCGAGGTCGGGTTGCGGGCCGCGCGCAAGCATTTGGGCTGGTACGCTGATGCGGTCAGGCTGGCGCTGGACAAGCCGACGCGGAGGCAATTGCTCGACAATGAGGACACCAAAGCAGTGCTGTCGCTGATTGATACCCTGTTTTCAGGGGAACGGAGGGCAGCGGCGTGAGCAGTGCTGTTGTAATGGATCTCGATTCCGTGCCGGCGCGTGCCGTGCTGCAGGCGTTGCCGCAGCCGGTGATGGTGCTCGATGAGGCACGGCGCATCCAGTTCGTCAATTATGCCGCCGAGGCGTTTTTCGGGGCATCGCTGAGCGTTCTTACCCGGCAAAGCCTCGACGATCTGATCGCTTTTGGGTCGCCTATCATCTCACTGGTTGAAACGGTGGTGCAGCGGCGAGCGCCGATGACCGAATACCGGGTTCGGGTTGGATCGTCGCGCTTTGGTGATGAGCGCATCGCCGATGTTTTCGCCAGCCCGATCTCGGATACGGACGGGCGGGTGGCGGTGCTGATCCAGGAGCGCACCATGGCCGACCAGATCGACCGGCAGATGGTGTCGCGCGGAGCGGCGCGCTCCGTGACGGGGCTGGCGTCAATGCTGGCGCATGAAATCAAAAACCCGCTTTCGGGCATTCGCGGCGCGGCGCAATTGCTCGAGCAATCAGTGCCGAGCGACGAGGTGCCGTTGGCGCGCCTGATCCGGGAAGAGACGGACCGAATTGTCGGGCTGATCGACCGGGTGGAGGTGTTTGGCGACGAGCGCCCGATGGAGCGCGAGCCGATCAATATTCACGTCGTGCTGGATCGTGTGAAGCTGTTGGCGCGCAACGGGGTGGCGCGCGGAATTACCTTCTACGAAGAGTATGATCCCTCGCT
>JBGTUK010000158.1:0-6372 GCA_041939225.1 Devosia sp.
GCGGTCGGTGCGATGCTGATGGGCGTGATCGTCACCGGGCTGTTCGTCGCCATCTCGATGACGGCGGGCGGCGGCGCCTGGGACAATGCCAAGAAGAGCTTCGAGGACGGTTTCACCGACAGCCACGGTGTCACCCACCACAAGGGGTCCGATGCCCACAAGGCCTCGGTCACCGGCGACACCGTCGGCGACCCCTACAAGGACACGGCGGGCCCCGCCGTCAACCCGATGATCAAGATCACCAATATCGTGGCCCTGCTGCTGCTCGCGGTGCTGGCGCATCTGGGGTGACCAGACATAGTCTGGACTGGAGTCAAGAAAAGGCCCGGGGCGAAAGCTCCGGGCCAACTTTTCTCCGGCCTAGAAAAACTTGATGCTACGCGGCTCCCCGGAGTAGGGCGGAGGCGTTTCCGAGCGGCGGGGCAGGTTATTTGTCATCCAGCCCAAAAAAGCGCTGGTCATCTCCGATCAACAGATCGCGGCCGTTTTTGGGAATAGGAAAGTTGTAACCGACCCACCCCGACATCCAATACAGCGTGCCATCTTGATGGTAGCGCGAGAGGTACATCTCGGTTCCCAGCTTCTGCAAAGCCAGGTGAAGGGCCTCAATCATGTCGTTGCCCTGTGCCTGGCTCTTTAAGGTGCCGTCTGGCCAGTCAATCTCATAGCGACAGACAAAGAGGTGCTCGTCGGGTTCGGGCTGAAACAGGCGCACTTCGGCATCCACTTCTCCTGAACCGGCTGTGATGCGCATGGTTCGCGTTGCGATGATCATGTAGCCTCAGTAGTTGAAAGATGGAATGGGATCGCCCTTCATGCAGAAGACCAACCGCACCATTGCCTGACTTTGGCAGGACCGCCAACTTAGTACGAACTTGCATTGGAGCATGTCGGTTTCGTACTGCAGTTCGCATTGAGCGCGGTTCCGCTCATTCCATTTCCCTGCAACCTGAATGCGCGTCCACTGTCCACCTTATGGTCTGCCCGCAGGGACACGCGGCTGGTTTGGATTGAATTTGATTAGCGCACCACCCAAGGCCATCAGGGACAAAATCAGGCGCGCCCGCGCCAGACTCATGTTCCATGGCGTGCCGTACGTTCGATTGTCCGCAGAATACCGGCACATTCTGCGACGGGGATAACTCGCCGCTTGGCCGCGGCTGGCATAAATGTCGAACCCCAAACGCCTCGCTCGTCGCCTCAGCGAAACGGGCCGCATACAGCCGCCCGGAAACAGAGGAAGTTCCAAAAATGCGTAAAGTGACCGCCGGTCTGTTCCATTCCATCGATGGCGTCGTCGAGGCGCCCGACCAGTTCCAGTTCGACAGCTTTGACGATCAACTCGGCGAAATGCTGAACGGGGTGCAGGAACGCGTCGACACGGTGCTCATGGGCCGGATCGGCTGGTCGGAATGGGCCGGCTATTGGCCCAAAGCCGAGCAGGATCTCGACTTTGGCCAGTTCATCAATAACGTGCCCAAATATGTGGCTTCGAACACGCTGACCGCTGTCGACACGGCCAGATGGTCCAATTCGAGCCTGATCGAGGGCGATGTCGTCGACTTCGTGCGCAACCTGAAAGCCCAACAGGGCGGCGAGATCGCGGCCATGGGCGGGATTTCGCTGGTGCGGCAATTGCTGTTTGCCGGGCTGATGGACGAACTGTCCCTCATCACCCATCCGGTGGTGGCGGGCGAGGGCCGACACCTGTTCGAGCCCGGCGATCCCACGACACGGCTGGAGCTGATCCGTTGCGACGTGACGCCCAAGGGCAATGTGGTGCAGGTCTATCGCAAGAAAGCCGACTAGCACTGGCCTGCCACTAACAACGAAAAAGGGCGCCGCGCGGCGCCCTTCGAAAAGTCTCAGGCTTGCTGGCCAGCTTAGCCGTCCATCTTGGCCCCGGACACAACGGCGTGCAGGTCGATCAGGCCGACCATGCGACTGTCATGGGTGACGATGCCGTTGAGCAGTTCGGTGTCGATCGAATTGCCTTCGGGCACATTGTGAATGTCGTCGCGATTAACGGTGAGGATGTCCGAGACCGCGTCAACCAGAATGCCGACCCATTTGTCGCCCACGCTCATCACCACCACGACATGGTTCTTGGTGGGGGAAGTCTGACCGTCGCCGAAGCGGGCACGCAGGTCGAAGATCGGCACGATGGTGCCGCGCAGATTGATCACGCCACGCACGAATTCGCGGGTATTGGGCAGCGGGGTGGCACCGTTCCAGGCGCGGATTTCGCGCACCGTGGTGATCTCCACGCCATAGGTCTGCTCGCCGATCGAAAAGGCGATCAATTGCAATGTGTTCTGACCGGCAGCTGCCGTCTTGTCGCTCATGTCGTCGCGAAGGCTCAGCGCTTCCATCTTTTCTTGCCTCTTCTTCCGCCCGTCCTGGGCACTTGGCATTGATCCTAATGCGTCAATCGACGCCAATTCCTTAACGGCGCTATGCGCCTTCTGCACTAGGCCGCATTCTGATGGATCGGCGAGGTTCTAAGCCCCTGCACATCCACGATCAGCGCCACATTGCCATCGCCCAGTATGGTGCCGCCGGCGATGCCTTCAACGCTCTCGAAATTCTCTTCGAGCGATTTGATTACCACCTGCTGCTGACCGATGATGTCGTCCACCACCAGCGCCACCTTCTGATTGCCCTCGGCCTCGCAGAGCACGACGAACTGGTCGTCCGGGTTCTGCTGACTGGTAAGCTCGAAGCGCTGCGCCAGGTCGATAACCTGCACATATTCGCCCCGCACCTGCAGCACCCGGCCACCCGATGGCACCCGCTCGAACGCAGCGCGGCTGCACTGCATGGTCTCAACGATCGAGGAAAGCGGCACCACATAGGGGCCGCCACCGACCTTGACCAGCATCACATCGAGCACAGCCAGCGTCAGCGGCAGGCGCAGGGTCATGCGCGTGCCCCGACCGGGCCAGCTACGCACATGCACCGAGCCGCCGATCTTCTTGATGTTGGAGAGCACCACGTCCATGCCCACGCCACGGCCGGAAATATCGCTCACCGCCTCGGCAGTGGAAAAACCTGGGGCAAAGATGAGCTGGTCGATCTGCTCGTCGGTGGGGGTGATATCGGGGGCCACAATGCCTTTGTCCCTGGCCAGGCCCAGCACGCGCTCGCGATTGATACCGGCGCCGTCATCCTCGACAATGATCAGGATATTGCCGCCCGCCTGTTCTGCCGAAAGGCGGATCGTGCCCGATTCCGGCTTGCCGGCGGCCTGGCGTTTTTCCGGGCTTTCAATGCCATGGTCGGCCGAATTGCGGATCATGTGCGTCAGCGGGTCGGACAATTGCTCGATCACCGTCTTGTCGATCTCGGTGTTCTCGCCAATGGTCTCGAGCTTGATCTTTTTCGACGTCTTGGACGCCAGTTCGCGCACCAGGCGCGGCATGCGGCTGAACACCGATTTGACCGGCTGGGCGCGGATCGCCATCACCGAGTCCTGCAGTCCCCGCGTGGTCTGGGCCAGCACTTCGAGCCCACGCACCAATTCGGTATAGCGGGCACGCAGCGTCTCATCCATCTGCTGGGTTAGCATGGACTGGGTGATAACCAGTTCGCCCACCATGTTGACCACTCGATCCACCTTGTCGAGATCGACACGGATCGACTGCACGCCAACCGAGCGACCGCTGCTTTCTTCGCTCTCGCCGCCACCAGTCGGTACGACGGGCTTGGCGGCGGGGGCCGGATTGGCGACAGGGGCGGGCTGTTCCGCCTTGGGCGCGGGGGCCGGTGTCGGCGCGATCTCTGCGGCAAGGGCCGCAAAGCTCAGATCCGCCGGGGCCTCGTCAAAACTGTCCTGCCGACCAACGTCCGCAGCAGGTGGCTCGGGCACGAATTCTTCTGGCGGCATGACCGGCTCAGCCGTGGCCGCCACCTCTTCCTCGGTCAAAGCCAGAAGGCTCGACAGATCCGGCTCGTCCGTCGCTGGCGCGGCCGAAAGCTCGGCCGCCATTGCGGGCTCATCCAGCGCAAGACCGGGCACCGTGCCAGCCTGGGCAATGACGATATCGCAATCACCATCGACAAACTCGAACACTTCGCGAATGGCGTCCTCGCCGAGCCCCGGCGCCACCAGGGTAATTTCCCAGGCGCAATAAACGCCAAAGGGTTCGAAATCGGACAGCGGGGGCACGTCGCTCATCACCGCATGCACGCTCATCTCGCCCAGCGCGGCCAGTTCGCGGAACAGCAGCAGCGGATCATTGGCCCGAGCATAAAGCGCGCGATGCGGGGTAAAACGGATTTCCCACTGCCCCTCGGCTGCCATCATCGGGGCGGCGTCGAACACATCTTCGACCGGCGCTTCCCCGGTCGGTGCCGGGGCGTCGAGATTGACCATGACGGGCGTAAAATCGAGGTCGAATTCCTCGATCATTTCTCCACCCAGATCGTCTTCCTCGGTGTCGTCCGAAGCCGTTTCGCCGCGCGCTAGCGCGTCAAAGCGGGCCTTTTCTTCGGCACCGTAATCGGCCGGCAACGCCTCGCCCGTCTGGGCTGCGTTGACATGGTCGGCAACGATATCATTGGCGCGGATACACAGCACCACGACATCGTCGGTCAATTCGATACGGCCGTCGCGAACATAGTCGAGCAGCGTTTCATAGGCATGGGCAAATCCCACCAGCGCGGTAAAGCCGAAGGCCCCGGCGCCGCCCTTGATCGAGTGAATGGCCCGGAACACCGCATTGAGCCGATCCGCCCCGCGCTCGCCCTCTTCAATGGCAGCGAACTGTTCTTCAAGCTCGGTAAGGAGCTCGGAGCACTCGTCAAAATAGGTGGCCTTGAAGTCGTCGAGATCACTCATTCTTACGCTTCCAACCCTTCTGGGTCCGTACTGGTTCTAGGGTTTAGTGCACGACGCGATTGATGACCGAAATCAGCTTCTCCGGATCGAACGGCTTGACGATCCAGCCGGTGCCGCCTGCGGCCTTGCCCTGGTCACGCTTGTCCTGGCTGGTCTCGGTGGTCAGGATCAGAATAGGGAGCGAATTGTGCAACCCGGTGGCGCGCACATTCTTGATGAACTCGATCCCGTCCATCACCGGCATGTTGATATCGGTGATCACCACATCCACTTGCTGGCTCTTGAGCAGATCCAGGCCCTGCTTGCCGTCTTCGGCCTGCAGCACCTCAAAGCCAGCATTGCTCAGTGTGTGATGCAGCATGGCCAGAATGGTCCGCGAATCATCGACCGTGAGTACCCGCAACGTCATTGTTTCATCATCCCTGAAAACCGGGCACTCAGGCCCAGCCGTTCGATCGCGGCGCCCATGGCCGCGCTCGGCGCGTCAATAGAAAAATCGAAATGGTGTCTCCGGGCGGTTTCCGCGGCGCTGATCAGCAGCAGCAGCGCATTGGTCGAAACCCGCTCGACCGCACTGGCCTGAACCGTAACCGGTCCCTCCTCCAGGGCGTCGATCAATTGGTCGCGGATGCCATCAATCGAATCGAGATCGATGATTTCAGGCAAGGCGACCGTCTGCAGGTTTTGCGTAGCCATGTTTGTGTAGGTGCCCCCGGGAGTCTTCTCCAAGCCGCATATTCAGCCCCAACGGTTTAAGAATTGCTAACTATGAGCCGTGCCCATCGCGGCCAAACGCGCCAGTGGCGCGGTTGGAGGGTCATAGGCCCGAAGAGCTATGCGGGCGATTCGCAGGACAAGCGGCTCCGGTGGAGCCGTTTGAGCCAAGAAGGCCATGAGAGCTGTGCTCGAATGGCAGCTCGTAGGGCAGTTCACAGGGCTTGGCCGCAGCTCTAACTTCAACACAATCCTTGCCCCCGCCCCCGCACAGGGTTATCGCAAGCGCGTTACCAGAACTGGACCGACCCATGCCTTCAAAGATCGCCCTGACCGGCCTTGCCCGTGACCTCGCCCAGCGCGCCGAAGCGGGCAAGACCATCCGCGTCGGCGTGATCGGCTCGGGCGAGATGGGTACCGATCTGGTGACCCAGATGAGCCTGATGACCGGCATCGAAATGGCGGCCATTGCCACCCGTCGGCCCCATACCGCGCTTGATGCCATGACCATCGCCTATGGCGACGACTCTATGGGCAAGGTGGTCGACACGCCCAGCGCCGCGACCGCTGCCATCGAGGCAGGCAAGATCGCCGTCACCTCCGCCGAAACTCTGGTCACCACCCCCAATATCGATGTGGTGATCGACGCCACCGGTAAGCCGGGCGTTGCCGCCGACTATGATCTGATGGCCATGGAACATGGCAAGCATCTGGTGATGATGAATGTCGAGGCCGACGTGACCATCGGGCCTTATCTCAAGGCCCAGGCCGACAAGCTTGGGGTGGTCTATTCCGTCGGCGCCGGGGATGAGCCGAGC
>JBGTUK010000159.1:0-6362 GCA_041939225.1 Devosia sp.
ACGCCGGTATTCAGGGATCGATGGCGGGTACGGCGCTTCGTGCGTCACTCTTACACCTTACGAATCCGGTCGGCCGAATCGCCAAGGCCATGATGGCCGAGCGCGCCAAGCACCAGCCGATATAAAAAAACCGCCGGCTGCCGGCGGTTTTTCCGTGCCGTGCATGGTGAAGATCTGATTGTAGAGTTCGGGGCCAATAAAGGCGCTGTTTGGTGTGGCCAATTGCGCCCGGATCAGCATGGAGAGCAGGCCGCCAATGGCAAAGAAGGTGAGCGCCAGCGCCATGAAGCGCTTGCCCAGTATGGTGTGATTGACGCTGGATAGGCGCGCCAGCCCCGGCGGCGTGCGCCAGATGGCGTCGAGTTGCTTGTGCAGGCCAAGTGGGGAGGATGGGCGGCTCATTGCTGCTCCTCCATCAGGGCTGTGAAATCGGCGACCGCGTGCGCCTCGATACGGAACCACATACCATCATGACCCGGCCCGCAGTATTCGGCGCATTGCCCCCAATAGATGCCGGGTTCGTCGGCCTCGAGGCGGATGAGATTCTCATGGCCCGGAATAGCGTCGATCTTGCCGCCCAGCCTGGGCACCCAGAATGAATGGATCACGTCCGCGGAGGTCACCGCGACATCGACGGGCTGACCGGCAGGGATATGCAGCACTTCACCGGCCATTGCTCGTCCGTCAGGATAGGTGAAATTCCACTGCCAGCGCTCGGCATGGGCACCAAAGCGCAGAGGAGCATCGCCCTTGGGCAGCAATTGTTCGCCTAGTACCAGCGCCGTCCCGGTGAGCAGGATCAGGATCGGGATGGGCAGGATCAAACCGCCGCCCAGGATCCATTGCGCAGGCGTGATGCGCGTCACCCATGCGGGGCGCAGATAGGCCAGAGCAAACAGTGCGATGACCAGCGCGAACAAGAGGGCCGATCCATAGAACATGACCCACCATAGCGTTGCCAGATTGGCCGCGCGGGGACCGGCAGGATCAAGGGTGGAAAGCTCGCCCGTGCAACCGGCGAGCAGCAGCGACGTTGCACAAAGGGCAACGGGCTTGAAAAAGGGGTGCAGCCGATGACCGATATTCCGCGCGAGGACGAAGAAAGCGAGATCCGCGACGAGGAGACACCGCCCGAGGCGCGGGCGGATCATCCCAATCCCGCCATCCGCGCCGTGGCAGGAAAGGATATCGGTTCGGCCATCGCAGTGGCGGGCCATCCCATACATGCCATGCTGGTGCATTTTCCCATTGCTTTCGTCGTCGCCACATTGGGCGTCGACCTTTTCTACTGGTGGAACGCCGACCCGTTCTGGCTCGAGGTTGGCAAATGGGCCGGTGGCGCGGCCTTCGGTTTCGGCCTGCTTGCGGCCATTGTCGGCACGATTGAGCTGCTGGCCGTGCCGGGCATTCGCGTGCGCGTGGCAAGCTGGAACCATGCTATCGCAGCCATGGTGATGCTGGCCATTGTCGGCGCCAATGCGGGGCTGCGCATCTACTTTCCAGAAATGGTCCTGCCCAGTGGAATGATGCTCTCGGTATTGGCAACCATGGCTGCGGGTTTCGCGGGCTGGCATGGCGGCAAGCTGGTGTTCGATCATGGCGTCGGCCTCATCATTTCGTCGCGCCAATAAGCTGCTCGAATAGCTCCGAGAGCGCTCCGGGCGCGAACAGACCGGCCAACACCGCCGGCCATGCGATGTCAGGCTTGCCCAAGACCAGCACCAGGATTGCGGCGATGGCCGAAAACGTCAGGGTCAAAATCAGGATGAAGCGCCCGAACGGATAGACCCCACCCGGCTCGAACAGCTTGAGGATCATCAGCCCGGAAAAGATGTGCACGCCGGTCAGCACGGAAACGCCGACCAGCTTGGCCGAAAACCAGTTCTCATAGGTGCCCTGAAGCAAGATCAGCGCGGTGCCCGAGGCAATGGCGGCAAAGGCCGTCGGCGATACCAGTGCGACATAAAGAAAGCGGGTGAAGGCATGCAACCGGTGCAGCGGCGGTCCCTCCAACCCCCCGCGCTGGCGATACAGAAAGGGCAGGGCGATCAGCCCCGCAGACCATCCGGCAATGGTCGCGACATGAATGAATTTGATCCAGGTGACGAGAAAGTCGAGGCTCATTCAGCCACCGCCTGCTCTGCCCGCAAGACCGTCACCAGCCGCCAGAGCACCAGGGCCAGGAGCGGCAGATTGGCCGGCACCCACATGAGCAGGCCGGCCAGCTGCTGATCCTCCAGCGGCAAGAGACCGAACGCCATCGTGCTGCCCAGATGCGGTAGATAGAGCGGGGTGGGGGCAAACACCAGCAGCGCGCCAAGCAGTCCCATCTGAATGGCGCTGGACAGTGCCGCAATGCCTGCAACCGTCGCGGCATGGCTCCGCAACAGCCCCATCCACAGCCAGGTGAAACTGGCAATCAGGCTTGCCTGCATGAGCCAATAGAGCGCCGGATGGGTGAAAGCGGATGTGTAAAAGTCCGGCGCATGCCAGAGCCAGAGCGACAGGGTCGACAGCACCAGCGGCGGCATCAAGCTGACGCGCGCACCCCACCTGGCGGGCAGGGCGAGTGCCAGCAGCGGCGCCAGCACCATGGTCAGTACCACATGGTGGCCAACGCGCACCGAAAATAGCGCTACGCTCAGAGCGCAGACGGGCGAGACGAAGAGGATCACCGCCAGCAGCCACGCCATGGCGAAGGCAAGCTGTCGCTGCTGCCCCGCCTGCCGCCACAGCACAATGCCGGCCAAGATGGTGAGGACAAGGACACTGAGCAGGACGGGCTCGAAATTCCACCGGCCCCAGAGTGTCTCCAGGGTCGGTGGCGATCCGCAATAGCTCATGTCGAAGGAAAAGGCTGACGCTGGGTCCATTTCCGTTCCGGGTGTTTGAGGTTTCGCCGACACAGCCTCGCCTGGCGGGGCTGGGTCGCAGGACGTTGCGCCCTATGGCATCTCGTCTTCCTCGCTCTGGCCTGTCTCACTCTCGGGCAGGGCATAGGCGATGAAATAGTCGCCAATCGGGGTTTCCATGAAGTCATGGCCGCCGGCATTGATGACCACGATCTGGCGGCCTTGCGACTCATAGGTCATCGGGGTGGCCTGACCACCGGCCGGCAGTTCCACCTCCCAAATCCGCTCCCCGGTTTCGATATCGATGGCGCGGAACAGATCGTCAGTGGCCGCGCCGATAAAGAACAGGCCCGAGGCGGTAATGAAGCCGCCGGCATTATTGGGTGTGCCGATAGTGAATGGCAGCATGGAGGGAATGCCAAACGGACCATTCTTGCGGGCGGTGCCGAAGGGGCGATCCCACAGCATTTCGCGAGTGTTCAGATCAATGGCCGCGATCCCGCCATAGGGCGGCTCCTTGCACAGCATGCCCGTGAATGGCACCCGCCACCCGGCATTGACGCGAATGCCGTAAGGGGCTTCGGCCTGTGGGCTGACCGAACCATGCGAACCCGAGCTGGCGGACGGATCATAATTGGGGTCGGCGATGGAATAGATGCCCATCTCGTCGACCTCTTCGCGCGGGATCAACTGGTTGTAATTGGGCATGTTGTTGTAGTTGGCGATGAGGATGCCCTTCACCGGATCCACCGCAATACCGCCCCAGTCAGAGCCGCCATTGTAGCCGGGGAACTGAATCCAGGGCTTGTCGACCGTGGGCGGGGTATAGACACCGTCATATTCGGCCTGCCGGTACTGAATGCGGCACCAGAGCTGGTCGAGCGGCGTGGCGCCCCACATGTCTGCCTCGGTGATTGCCGGCTTCAAGAGGTTCGGGAAGTCCGTGACATAGGGCTGGGTGGGCGACAGGCGCTCGGGCTCGACGCCACCCTGCGGGGCAGGGCGCTCCTCGATGTTGACCAGCGGCTCGCCGGTTTCGCGGTTGAGGATATAGAACTGCGCCTGCTTGGACGGCATGATAATGGCCGGTACCGGACCCTCATCGGTGGGGAAATCCACCAGCGTGCCCTGGCCGCCCAAATCATAGTCCCAGACGTCATAGTGTACGGTCTGGTAGTGCCAGGCGACTTCGCCGGTTTCCACATCCAGCGCCACGATGGCGGTGGAATAGGTGTTTTCCTGCTCCGAGCGCGTGCCGCCCCAATAGTCGACGGCCGAATTGCCCATGGGCAGATAAACCAGGCCAAGCTCGTCATCGCCCGAAGCAATGGTCCACATATTGGGCGTGCCGGGCGAATAGATTTCACCTTCCGGCGGCAGGCCGTTGTCGCTAGGGCGGTTCATGTCCCAGGCCCATTCCAGCTCGCCGGTGACGGCATTGTAGCCGCGGATGACACCAGACGGCGCGGTGCGCTGCTGGTTGTCGCTGACCTGGCTGCCGACGACCAGTACATCGCGCACCAGGGTCGGTGGCGAAGTCGGCGCATAAAAGCCCGGCGCTGTATTGCCGATGCCTTCGAGGAGATTGACCATGCCACCATCGCCGAATTCGGGGCAAAGCTGGCCGGTCTCGGTGTCGAGTGCGATCATGCGCGCGTCATGAGTCAGGTTCACCGTGCGGGTGGCGCAGAGCTCGTCGCGTTCTGCGGTTGGATCCTCGAAATAGACCAGACCCCGGCAGGAGGCGTTATAGCCCACATTGTCGGTCGAGACCTCGGGGTCGTAGGTCCAGAACTCGGCGCCGGTCGCAGCGTCAAGAGCACTGATATGATTGGTCGCCGAGCACAGATAAAGCCGCTCACCCACCTTGACCGGTGTGTTCTGGTTGCCGAAGGGCTCGTCGCCTTCCGGCATGTCGCCGGTGCGGAATTCCCAGATCTTTTCAAGCTGATCGACATTGTCCGGCGTGATCTGGTCGAGCGGCGAATAGCGCATGGCGCGATGCGTACCACCATAGGCCGGCCAATCGACACCTGTTTCTAGGGTCACATAGGTGGGGCCGGTTTCCTCAGGTTGAGAGGCTTCAGTATCTGCCGGCTCTGCTTCACCCGCCTCCAGTGGCGCGTCTTCTGCTGTTCCATCTGTGCTCGCGGGAACCACCGGCGCCGGCTCCTCGGCCGGTGTGAGGCCGGGCTCTTCAGCCGGCTCTATTGCGGCAGGTGCTTCGGGAGCGTCGGGCTGGGCAACGGGCTCTTCGACCTCCTGGGCGATCGTGCTTTCAATGCCCTGATTGGCCACGCCAATGGCGCCGACTGCGCCGGCAAAGGTCACCATGGCGGCCATAGCCGACGTACCGAAGCGCCGCACCGACCCGCGCAATACTGGAAGGGTGGTCAGCACCAGGATCAGGACGATCGTCGGCGCCAACAGGCGCGGAACCTGGGCCCAGCCATCAAGGCCCGCTTCCCACAAGGCCCAGATCAACGTTCCCAGCCACGTTAAGAGGTAGATCCACAGCGCTGTCATTTCGCGGCGGAACAGGAACCACGCGGTCAAAAGCAGGCCGATCCCGGCAGGCAGATAGTACCAGGAACCGCCAAGGGTAATCAGATAAAGCCCGCCTGCCGCAATGGGCAGGCCGAAGACAAGGAGGACAAGCCCGACAAACATGGTCCACCAAAATCCAAAACCTTTGCGGTCATGGCGCGACATTGCTCGGTCGGTCATGCTTCCCTCCACTGACGTCATTCACCGTGCAACGCCTCAATGCGGACACAGTTCCAAACCCGGCCCGATCAATTCGGCCCGGGTAACAGTCGCGGAAAAATGCTCTGCCTAGAGCAGCTTGGACAGGAAGCTGCGCGTGCGGCCCTTGGGAAAGTCCGGCAGCGCGCCAAACACCGTGTAGCCGGCGCGCTGGTAGGTGCGTAGCGCCTTGGGATTGAACGTGTCGATATAGGCGCCGTGACACCCACGGGCGCGGGCCTCGTCCTCTGCCGCGGACAGCAGGCGACCGGCAAGGCCGTGTCCCCGTTGTTCCTCGCCAACCCAGAGCCACTGCACATAGAGCCAGCCCCAGGCACTGTAGCCCGAGAGGCCGGCCACGATCCGATCATCGGTGTCGCGCACGAAAACCGCCAGAGCGGTACGCTCGGACGGACCGACATCGTTCTCGTTGAAGCTGGCGAGGGAAGCCCCCAGGAGATCGATATCTTCCGCGCGCGGCGTGTCGGTAACTTCGAGCGCCAGCACCATTCTCAGTCTGCCAGCAATCCACCGGTCATGGCCTGCGGCGCACCGGTGGTGGTGGGGAAGCTGATCGGCAGGCCGCGCAACACCCGCACCGCAAGGAGCGCGAAACATTCCGCTTCCACCGCATCGCCGCGCCAGCCCACCGCTTCGGCTGGAATGGCTTCGACATTGGCGCGGGTCTGCAACATGGCCATGATCGCCGGATTGTGCCGGCCGCCGCCACAGACGATCAGCCGCTCGGGGCGCTGTGGCAGGAGG
>JBGTUK010000160.1:0-6324 GCA_041939225.1 Devosia sp.
CCGGTGCTGGTGGACAGCACGTCAACACCACTGACTCGGCCATCCGCATCACCCACGTGCCGACCGGCATCATCGTGGCGTGTCAGCAGGAACGCAGCCAGCACAAGAACCGCGCTACGGCCATGAACATGCTCAAGGCCCGGCTCTACGAGATGGAACTGCAAAAGCGCGAAGAGGCGGCCAACGCCCAGGCCGCCAGCAAGACCGACATCGGCTGGGGCCACCAGATCCGCTCGTACGTCCTGCAGCCTTACCAGATGGTCAAAGATCTGCGTACAGGCGTCGAAAGCGGCCAGCCCTCGGTCGTGCTCGATGGCGGGCTGGACGAGTTCATGGAAGCAGCGCTCGCCCAGCGCGTGGGCGCGGCGACAGACGTATCAGCCGAAGACTAACGTTTCGATCGCAAGAGATCCCGGCCAGTGTTCGGGGTCTTTTTCTTCTAGTTCAGCATGGACAGAATGCGCTTGCCGGTATCAAGAAAGGGCTTGGGGTCAACGCTCTTATCGGCACGGTGCACTTCGAAATGCAGATGCGGGCCAGTCGAGCGGCCGGTCGAGCCCACCTTGGCAATCGGAGTCCCGGTTTGCACCTTCTGACCCTTTTGGGAAAGAAAGGCGCTCAAATGGGCATAGCGCGTCACCAGGCCATTGCCATGTTTCACTTCCACCACCTTGCCATAACCTGACCGCAGCCCGGCAAAGGTGACTACGCCCTCGCCCGCACTCAATACCGTGGTTCCTGTCGGTGCGGCAAAATCGAGGCCGGAATGAAAGGCCCGTCCGCCCGTAAAGGGATCCTTGCGATTGCCGTAGCCTGAGCTCTGGCGAAAATTCCCCACAATCGGCATATGCACCGGTGCCAGCGCCAGACTGTCCCGCGCTGCCTTGTACCGCAGTAACGCCTCCATCACCGCATTGGCGTCTTCAAGCGACGGCGATGTCTGGTCCGAACTGCCTTCGGCCGCCAGCAATGGGCCGCCGACGCCACTCAGCGCGGTCCGGGGAAGATCCACTTCGATACCGATCTTGGACAACTCGCCCACTATGCTAGCCGTGCGCTCAGTCGCTGCGCTGGCAATGTCACTCATTGCCTGTTGTGTTTCATCTATCATCTGAACCACAGTCGCCGCGGTGGCCGCGACGTCTGGATTGCCATCGGCCGTCGCCGGCGCGTACAGAATCTGATCATCAACACGCCCCAGAGCCGCCAGACCGAGTTCGTCGGCTTTGGTCACCAGTGCCCGGACAAGCTGGTGTTGCTCCAGCAAAGCCTCCTGCTGCGCCGATAATTCCTGAAGCTGCAAATTGATATCGCCCGCCTGGGCATAATTGCGCGACTGAAGACGGTCTATCTCGACGCGCATCTGCGCCAGCTGGTCTTCATAAGCTGTAACAATCTGCTCGTTCTGGCCACCCAATAGCCGAGCGATGTCCGGCGCCATCAGCAGGGCTGTGCCCTGCAGAGCATTGCCGCCGAGCAGCAGTGCGAACATGCTGTAGAACAGAGCGGGGTGGACGCCACGCCGCACTGGCCGGCTTTTCCCGCCTGCAGAACTGGCCGAGTGACGCAACGCAACTACCCCCAAACGCACCAAACATGGTTAGTAAATTATGGGGGCGTTTGGTTAAGAAAGGCGAAAGCCCTGCTATTGCTGGTCCGTAGCAAGGACTTCATCGAGCGCTTTCAGCACCTTGGCTGCATGCCCCTTGATGCGGGTCGCGCGAATAATGCGAGCAATCCTCCCTTCAGCATCGATAATAAAGCTGGTCCGCACCAGTCCCATGAACTCCCGGCCATAGAGCTTTTTGAGCTGCCACAGGCCAAACGCCTCGATCATGGCGCGATCAGGATCCGCCCCCAACCTAGGCAATAGATCATACTTGGCGCGAAACTTGTTGTGACTCGTGACATCATCAGGGGAAACACCGATCAGTGATGCGCCACGATTTTCAAACTCAGCCTGCAAGGCGGAGAATTCGATATTCTCGTCGATGCAGCCACCGGAGTCGTCTGCAGGATAGAAATAGATGACCGCTGGCCGTCCGCTAAGTGCCGCAGATGTAATGACTTCACCATTGTCGCAGGTCAGAGAAAATGTCGGAATGAGATCGCCGGATTTGAGGTGTGTCATGGCCCATCCTGTGTTGCCGCTTGAATAGAGGGTGTCAGCGCCACATTCCAGCCGGTATCATCAATCAATGCACCGCTCGAGGCGGATGATTCTGTTTACGGTGGGAGGGGTTGACCCGGCCGATCTTTGACGTGGTGGCAGTGAACCAAATAGCAGAACCAGAGCCTTCTCAGTCGCCGCCAGCAGACAGGCCGGTTCGCTCGACCGGGTTTCGTCGCACGCGTCGAATAGCGGTCTGGGTTTTGGGGGTTCCCAGCCTGATCCTGCTGATCCTCTACGCGATCATGCTGATCACGCCGATCCGTATCCCTTTTACTGGCCAGGCCATTCGCAGTTTCGTGCAGAATTTCGTGGCCGAAACGGCCGATCTGCAGATGGGAGACATGGCGCTCGCGCTCGAAGGCGGCGTGTGGCCGGTCATTCAGTTCTCACCAGTCTCCTACGCCGACAGCAAATCCGGCGCCCGCATTCACATGGAGGCCCTAGAAGTCGGTTTCTCCCCGGCCCGCGCCCTGTTCGGACAGCCGGGCACCACGGTCACCATCGTTGGGCCGCATGTGCAGATCGTCCAGGACCTCTATGGACCGCGCCCGGGAACGCTTGAGGTTGAGGAAAATCCCGATGGGGGGGCGCCAATTGTTCGGGTTCTCGAAGGTGACGACAGCTTCCCGGCTGTTGCCATCTCTTCACAGGGCATCTCCTTCGAAGAAGGGGCCGCGCCGCCCATGCGCTCGGACAATGACTGGCTGATCTACAATCTGGAAGCCAGCGAACTGGCCATTGCCGATCTCGTCGAGCAGACCGCACAGGGGCGCTTTTCCCGGCTCGTCGTCCGCGATGCCCTCATAGACATGGCCGACCCGATCTACGGCCTGTTTCGGCAGTTCGAGGCGGTATCGCTCGAAATCGGCCCTGTACCAGGGGAGGAACGGGTAACCGGCGAGTTCAGCGCACGTATCGGTGGCCAGACCGTCGTGGGTACAATCGAACGTTCGGTGGACCCGGATGGTGTCAGGCGTCTCCAGGCCGATCTGACCAATCTCGATTTTTCCGCTTTTGTGCCATTTATCGATGACCGTGACAGCGTTGCCGCAATGCGCGGCGCCGGCTCGATCTCAATCGACGTCACCTTCACGCCCGAAGAGGGAAAACTGGTGGGAGGCGGCTTCAGGCTTGACTTGACCGGTCTCGATCTGCGCCTTGCTGATGATTATTTCCCGGTGGCGACTTCGATCCTCGATGTTACCTGGCAGCCTGAGCTCGGCCAGTTTCGTCTTGCCGAAGGGGCATTGCAGATTGGGCGTTCATCCGCCCGCATCTCCGGCGTTTTCGCCCTGGGCCTCGACCGCGCCTATGGGCCGACGATCGGTATGTCGCTGACCGCGCGCGACGTCTTGATACACCCCGATGATATGGATGCTCCCGAAACGCCCTTCGACCTGGTGGAGTTCTCCGGCTGGTCAGCGCCGCTATATGGCGCGCTCGGCATCGACCGCCTGACCGCAACCAAGCCCGGTGCTACGGTAGAAACGGCTGGGCGGATCGATATGGTACAGGCCGGCATGGGTCTCGACATGACCATAGCCGGGCAGGGGGTGACGGCCGACGATCTCAAACGCCTCTGGCCCTATGTTATGTCGGGCGAGAACCGGGACTGGTTCGTTGCCAATGTCACCGAAGGGCGGGTCAAGAGCGCCCGCATGCGGTTCAACTTCCCCGTGGGAACATTGACCATCGGCGACGAAGACGTGCCCATTCCGCCCGACAGCATGCAGATCGATATTGTTGGCGAGGGTGTCGCCATCAAGCCGACACCGGCAATGACGCCGATCCTGATCTCTGGTGAGACGCGCCTGCGGCTGGACGACGCCAATATGTCGGTTGCTGGCGGCGGCGGTGCCCTGGAGACTGAGGCGGGCACCATTGATGTCTCCAACCCCGCTCTGGTCATGGACAATTCCGTGCCGGGAGAAAGCATCGTTGAGATATCCGGCGACCTCGTGGCGCCTATTCCCGCACTGCTGGCTCTAATCGAACAGCAGCAGCCAGATGCCCTCAGCGGGGTGGAATTGCCAATTGTTCTGTCCAGCATTAATGGCGCCGTCGATCTGGGGCTCGTGGCCACCATTGCTCTGGGTGATGAAGAGACCGGCCGCGAAATGGATATCGACTATGTCGTCAATGGGACTATAGCTGATTTTGCCAGTACCCAGCCCATCGAGGGGCGGCTTATCGGGGATGGCCAATTATCCTTCTCCGCCTCGCAGGACAGTTACCAGCTCGGCGGCACAGCAGAGATCGATGGCATGGCCGCCGAAATCTCGGTTGAAGGAACGCCGGAAACCGACCCGGTGATCCGGCTGGGCTCGACAATCGCTGTGGCTGACCTGGCCAAATTCGGCTTTGATGCATCCGAATTTCTAGGCGGACGGGTCCGTTTCGTGGCGCAACCGCTGGAGGGGGGCGCGCTGTCCATGTCGGTGGATCTGGCGGAAGCCAGTCTTACCATACGCGATCTGGGGATCTCCAAACCGGTTGGCACCCCTGGCCTGCTCACGGCGATCATCCGGCCCGATGAGGAGGTGACCCGTCTTGAAGATATCGCGCTCACCTTCGGTAGCGTCCGTCTCAACGGCATGCTCGAATACCACGCGACCGAAGGACTTGTGGCAGCCAACTTCACCAATTTTGCGCTGAGTGAGGGTGATAGCGCGACGGTGGATCTGGCGCCGGTGAACGGGGGATTCTCCGTCCGGATTCGAGGTCGTCAGCTCGACCTTAAGCCAGTATTGAGCCGTTTCTTCAGCCTGGGGCAGGGCAGCGGTGGCGTGCAGTCCACCCAGTTCGACCAGTCGATCGTCCTGGATGTGCAACTGGATCGTGCCATTGGCTACTACGCAACCACCGCCTTCAATCTGGATCTCGATCTGTCGCTGCGTGGCGAGAACCTTTCCCGGGTCAGTCTCACAGCCCAGTTCGATGAAGGAAACGCGGTTTCGATCACGACGAACCCTGCTCCCAACGGGCGTACGCTATCAATGGCCTTCAACGATGCCGGCACCGTGCTGCGCCTGCTCGGCATCTACTCCCAGCTCGCCGGCGGATCAGGCAGCCTGGTAATGACTACCAACCGCCAGCTCGACCAGGAGGTCGGGCGATTGATCATGCGCAATTTCGCCATTGTCGATGAAAACAACGTCGTGCAGATCCTGGGCAATCATTCCGATTCCCGGGCGGCCATCGCGGCCAGCAATCGGCTGGATTTCCGGGCGGGTGAGGTCGACTTCATTCGCAAGAGTGATCGGGTCGAGGTGACTGATGCGGTACTGGCTGGCGATACCGTTGGCGGCACCATGCGTGGCTTCATCTATACCGATCAGCGGCAATACGATCTCAGCGGCACCTATGTACCGCTCTTTGGCCTCAACAATATCTTCCAACAACTGCCCATCCTGGGGCCGCTTCTCGGCGGGCGCGATGGTGAAGGGCTGGTCGGGGTCACCTTCGCCGTGCGCGGACCGCTTGAAGATCCCCAGTTCCTGGTCAATCCGCTCTCGATCCTGGCGCCAGGGATTTTCCGCGAGATGTTCGAGTTCCGCGCCCGCGAACTACCCCCTGAAACGGCACAATAAAAAAGGCGCCCCAAGGAGCGCCTTCCTTCACACTAGTTACCTGATCGACCTAAACCGGCTTGAGCAGCGCATGCCGTTTTTTGCCGACGGAGAGCTTGATTACCCCTTCAGTTAGCAAGGCATTCTCTGCCAGAATGAGCTTGTCATCGTCGATCACTGCATCATTGACCCGCACGGCGCCCGATGAGACATGCCGCCGGGCCTCGCCATTGGAGGCTGCCAGGCCCACCTTGACCAGAGCATTGAGCACGCCGATGCCGGCATTGAGCTCGGCATGTTTGAGCTCAGCGGTCGGCAGGGACAGATCGAGTTTACCAGTCTCGAACGTGGCACGTGCGGTTTCTGCAGCACCTTCAGCAGCTTCGCGGCCGCGCAGCATGGCAGTCACCTCGGTGGCCAGCCGCTTCTTGGCCTCGTTGACGTCCCCGGCCACGACCCGGGCGATCTCGTCGAGCGGCAGCGTGGTGTAGAGCTTCAGGAACCGCTCCACATCCGCGTCCTCTGTACTCCTGACAAAATCTTTCTATTCTAAAGCGGCTGCACCGCCGACAATTTCGGTAA
>JBGTUK010000161.1:0-6310 GCA_041939225.1 Devosia sp.
ATTACGATCGGGTGAGAGACTGGTGCGTTTGGATCAAGCCTTGTCCGGGTCTTTGTGGCTGCGCCGGTCGGCGGTGCCAATGTCCCTATCCTGCCGCCGTCGGTCGGGGCCGGAATAGCCGCCCGCCTCGACAAAAGGGCGCGGGTTAGCGGCGATGCTGTCCAGCCGGGACTTGAGGTGGTTGGCGGCAAAGGGCTTGCGCAGGAATTCGGTCACCCCGGCGTCGCGCGCCGCCGCAATACGGGCGGCGTCGGGCGCAGCCGACATCATGATTACCGGGGCCAGTCGATTTATGCTCTCCGCATCGACGCGCAACCGCCGAACAATCTCCACAGCATCGGGTTTGACCAGACCATCATCGATGATGACCAGTTCAAAGGGCCTGCGACGGAGCTCCTGCTGCGCCTGTGGGGCATCATTGACTTCGCGGATATCCCGGCGACCGAGGCTACGCAGCATGCCGGCCACCAGGGCGGCCATATTGGCCTGCGGGTCGATGATCAAAATGCCGGATTTGGTGATCTGTTCGCTGGGCATCGGGGGTCGATTCCGAACTGTGTTCAGACTGACAATAGGCCTCGCCGATAACCGTCGCGTTAACGGCTTTGCAACGGGGGAAAGCGACGCGATTGCGCGTTGACAGGTGGGCTCTGTTTCCTTATGTAGAGGCCAGTTTTCGGGCGCCTTGGCGCCCCTTTTGTTTGACCGAGGATTACTAAGATGAAGATCCGCAACTCGCTGAAGGCGTTGATGACTCGCCACCGCGCGAACAAGCTCGTCCGCCGCCGCGGCCGCGTTTACATCATCAACAAGGTGGACAAGCGCTTCAAGGCCCGCCAGGGCTAAGCGCTTCGCGCCCACCGATTTGACTTCGACAAGGCCTGCACGAGAGTGCGGGCCTTGTTGCGTTATGGGTGCGACAGACTGCTCTTGGAAAGTATGTCGGTTGGCAGGCCTGGGGTCGGGCATCATGGACTGAGCGTCTCGATGACGCGGCACTCACTTACGACGCCATGGCTGCAACTGGTAAGCATGCGTTCAAGCTCGTCCTCCAACGACCGAAGCGCCTCGATCCTCCGGCGCACCTCAACGAGGCGTTCCGCTGCGATGGCGTCGACATTGGCACAGGAATGATCTGGCCGGTCCTGCAGATCGAGAAGCTGACGAATGGCCTCAATCTCGAAGCCCAACTCTCGAGCATGACGGATAAAGCCCAGGCGGCGGATTTCATCGTCCCCAAACAGCCGGCGATTGCTCCTGGTCCGTTCCGCAGGTTGAAGCAGCCCAATCTCTTCGTAGTAGCGTATTGTCGGTACCTTCACTCCAGTGCGCGAAGCAGCCTTGCCAATCGGGACGCCCATGCATTTTTCCTCTTGATCCTCTAGTCGCTAGAGAATGTAGGGTTCCAGCAGTGTTGAAGCAAGGAGACCCACATGAGCGCGCATTGTTGCGGCCAGCATGCCGAGCCACCCAAATCTCAGGTCAGCAGAGGCTATCGCATCGTCTTGTGGACCGTGCTGGTGATCAACGCGGTGATGTTCGTCGTGGAGATCGGCGCTGGTTTCCTCTCGGGCTCGGCTTCGCTTCAGGCCGACAGTCTCGACTTCCTCGGAGACGCCGCCAACTACGGCATAAGCTTGTTCGTGGTCGGGATGGCCCTGCAGGCGCGTGCGCGCGCGGCGCTGGCCAAGGCGGCCAGCATGCTGGTGTTTGGCCTCTGGGTACTCGGCGTCGCCGCCTGGCACCTCTGGACCGGTACGGTACCGGAAGCCTACACGATGGGCATTGTCGGGTTCTCTGCCTTGCTCGCCAATGCCGCCTCGTTCGGCCTGCTGTGGCAGTTCCGGGAAGGCGATAGCAACATGCGCTCGGCCTGGATCTGTACCCGCAACGACGTGTTGGGCAACTTCGCCGTCCTGCTCGCTGCGCTTGGTGTGTTCGGCACCGGAACCGGCTGGCCCGACGTGATCGTCGCCACCATCATGGCCAGCCTGGCGATCCAGGGCGCTGCAACAGTTTTTCCGCAGGCGCTCATGGAGCTGCGTCAAGCCGGTACCGCAGAGGCATAGGGCCCAAGCCATGTGCGCCGGAAGACGACACTACGCGGCCCGATGGCCCAGCCGGATCAGGCCTTGAGCACGATGACCTTGGTGTTGACCGGGGTGCGCTCGTAGAGGTGCATCATGTCCTGAGTGAGCAGGCCGATACAGCCGCTCGAAATGCCCTTGCCGATCGTTTCTGGCTGACGGGTGCTGTAGAGCGTGTAAAGCGTATAGCGCCCGTCCTGGTAGAGGTAGAGCGTGCGGGCGCCCAGCGGGTTGTCGAGGCCAGGGGGCATGCCGCCAGCATATTTAGCCACTTCGGGCTGCCGTTCAATCATTTCCCGGGGCGGGGTCCAGACCGGCCACTCGGCCTTGCGGCCAATATAGGCGTCCCCGCTCCAGAGAAAGCCGGCCCGCCCGACATTGACGCCATAGCGCGTGGCGACATTGTCACCCTCGATGCGATAGACATAGTAATTGCGCGGATCAACGATGATGGTACCGGGCGCCTCGGCACTGTCATAGCGCACGGTGCGGCGCCAATATTTTGGAGCGACCTTGTTGAGATTGACCGCCTCGATGGGGAAGCGCTCATCGGGCAGCGGGCCATAGACCTGTTCGGCCTCGGCCATGCTCAGCGCCTTGATCGTGGTGCAGCCGGAAAGCGCCAGCGTACCCAGCGCCGCGGCGGAGCCGAGCAGAAAGCCCCTGCGGCCCATCGGCGTTCCGCTCGATGTTCGTCCATCACCTGTACGCATCACCCTGCTCCCTTGCTCCACTGGTCCGATCTTGGTCGTTGCCGGGAACGGCTGCAAGCAAAAGCACAAACAAACAAGGCCCCGACAGTGTCGGGGCCCTAGTCAATGATGCAGCTGGGTGACACCCTAGCTCGAGCCGGCGCCGTCCTGACGGACAAAGGCGATGCGCAGCATATTGGTCGCGCCGGGGGTGCCCAAGGGCACGCCGGCGGTAATTGCAATGCGGTCGCCGGGGCGGGCAAAGCCTTCCTCATAGGCAATGACGCAGGCGCGATCGACCATGTCTTCCAGGCTCACCGCATCCTCGGTCTGGACGCAATGAATGCCCCAGACCACCGACAGGCGGCGGATGGTGCGCAGGTTGGGCGAGAGCGCGATGATGGGCTTGTTGGGCCGTTCGCGTGCGGCGCGGATGCCGGTCGAGCCCGAGGCGGTGTAGGTGACGATGGCAGCCAGATCGAGGGTTTCGGCGACCTGGCGCGTCGCGGCCGAGATGGCGTCGGCGGCGGTAGCCTCCGGCTCGGTCTGGGCTGCGCGAATGATGTTGTTGTAGTTGGCGTCGCTTTCCACCGCCACGGCAACCTTGGCCATGGTGGAGACGGCTTCGACCGGGTACTGGCCCGAGGCGCTCTCGGCCGAGAGCATGACAGCGTCTGCGCCTTCAAACACGGCAATGGACACGTCCGAGACCTCGGCGCGGGTCGGTACCGGCGCGGTGATCATGGATTCGAGCATCTGGGTGGCGACAATCACCGGTTTGCCGAAGCGGCGGCACATGCGGATCATGCGCTTTTGCAGCCCGGGGACCTGCTCAAGCGGCAGTTCGACGCCGAGATCGCCACGGGCGACCATGATGGCGTCGGAGAGCTTGACGATCTCCTCGAGCCGCTCGATGGCCTGCGGCTTTTCGATCTTGGCCATGACGCCGGCGCGGCCCTGGACGATCTTGCGCACATCGATGATGTCTTCGGGGCGCTGCACGAAGCTGAGCGCAACCCAGTCGACCTCGGCCTTGAGGGCTTCGAGCAGGTCCGCATGGTCCTTTTCGGTCAGGGCGCCGGTGGGCAGCAGCGTATCGGGCAGGGAGACGCCCTTCTTGTCGGACAACTTGCCGCCATAGATCACTTCGGTTTCGATGGCACCATTGCCGACCTTGGTGGCCTTCAATTGCAGCTTGCCGTCGTCGAGCAGCAGGCGGTCACCTACCGAGACGCTCTCAATGATCTCCGGGTGCGGCAGGAAAACGCGCTGGGCATTGCCCTGATCGTTCTCCTCACTATCGAGAGTAAAGCTCTGCCCGGCGACCAGATTGACCGCGCCTTCGGCGAATTTCCAAACGCGCAGCTTGGGGCCCTGCAGGTCGGCCAAAATGCCGATGGGATGCTTGAGACGCGCTTCGACCGCGCGGATGCGCTTGACGGTCTGGTGCAGCACCTCGTGGCTGGCATGGCTCATATTGATGCGGAAGACGTCGGCCCCGGCCTTGGCCAGTTCCTCGATCATGTTCTCCTCGTGGCTCGCGGGCCCGAGGGTGGCAAGGATCTTTGCGCGTCTGATCCGTCTCATTGCGTGTCCGTATTGTCTGGCGTTAAGGGCTCATCGGGGTCGACCAGGAAAGCCGGATCTTCGAGATCTTCGCCCAGGTCCGGGCCGACAATGCTTGGTGCGCCGGCGCTCTCGGTGAGCTGCAGCGTCCAGTCGGTACGGTTCTGTGTATCGATTTCAAAGAACCCGGTGCGCTCATAGCCCCGGGCGAGGCAATCCTCAACCCCGAATATTGTGAAGGTTTCGTCACGGGTGCACATGAAGACCTGACCATCCCAGGAACCGCCGCCGATGTCGTCTACTGCGTAGAGGTAGTAGAAGCGGCGGGCGAGGTCGCCCTGGAAGATCGTGCGGCAGTCGCCCGGAGGGGCCTGCCACCAGCCTTCGCTCATCCAGCCGCGCTCGGCGCGATAGCCCAGAGCGACCGAAACCAGATTGGCGGTTTCATTGCAGATGCGCAGCTCGGCCTGTGCGGGCGTGGCCATGGCCATCGAACCACCAAGGGTGGCAAGCAACAGGGTCGAGCCAAGACGGATAGGGTTCACCATTGCGCTGAAAATCACCGGAAAACGTGCCCTTCTTTGATCGTATGGCAGAGACGAGGTCAATGGCTAAAGGGGGGATTTGACGGAAATGCGGGCATGAATGCCGCGCTGATCATAAAAGCGGCGTGAGTGACCCGAGCAACAGCGGCAAGCCCGGGCAGGGTGTGGATTGCGGGTAAAGGGGGTTGAACGGGGGGCAGGCTTGGGGTTGATGGAGCGCGGACAATTCCGCAGCAATTTCGCGCCAGCCGTCCGGCATTTGACCGGCCGGAACTGGTCGCCAGGAGAGACGAAGCATGGCCGTTGAAGATAGCGTCGCGCAGGATCAGTTGCGCGCTTTCATCGAGCGCA
The DNA here is from genome assembly GCA_041939225.1 of Devosia sp. GTDB lineage: Bacteria > Pseudomonadota > Alphaproteobacteria > Rhizobiales > Devosiaceae > Devosia. The sequence continues at coordinate 5,242 of JBGTUK010000161.1, forward strand.
TCGAGCGTATGGAAGAAGAAAAGGCGGCTATCGCCGCCGACATCAAGGAAATCTATGCCGAAGCCAAGGGCAATGGCTTCGATACCAAGATCCTGCGCAAGATCGTGACCATCCGCAAACAGGATGCCAATGAGCGCATGGAGCAGGAAGCCCTGCTTGAGCTTTATATGTCCGCCTTGGGCATGGTCGAAGCACCGCCCGAGCGGTAATTGTCGTTCAAGCCAGTATGTCGAGCAGGGCTTTGGACATGTCGCTGGCTATACTGACGACCTTGGCGGAGGCCTTGAAGTTGGCCTCGGCGCCGATCACGTTGACCATTTCGCTCGAGAGGTCGGCGGGGTTGCCTTCGGTGCTCGAGCGATCGATGCGCGCGGCGCTTTGCTCAAGCTGGCCACTGGCACGCTGCATGCCGTAGGCACCAATGGAAATGCCGGAAATCGTCATGGGCCGTCCTTTTCTACAGAATCCAAGGGCCAGCAAAACTCTCAACAATCAGTTAGCGTAACCGGTCCGATCGATCTCAAGCTTACGCGGCTTTGGCGGCTTCATCGCCTAGGGCAAATCGGATCGCGGCGTCGGCGTGGATGGTTGTCGAGTCGAAGCCGGGCAGGGGCAGTGTTTCCGGATCGATCAATAGTCCGATCTCGGTACAGCCGAGGATGACGGAGTCGGCCCCTTCGGCCTTGGCGCGCCCAATGATGTCGAGATAGGCCGCGCGGGCCGCCGCTCGGACCTGACCCTGGCAGAGTTCATTGAAAATGATGTCGTGAACGATGGTGCGATCGTCCGATGCCGGTACCATCACCTCGATGCCCTGGGCTTTCATCCGCTCGGTATAAAAGCCGTGTTCCATCGTGTAGCGGGTGGCGAGCAGCAGCGGGCGCTTGGGCTGATGCGCGACTTCGAGCGTTCGGCCCCCAGCCGCGCCCAGTACCAGCGCTTCGTCGAGGTGAAGGCGCGTCAGTGGACGCCGCCTTTCGAGTTTTACCCGAACACCGCCCCGCAGTCGGGCGTGCCCTTCTCGGACGAGAGCCGTCCGCGCGGCGACGCCTATGAGTACGCCCTGTCG
>JBGTUK010000162.1:0-6295 GCA_041939225.1 Devosia sp.
TTTCCACGAACAGGCTCTGGCTTTCATGCATGCCCATGCCGCGTGCCTTGCCCAGCGGCCAGTGCGACCAGTCCTTGGGGAGGCCTTGCTCGTAAAGCGCGTGCCCGGTTTCGTGCAGCACGCCCATCAGCGAAGAGAGAAATTCGTCGGTGCGATAGCGCGTGGTCATGCGCACATCGGTCGGCACGCCACCGCAGAAGGGATGGTGCGACACTGCCAGCGAGCCATGGGTGAAATCGAAGCCGACGGCGCGCATGGCTGCCAGGCCCAGCTCGCGCTGCTTTTCAATCGGGTAGGGCGCGATCAACAGCTTGCGTGGGCGCTGGTTGAGGCGCTGCTCCTGAACGGAGAGGGCATGTGGCACGAAGTCCTTAAGGAAGGTCTTCAAGTCCGCAAAGACGCCATCAAGCTCGGTCGTGCGGTTGCCGGGGTCATATTGATCCATCAGCGCGTCATACGGAGCCAGGCCCGTTGCGGCTGAGCGCAGCGCAGCTTCCTCGCGCACCAGCGCAATCACACCTTCGAGGGCCGGCAGAAAGCTGTCCCAATCGCCCTTGGCGCGCAGTTCACGCCAAAGCTGTTCGGAGCGCATGGTGGCCGCCGTGCGCCGCTCGACAAATTCGGTCGGCAGGCAGGTGGCGTTGACATATGACCGCTCGAACTCGCCCAGCGCAGCCTTCTGCATGTCGGTGAGGTCTTCGTTTTTGGCGGCGTCGATCCAGTCGGCGATCTGGGGCGCGGTCGCCTGGGCGTGGTACATGCCGGCAAGATTGGCCATGGCCTCGGCCCGCTTCTCACCGCCGCCAACCGCCATGTGGGTGGCTTCATCCGCCCCAAGAATGGACAAGGCGTGTTCGAGCGACTCGAGCTTGCGACCGAGTTCATCGAGTTTTTGGAAGGACATGGCAGGCTCCGGAGGTGGGACGGCAAATGTGTTTCACAGCTCTCCGGGTGGATCAAGGTTTGTCTGGTGGGTCCTTGTCGGAGGGATTGGCCCCGGCGGTGCCAAGTGCGACGCCGAGGGCGATTCCAACACCGACGCCCAGAGCGATGTCATCCAGGGCCACTCCGATCCCGGCGCCAATGGCAATTCCTACCGCAATGCCTGTAGCCAGGTTCATCTGCTCACTCCCCGTGTCATATGACGGCTCATATAGGAACGGATTGGTGCTTGAAAAAGGGAGAGGCGCAGCCGGGGAAGCTGCGCCTCGTGGGGATGGGACTCTTCGCCTGGGGAAGCAGGAGCCCTCTGAATGGCCCGGCGCCTTCTGCGCTTGGGGCCGTGCCACTCCGTTCTGGATTGGCCGGGGAAAACGGTGGCACGATGGGGATTGCGCCACCGAAACTTTCTTAGAAGGGCAGGATCGCATCCATGGCCTGCTGGCCGTAGCGGGGCTGTTGCACATCGGTGATCTGGCCGCGGCCGCCGTAGGAAATGCGGGCTTCGGCGATCTTGGTTGAAGGGATGGTGTTGTTGGCCTGTATGTCGGAGGGACGGACAATGCCGGCCACGATCAAGTCGCGGACCTCGAAGTTCACACGCACTTCCTGGCGCCCTTCGATCACCAGATTGCCATTGGGCAGGACCTGGGTGACGACAGCGGCAACCGAGGTTTCCAGAGCCTCGCTGCGATTGACCGAACCGTTGCCTGCGTCCTTGATGCCGGAGGTAAAATCGATAGCCGCCTGTGGGTCGACATTAAGTTCGGCCGCGCTGGTGGCATTGGAGAACGCCGCGCCGAACAGGCCGCCCATGCCTGCGCTGTTGGTGGAATTGCGCGAGCGCTGGGTGTTGTTGTTGATCTGGGCCGTATCGTCGATGGTGACGACCACGGTCAGAATGTCACCAATGCGATGGGCGCGTTCGTCCTTGAAGAAACCCTTGGCCGAGGTGCGGTAGAGCGAGTTGGCCTGATAGGTGTCAGCAATGGGCTCGGGCATGGGCATGCGTACCGGCTGGTAGCCCGCCGTGGTGGTCGGATCGGCAATGGCGGTCAGAACCGGTGCCTGGCCGACACTGGCCAGGCGATCCATGGTGTTGCAGGCGCCCAGGGCCGCGGTCAGGGTCAGGATGGTGGCAATCTTGGCGATGTTCATTTTCATCTGTCCCGAATTAGAGGCCGGCAAGGGTGATGGGGGCGGTGGAGACTTCCACGGCACCCGGAGCGATGGCCGTGGCGCTGATGACCCGTTTGGAGATCAGGTTCAGGACCTGCAGGGGGGCGCCCTCGGCAGCGCCGGTGATAGCCTGACCCTTGACAGTCAGGGTCATCAGGCCCTGGCGATAATAAATGGTCACCAGATCGTTCTTCGAGACGGAAAGCGGGGTGCTGACATCGCTGACCCGCAGCAGCATGCCGTCGCGGCTCTGGCGGTTGAGCGCCATGCCCACAAGCTGGTCGAGCGAGGCAACCCCTTGGGCGTCGGCCTGCTGTACAGGCAGCGGACGCATGACGATATGGTCGGGGCGCAATACGGTGCCGGCCGGCAGGCCCGCGGCAAGATGCGGAGCTTCGATGCTGATCTCGATGGAGCCGTTGAGGTCGAGTGGCTGGCTCAGGCCTGCCAGCGAAAACCGGGCGGAGAAGGTGCCGTTGCCGGGCAGGTAACGAAGGTTCTCTAGCCGGGCCGGGGTCTCGCTGGCCGGCACGGTGATGGTGTCGGGCGGGTTGGCAAACAGCATATTGGCCGTCATGCCGTCGCCAAGAATGCCGCGATGGCGCAAATCCTGGGTGATGAGGTCCGCAAGCAGGGTCTGGTCGACGATCGAAGCGGCGCGAGAGACCCGCACCTGCGAGAGGCCGTTGATGTCGAAATGGGTGAGGCCAATCCGGGCGGTGGCCGATCGAACAGCGGTCAGATCAACATTGCCGGTGGTGCCCGGAAGGGGCGAGCGAAACAGGGGCTGCTCGGCCAGCACGCCGGCATCGTCGAACATGTCGCCGACGGTGACCACAGGTGCGCTGACGGTGATTTCTGCCCGCAAGACCGGCGCGGCCGAAGCAAGGCCGGAGGAAAGAAGCAGGGCCAGGGTCAGACTGATGGCGCGGAGCGATTTCATGGTCAATCTCCTTAGCTAAGCTGGCTCGTGGCCTGCATCATCTGGTCGGCGCCAGAGATGACACGGGCGTTCATTTCATAGGCGCGCTGGGCGGCGATCAGGTCGGCGATTTCGGTGACCGAATTGACATTGGCCATTTCCAGATAGTTCTGCAGCAGGTCGCCGGTGCCATCGGTATTGGGCACATTGATCTGGGCCGGGCCGCTGGCGGCGGTTTCGAGAAAGAGGTTGTCGCCCATCGATTCGAGGCCCGACTTGTTGACGAAGCGGGCAAGCTGCAACTGGCCGAGCTGGGTCGGCGCGGTATCGGTGCCGATATAGGCCTCGACCGTGCCGTCGGGCGAAATCGCCACGCCGCGGGCATTCCCCGGAATGGTGATGCCGGGGTCGAGCGGGTGGCCGCTGGAGGTCACCAGTGTGCCTTCGGGATTGCGCTCGAAGGAACCGTCGCGGGTGTATCCCGTGCGGCCATCGGGCAGTTGCACCATAAAGAAGCCCTCGCCGCGAATGGCGACGTCGAGTTCGCCTTCGGTGAGGTTCACTGATCCCTGGCTCATCACTCGGGGGGTGGAGATGGTGCGCACACCAGAGCCGATTTCCAGGCCCGCCGGGACCATGGTGCCCTGATCGGAAGTCTGCGAACCGGCGCGGGTGATCTGCTGGTAGAGCAGATCCTGGAATTCTGCGCGCTGCCGCTTGTAGCCGGTGGTGCGCATATTCGCGATATTGTTGGAGATGACTTCGACATTGCGTTCCTGGGCGCCCATGCCGGTCGATGCGATATAAAGTGCTTTCATGGCGATTGCTCCTCAGGTTCAGGCGTTGGTGTCGCCCAGGCGCTGTATGGCGTTGCGGCGCATCTCGTCCTGTTTCTGGGCGAGGGATGCGACGGATTCATAGGCGCGCTGCACGCGGATCATTTCGGCCATCTCGGTGACGCCCGAGACGTTTGAGCGCTCGATATGGCCCTGCATGACGCGGGTATTGGTGTTGAGGCCGGGTGTGCCGCCCGAAAACAGATTGGCGCCTTCACGCACCAGCTCCTGGGCATTGGCGAATTCGACGATGCGCAACTGGCCCTTGGCGCCGGCGCTTGAAGAGACCGTGCCATCGGCAGCAATGGTGATGCCGGTTTCCTCTGGGCCGAACTGGATCGGGCCGCCATTGCCGAGTACCGGATTGCCGGACTGGTCGACCAGGGTGCCCTGATTGTTCAGCCCGAAGGCGCCGGCGCGGGTCCAGCGTTCGCCGCCCGCAGTTTGCACGGCAAAGAAGCCGTCGCCATTGAGCGCAACGTCCAGCTCATTGCCAGTCTGGACGATGGCGCCGCCGGCCAGATCGTGAACGGTCGCCCAATCCTGTACATAGGAGAGTGGCTGATCGAGCGAGGGGAAATCATTGTGCCGGGCTTCCGGCATGACATATTCTTCAAACAGGATCTGTTCTGCCTTGAAGCCGGTGGTGTTGAGGTTGGCGATGTTGTTCGCCACCACATCCATCTGGCGCTGCAGCGCGATCTGCCGGCTGAGGCCGATGAGTTGCGCGTTCTCGATCATGGCATTCCCCGATTTGGTCCCCGAGGCGGCCCGCTTCCCCAAGCCGGTCGCCTCGCCATTTACTTTGCAGAAACCATGCCAGAGCTGCTGGTCCAGTAAAATCAATAGCTTAGAAGATTGGGGTAGCTTGCTTTCGGTAGGTTGCGTTGGTGCGTTGGGTAAAAGTTGCCCGGCAAAAACTGCCGGCTTAGGTGGGTTTGTAACCTTTCGTTAACCAACTGGGCCTTAGCTGTGTGGGAAACCGGAATCGTCCGGAAACGCGGGCGTTTGACAGGGCCACTTATGACTGCCGAAGCCGAAGCCGGAACCGAAGCGCCGACCAAGAAGGGCATTCCCAAGCTCTTCATCATCGTGGGGGCTGCGGTGGTGGCCCTGCTACTTGCGGGGGGTGGCTTGTTTTTCTTCTTGTCCTCCACGGGTGGCTCTGAAGAAGCGGCCGACGCCCATGGTGCCGCTGCGTCCTCCGAGGCGCATGACACCTTCATTTTCAACCTGCCGCCAATGATGGTGAATCTGTCCTCGGAAGAGGGCAGTCAGGGCTTCATGAAGCTGACCATTGCGCTCGAAGTGGCGGACGAGGAAATGATGACCGAGATCCAGCCGCGGCTGGCCAAGGTGATCGACGCCTTCCAAGTCTATATGCGCGAATTGCGCAAAAGCGACCTTGAAGGTTCTGCCGGGATTTACCGGCTCAAGGAAGAATTGCTGCGCCGGGTCAACCTGGCGATCTATCCCGCCCATGTGGAGAGCGTGCTCTTCAAGGAAATCCTGGTGCAGTAATGGCCGGACCGAGCGAACAGGACAAGCTGGCCGACGATTGGGGGATCGAGGACATCGGGGCTGCCGATACGCCTGCTGCACCAGTCGACGAAAGCGAAATGAGCGAGGAAGAGCGCGCTGCCGCGGCTGCCGCCGAATGGGCGGCCATGCTCGAAGGCGGTGATGGCGACGGCGAGGGCGGCGCGGATCGCGTTCTCAATCAGGACGAGATCGACAGCCTGCTCGGCTTTGATTCCAATGCGGGCGGCAATGTCGAGCTGACCGGCGTTCAGGCGCTCATCAACTCGGCGCTGGTGTCTTATGAACGCCTGCCGATGCTGGAGATCGTCTTTGACCGCCTTGTGCGGTTGATGACGACCAGCTTGCGAAACTTCACGTCCGACAACGTGGAGGTGAGTCTGGACAACATCTCCTCCATCCGGTTCGGGGATTATCTGAACTCCATTCCGCTGCCGGCCATTCTGGCGGTGTTCCGCGCCAAGCAGCTGGACAATTATGGCCTGCTGACGGTGGACTCCAACCTGATCTACTCGATCGTGGACGTGCTGCTGGGCGGTCGCCGCGGCACCTCGGCCATGCGGGTTGAAGGCCGTCCCTACACCACGATCGAGCGCATGCTGGTGCAGCGCATGATCGAGGTCGTGCTGGAAGACGCCAAGCAGGCATTCCAGCCGCTGACCCACCTCCGGGAGCTGGCGCCCCAGCTGGGCGAGATCCGCCGGCATATCGACCTGGCGTCCGCGCACGCGGTCCATCAGCATTCTGATACGCCGAGAGGTGGCATTGAGTCCCTTCAGATCGTCGTCGCGCAGGCAGTCGCGCTGCACCAGACCCTCTCGGTACATGACCTGGTAGTCCTCGCACTGTGCGTCGAGGGTATCCAGGAGTTCCTGCATGG
>JBGTUK010000163.1:0-6289 GCA_041939225.1 Devosia sp.
CGGACCTTGGATTTTGGACTCAACCCGGTTCAACAGATTCAACGCTTGCGTCCAGATATGGATTATGGTGAGATTCGCGCTGCTCTCGGAAGATTCCAATTCGCCAAGGAACAGGTTGACACCAAACTGGCTGACTTGTCTGGTGGGGAGAGAGCAAGGGTTGCATTGCTCAAATTATTGCTTGAAGACAACAACATGTTGTTACTCGATGAGCCAACGAATCATCTTGATGTCGATGCCAAGGAGAGTCTGGAAGAGGCACTCTCGGAATACGAAGGTGTCATCATAACGGTCAGCCACGACCGTTGGTTCCTTAACCGACTCGTAACCCACATATTGGCCTTTGAGGGCAATAGCCACGTCGAATGGTTTGAAGGCAATTTCCAGGATTATGAGGCCGACAAGGTCCGGCGCTTGGGCGCCGACGCCGTCAATCCCCGGCGGGCAACCTACAAGCCGCTGACGCGGTAACCAACAAAAAGGGCGCGGCGAGAGTTGCGCCCTTCTTTCGGCCCTCGCGCCTCAACGAAAAAAACTTCCTCGGTATGGAACCGGTTGGGTTCCATCACGTTTGTCTGTGTGATCGGGTTATTCTCGACGCTTTTGGGGACTGCCAATCAATGACTGAGCTGGATTTTGCGCGCATATTCCAAGCGCTGCCCAGCCCGTTCATGATCCTGGATCGCGCACTCTGCTATGTAGCGGCCAACCCGGCATATGAGGCGGTGGTCGGAACGCCGTTTGCCCAGCTTAAGGGACAAAATCTGTTCTCGCTGTTTCCCAACGAAGGTGAAGCCGGGGTGCGATTGCGCCAATCCTTCGACCGCGTTCTGGCAACCGGCGAGCCGGATACCCTAGCCTATATCAACTACCCTATTACCGAGGCCGACGGCACGGTGACCAATCGGTATTGGACCGCGGTGCATGTTCCCCTGATGGACTCCAACGGGACCGTTCAACACGTGATGCAGAACACGGTGGACGTCACTGATCTGGTGCGGATGCGGGAAGCGACGACTTTGCCCTATGGATCGATCTCGGCAGCAACGCGCCTGATTGAGCGCACACGCGAGACCGAGGCTTCGAGCGCCGAGTTCCGCCGGTTGTTTCAGCAGGCGCCGGCGTTCTTTGCCGTGTTGTCAGGGCCCAGCCACGTTTTCACCTTCACCTCGGATTCCTACACCAAGCTGATCGGGGGGCGGGACGTTATCGGGCAAACCGTTGCCCAGGCCCTACCCGAAGTCGTCGAGCAGGGTTTCATTGATATTCTGGACAAGGTGTACGCCCATGGCCATGTGCATGCGGCCGAAGGGGCTCGTGTGATGCTGGCAAATGAGCCCGGCAGACCAGCCGAGGAAACGTTTCTCGATTTCTCTTACAATCCAATCCGCGATGGAGCTGGTAATATTACTGGTGTCTTCGTGCAGGGCATGGATCGCACCGAGTCGGTGCGCGCCGTCCGTCGACAGCGGCTGATGATCGACGAATTGAACCACAGGGTGAAAAACACGCTGGCCACGGTGCAGTCGATTGCCAGCCAAACCCTACGGAACACCAGCGATTTCGCACAGGCCAGACGGGCGCTTGAGGCCCGCATCATGGCGTTGTCCAACGCCCATACGATGCTCAGCGACCGTCATTGGCGTGATGCAGAGGTTGGAAACCTGGTGCATCAGGAACTGAGCGCCTTTGGCGACGAGCAGGTTGACTATGGCGGCCCGACGCTGATGGTGAACGCCAAAACGACAGTGGCGCTGGCTTTGGTGCTGCACGAGATGGCCGCCAATGCAGCCCTTCACGGTGCTCTTTCGGTGCCCGAAGGCACCCTGACCGTCAAATGGCATCGGGACGGAGAGGGCCAATTGGTCGTTGACTGGGTGGAGCGCAATGGGCCGACGCCAACCGAGCCGGTGCGGCAGGGTTTTGGATCGCGGCTATTGCGCATGGTGGTAACGGGCGAATTGGGCGGCGGTTTAGATTTGAACTACGATCAGGATGGACTTCGGGCACAGTTGCTCATCCCTGCGGCAGCCTATGCTGAACAGGAGGCGCGTTTTGACTAGTGCGGGACGCCGCGTTTTTGTCGTCGAGGACGAAGCGCTGGTTCTGATTAATCTTGAAGATATTCTGGAGCAGCTCGGCTGGAAGGTCGCGGCGCAGGCCATGCGCCTATCCGAAGCGGAGCAGTTGGCCTCCAGTGTCGAGGCGATCGACGTCGCCATTCTGGATGTCAATCTTGGCGGCGCCAGGGTTTTTCCTGTTGCGCAGATACTGCGCGAGCGTGGCGTGCCTATCCTGTTTGCTACGGGGTATGGGCGGGACGGCTTGCCGCCGGAATGGGACGACCACGCGGTCATCGTCAAGCCTTACAGCCAGACCGAGGTAGAACAGGCGCTGGATCGTCTGCTCGGAGCAAGAGTCTAACTTGCCGGCCGGCCTTTACCAATCCTCCATTGACGTGTGAAAAGCGTTGGGTTTGTTGCGCTTTCTACAATAGACTGCGCGGAATGGGGCCATGCTCCTCGCAGATCGGTTCTTGGGGGACTGTATGAAGAATTTCGTGACGGGGGCGGCGCTGCTGGTCAGCTTTGCCCTCGCCGTTCCGGCAATTGCTGCGCCGGGACAATGTTCGATCACGGGGTTGGACCCGTTTGATTGCGACGTGACTGTCGATGGCGGTGGCATCACCTTCGCCCTGCCGAGTGGAGAAACGTTCGTGTTTTCGCATGAAGCCGATGGCGAAGGCCTGGGCTATCTGATCCCCGCCGAACCGCAACCGGGTCGCTACCCCGAGGAACTGGGCCGGTTTGTTCCCGCGGAGGGCGAGCCGGGGTGCTGGCTGGGCGACAAGGACGGCACGAAATTCTGCGCGGCGCTGGTGCAATGAGCGCCGAGCCTTTCACCCTGGAAATCGGCGGCGCCACCCTGAGCGGTCTCGAACAGGGAGAGGGGCTCCCCGTTGTTTTCCTGCATGCCGGGGTCTGCGACAAGCGTATGTGGCTCGACCAGATGGATGCGGTTGCCGCAAAGGGTTGGCATGCCATTGCCTATGACCGCCGCGGCTATGGCGAGACCAGCAGCGCCGATGAGCCGTTCAGCCATCTCGATGATCTCGAAGCCTTGCTTGACGCAATGGATATCCATGCCGCCATTCTGGTGGGGTGTTCCATGGGTGGCGGTCTGGCAGTCGATTTCGCGCTCGCCTATCCCGGTCGTGTGATCGGGCTCGTGCTGATGGGCACCTCGGTCAACGGGGCGCCCTGGAGTACGACCGCGGAAGAAAGCGCCATCGAAATGGCGGAAGAAGACGCGTGGGAACGCGGCGACCTCGATCTGCTCAATCGCGTGCAAGCCCATGAATGGCTCGACGGCCCCCGCAGCCAGAGTGGCCGGGTCGGCGGCGCAGTGCGCGAGCTGTTTCTGGACATGAATGCGGCCGTGCTCAGCAAACCGGAATTGACACAGGAAGAGCTGTCGCCCGATGCCTGGGACCGGGTCGAGTCAGTGGCAGCGCCCACCCTGTTGATCGTCGGAGATGAGGATTTTACCGCGCTGGTCGACCGGCACGAGACCTTATCCGAGACCATGCCCAACGCCATCGGGGTGGTTCTGGAAGGGGCGGCGCACATTCCTAGCATCGAGAAGCCGGGGCTGGTCAATTCGGTGCTGCTGCAGTTCCTCGAGGCGTTTTCGGGCGAGGAAAGCGACGACGAAGCAGACGACTAGCGGCGCGATAGAAGAGATCGCGCCGCTTGGTTATGTTTTTGAATCAAGCGCTTCAGAGAGTGCTTCCCGGCCCTGATAATCTGATTCAACGCCTGTCGGGATGGATTCCGGATTTCGTGCTAAGTCTCTGAAATACAGTAGCAAATTCTGTTCGCGGAACTAGACCGCGATGATGCCGTCCAGATGCTTGTTCAATTGTGGCGTGGGCACGTTGGTCAAATCCTTGTCGAGCTCGGCTACCACGGTTTTCTTGACATGATCGGATAGCAACTTTCGTAGGTTGCCCAGCGCAATTGGCGCGGCGGCGATGATCAAACGGTCATAAGCGCCCGACGTGGCTTTTTCCTGCAGCACATGAGCGACCGAACGCACGAATTCGGCCTCCCGGTGGTCGGCCGGATCAGTCTTGGGCTCCATGGCGCTGCGGCCATGGCCAACTGAGGAATGGCTGCGGCCGGGCCGGTCGGCATTGATATCCTGGGTCTGAAGCGGCGGAATGGACCAGTCGAGGCCCTTGACGGTCGTGAGACCCTTGCCGGGGCCGACGTGCTCAACCACGCGGGCCTGTGTACCATCGGCGATCAGGATCCAGGTCACTGTCTTTTTCATCTGCTGCTCCTCGTATTGGGACGGGTCCGAAGCGCACGAGCATTGCCGGCGCTTCTCAAGGCCAACGTCCGACACAGACAAAGGTTGGGACTTAGCCATCAGCTTTGCAAGGGTGGGCGATCACAAACACCGATTGGCCCCGGCGGGTGGGGGTTGGTATAAGAATGGGCACCCGCATCGCGGTGCGGAGTCCCGCCATGACCCTTCCAGAACAAGCGCCCGAGCTGGCTGCAGAGAGCGTTACGCAGCGACGGGCCGATGCTGCTGAAACGCGCAAGGGCGTTGTCGCCGCCCTGTCAGCCTATCTGCTCTGGGGCTTTGCTTTCTTCCGATCCTGTTTCACCTGCTCGATCAGGCCGGATCCGTCCTGATCGTAGCTGAGCGCACACTTTGGTCCCTGGTTCTGCTGGCCGCCTTCATTGCGTTCACTTCTGGATTTTCTGAAATCCGATCCGTGCTGGCGGATTTCCGGCGCATGCGGGTTATTGCCGTGCCTTCCGAGGACAGCTACAGCCAGTGTCGGCGGATGGTCGCCTAGACCGCCGATCCGTCGCGTAAGCCGCGGATCACATCGGCAATCTGCTGGAAGGTTGCCGCGAAGGGCGTCGCTTCACGCCAGACCAGCCGCAACTGCCGGCCCGCCGCCGGGTCGCTGAGGGGATGCACGGCGATGCGCGGGTCGCTTGCCTCCTTGCGCAAAGCGATCTGGGGCAGCAGGGTCACCCCCTGGCCATTGGCAACAAACTCCACAATGGTCGACAGCGAAGTCGCCGCAAAGGTCTTGGCACCACGCTCGGCATCCAGCCGGCAGGCTGAAATCGTCTGGTCACGGAAACAGTGGCCTTCATCAAGCAGCAGGATGCGTTCCGGGGGCAGGGCGGCCAGACTGACCGGATGCTTCGTCGTTTCGCTGCTAGGCGTGGCCAGCACAAAATTATCCTCGAACAGCGGTGTGTCCACGAGGCGCGGCCCTGTTCCGGCAGGTTCGGTGGCAATCAGCGCAATGTCCAGGCTTCCGTCGCGTAAGCTATCGACCAAGGCCTCGGTGCGGCTTTCGCTGATGGTGAATTTGAGGCCGGGCAGGTCACGGGTGAGGGCAGGAAAGATCTCCGGTAGCAAATACGGGGCGACTGTCGGGATCAGGCCAAAGCGCAAGGCGCGCGCTGGTGTGCCAGTGCGGCCAATGGCGAAGGCATCGAGCGCCTCTGCGCTTTTGAGGGTTTCGCGCGCCATGGTGATGAACTCCCGGCCAAACGGGGTGGGGCGCACCCCGGATTTGAGCCGGTCGAACAGTGGCGTGCCGCAAAGACTTTCAAGCGTCAAAATTTGCTGAGACAATGCCGGTTGGGTGACAGAAGATGCCTCGGCGGCGCGGCCGAAATGACCGGTCTCAGCCACGGCGATCGCATAACGCATCTGTTTCAGAGTGATCGTCACGATTAGTTTTTCCTATTGGGTAAGGAAGAATTATCGATTGGCCTAATGGTTGTCACCCCCCTATAACGCGTCCATGTCTATTCAGGAGGCCCCGCCATGACTGATCCCAATCCCAAACCCGAAGCCGGCAAGTGCCCGTTCCCGCACGGTGGTGCAGGGCGCGGCCCGAAGAATCGCGACTGGTGGCCTGAGGCACTCGATGTGCAGGTGCTGCACACCAATTCGCCGCTGTCCGACCCGATGGGGCCGGATTTCGACTATGCCGAAGAATTCAAGAAGCTGGACCTGGATGCCGTCAAGGCAGACCTGCGCGCCTTGATGACCGACAGCCAGGACTGGTGGCCAGCCGATTTCGGGCATTATGGCGGCCTGTTCATCCGCATGGCCTGGCACAGCGCCGGTACGTATCGCATCACCGATGGCCGCGGTGGCGCCGGCATGGGCCAGCAACGTTTTGCCCCGCTCAATTCCTGGCCGGACAATGCCAATCTGGACAAGGCGCGACGCCTGATCTGGC
>JBGTUK010000164.1:0-6055 GCA_041939225.1 Devosia sp.
GTCCGGCTTGGCCGCGATCTTCAGCCCCAGTTCGGCGGCGACGCCGCGCACCTGGGGCTTTTCCAGATCGGCCAGCGGAAAGCGCAGATAGTCGAGCTGGTCCTGGGTGGTGGCGAACAGAAAGTAGGACTGGTCGCGCGAATGGTCGACCGCCTTCCTCATCTGCGCGCGATTTCCGACAATCGCGCGGCGCACATAATGGCCCGTGGCCATGGCCTCGGCGCCCAGATCCTGCGCCACCGTCATCAGGTCTACGAATTTCACCGACTGGTTGCAGGCAATGCAGGGGACCGGTGTTTCGCCCTGCTGGTAGGCATTGGCAAACGGCTCGATGACGGCATTCTTGAAGCGCTCTTCATAGTCGAGCACATAATGGGGAATGCCCAACTTGGCCGCAACGCGGCGCGCATCGTGAATATCCTGCCCGGCGCAGCACGCGCCCTTGCGATGAATGGCTTCGCCATGATCGTAAAGCTGCAGGGTCACGCCGACAACTTCATAGCCCTCTCGGGCGAGCAATCCGGCAACAACAGAGGAATCCACGCCCCCGGACATGGCGACGACGACGCGCGTGTCCTCCGGGCGCTTGGCAATATCAAGCGAGTTCAACATCTCTTCTCGTATCCGGTTGGGGTCAAGGGCCAGCGGAAACTGTGAGCGGTTCCATACGCCCAGATCGCCGATCTGTCCATTGCCGCACCCGGCAGCTTTTGCCCCATGCCCGGCAAGCTCGACCCAGCCGACACCAAGGCCTGGGGTGAGACCAACTCATAATTCATTGAAAACAATAACAAAATATATCGAACACAATCTGGCAAGCCTCTTGCATTGCACTGTCCGGATGAGTGTTTTGTTCAAGGGCGCCCCAAGTTGGCATCACATCTGACGATAATCAGCGGCACCTCGGGCGCCATTGGCAAGGCTTTCGCCGGCCAGTCCGCTGCCGCACAGGACGCAACCAGCGAACCGACCGGCCTGCTTGGCCTGTTCGCGGCCCTGCTGGACAATGCCGGGTTGGAAACCGGCGCACCCGTGTCGGCGCCCGTGCCCGGTGCCAATTCCGGTCAGCCCAGTTCTGTTTTCGATCTGGCCGAACTGTTCCGCCTGGGCCTGGCGACCGGTTCGGGTGAAACGACCTCGGATGACGATGTCGATCCCGAAGCGCTGGCGACCGCCATCGACCAGCCTACCCAGGCCGCAACTGCCAACCCAACTCCCATGGTCGACTTTGTTGAGGCCTTGGGCGCGCTCAAGACCAGCCTGGATCGGGGCGAAGCGCTCGACCCGGAACTCCTCGAGCAGGTGGAGCACGCACTTTCCGACCTGGCTCACTCCCTGGGCCTCGACATTGAGGCGCTGACCGTTCCCGAAGACTTCGCCGCCCTGCTCGAATCCACCGGCGAAGATGACACGGGCCTGGCTGGTGCGTTGACTCAATTGCTGGCGCCGCTCGCCCAGTCGCTCTCGACCGCCCAGCCCGCGACCGATGCACACCAGACCCAGACGGCCTCAGAGGCCAGCGCGCAGCTCAAGGCGCTGGGCGACAAGCTCGGCGCTCTGCTGGCCGCGCTGGCAGACGGCGATGTGCCGACCGAAAAGCTGGCCGCGCTGGGCATGGCTCCCGGACAACCCCTCGACGCCGAAATCGAAGCCGCACTTGGCCGCTTTGCCGCTGGCCCCACTCAGCAGGTCGCTTCCGTGCCCGAGGAACCAGTTCTAGCCACGCCGGCCCTTAAGGTCAGCGAGCCGGTGCTGTCCGGCAAAACCACCGACGCGCCAGACACGCTGGATATGTCCAGCACCGCCCCTCGTACCACCCAAGACTCAAACACCTCGGATCAGCAGCGCGACGACCAAGGGCAATCCACCGCCGATCGCGGCAGAGAGCGCGTAGAATCGGTCAATCGCGAGACGCGCAGCGGCAATGCGGCTGCCACGGCACCGGTCGACGCCTCGAACACGCCTGCGCCTTCTGCCGATGCCAATGCACAGGCACCGAATGCCGCCCGCATCGATGCGGCGGCCAATCCGCGCATCATCCAGGCCGGCTACCTGACCAGCCAGCAGCAGCTCAACCTGCCTCAGATTGCCTTCGAACTGGCCCGGCAGGTTCAGGACGGCAATACCCGCTTCCAGATCCGCCTCGACCCGCCCGAACTGGGCCGAATTGATGTCCGCCTCGACATCAATGAATCTGGCCAGGTCAATGCGCGGCTGGTAGTGGAAAAATCCGAAACCCTGGACCTGATGCAGCGCGATCAACGGGGCTTGGAACGCGCCCTGCAGCAGGCCGGCCTCGATGGGGCCAAGACCAATCTCGAATTTTCACTCAAGCAGAACCCCTTCGCCGGCCAGCAGGGCCAGATGGGGAATGGCAAGGACGGCAATGGCTCGTTCGGGACCAGCGATGACAACGGCCTGACTGCCGAGGCGGGTGAAGAACCGCCCCCCATGGTCAATCTGTATCGCGGTGCCCTGACGGCCAGCGGCGTCAACATCACGGTCTAGGGAGTTAGCTTCATGGCAGTCGAAGGCGTAGCATCCAGTTCATCCAACGGCGCGGTCTCGTCCGCCCGGTCGACGATTGCTGGCAATTTCGACACCTTCCTGTCGATCCTGACGACCCAGCTCAAGAACCAGAACCCGCTCGATCCGCTCGACACCAACCAGTTCACCGCGCAATTGGTGCAGTTCTCAGGCGTCGAACAGCAGCTCAAGACCAACGAGTTCCTCGAAGCTCTGCTGCTCAACACCCAGACCAGCTACCGTGCCGACGCCGTCTCCTATATCGGCAAGCAGGTTTCAGCCTCGGGAGAAACCGCCGAACTGATCGATGGCGGTGCCTATTGGGCCTACAATGCCGATGCCAATGTCGCCAATGCCACGGTGAGCATCAAGGACGCGGCCGGCAATGTGGTCTACACCGAAACCGGTTCGCTCAACGCCGGCCCCGGCGCTTTCCTCTGGGACGGTGTGGGCTCCGACGGCAACACCAAGCCCGACGGCATTTATACCATCGAAATCAAGGGCACCAATCTGGCCGGCAATGAGGTCAAGGTTTCCACTTCCTCAGTTGGCATTGTTACCGGCGTGGACTTCTCCGGCGCCGAACCGATGCTGACCGTGGGCAAGAACAAGGTCGCCTTGTCTGACGTTACCGATATTCGACTGGTCAGCGAGACGCCAGCCGAGGACGAGACCGAGACGGAATCCTGACCACGGCACCATTTCTCTTGGGTTTTCGGGGCGGTCACGTGGGCCGCCCCTTCCATGTCACCGCCCATTCAATTGATTGAAACCGCTGGCGTTTCTTAACCTGTTGTAAGTTTCCCCTTAGGGGTATCTTAAGCTCACTGCCCTACTCTCTGGCTCATATGGTCAGGTTTGAGTAGAGAGTAAAATGACCGTACAGATGCGTCCTCGCGTGAAGTACGTTATTGGCCCCGACGGCAGCCCGCTGACAATTGCGGACCTTCCTCCAGCCAATACGAGACGGTGGGTAATCCGCCGCAAGGCTGAAGTTGTTGCCGCCGTTCGCGGTGGCCTGCTCAGTCTCGAAGAGGCGTGTGAGCGTTACACGCTCAGCGTCGATGAATTCCTCAACTGGCAGGCCGCCATCGACAAACATGGCCTTGCTGGTCTCCGGACAACCTGGATTCAGCACTACAGAGAGGGCTGACGCCAGTCCTCGCCGATTTCAGGCTGCCAATTACAAACCCGCCGGATTTTTTCCGGCGGGTTTCTTCTTTTTCGTCAGGGCGTGGCGTTCGTCAGCCACTCGGCCGCCGCCGGGCGAGACTTCATGCGGTTGTAATAGGTTTCGCAGGCCGGCATCGGGGGATGGTCGAAGGGGATCGCGAACCAGCGGTGCAGCCCCAGCGTGATCGCGATGTCGGCCAGCGAAAATTCACTTCCCACGACGAAATCGCCGCTCTTGGCCAGGTGGGCCTCAATGATGTTCATCTTGCCCGTCCAGGCCGCGATATTGTCGGCCACTTTCTGGTTGTAATCGAACCCGGGCGCCTTGCGAATGATCGACATCAGCGGATAGGCCCAGTTCGACCCCATCTCGTTGTTCTGCCAGAGCACCCATTGCATGACGAGCCCCTGCTGGCGCGCCTCCCCGGGCAAGAGCCTGCCTCCCGCCTTCCGGTCGAGATAGAGCATGATCGCCACGCTGTCCCAGAGCACGAAGTCGTCCTCGACCAGCACCGGCACCTGTGCATTAGGGTTGAGGGCCATGAACTCGGGCACTTTGGGATTGCGATTGGGCATGCCCCAATCTTCATGTTCATATCCCAGGTCCAGTTCGCGCGCTGCCCAGGTCGCCTTGCGCACATTGATGGACGTCACCCGCCCCAGAATCCGCATCATGTCCTATTCACCTTCCGTTAACCTGACCCGGCAGTTCTTGCCTAAAATCGCAAGTTGCAACAGCCAGTTAATACATTGTTTACCATCCACTAGGTAATTTTTGCCCATCGGTCATGGGGGCACCTCGACCGCTTGCAAACGGACCGGGTCTGCCGCGTGGAAAGTCTAACACATCTCATCAACCGCATCGGCCTACCGCGCATTGCCGCCATGGCTCTGGTTGCCGTGTTGATGTTGGGATTTTTCGGTTTCCTGATCATTCGGTCCCAGACGCCAAACCTTGCGCCGCTCTATTCGGGACTGAGCCTGGAAGATTCCTCGGCCATCGTCACCGAGCTGCAAACCCTCAACATTCCCTACGAATTGCGGGGTGAAGGCGCCACCATTCTGGTGCCGCGCGACCAGATCACCACCATGCGCATGACGCTGGCCGGCGAGGGCCTGCCGACCCGCGGCCAGGTCGGCTACGAGATTTTCGATCAGCAATCCACCCTGGGCGCCACCAGCTTCGTGCAGAACATCAACAATGTCCGCGCGCTCGAAGGCGAGCTGGCTCGCACCATCGGTTCGCTTAATCGAATCACCGGCGCCCGCGTGCATCTGGTGTTGCCCGAACGTGAATTGTTCCGTCGCGAACGCCAGGATCCGTCCGCGTCCATCGTTCTGACCACCCGTGGCGAATTATCCACGGGAGAAATTCGCGCTATCCAGCATCTGGTGGCCTCGGCCATCGAAGGGCTGACGCCAGGCCGTGTCTCCATCGTCGACGATCAGGGCACGCTCCTGGCCTCGGGCACCGGCGAAGATGTCGCTGGCGTCATGACCGCGCAGAACGACGAACGCACCCTGGGCTTTGAAAACCGGATGCGGACGCGTGTCGAGGACATGCTGGCCAATGTTGTCGGAGCTGGCCGCGCGCGCGTCGAGGTTGCCGCCGAACTCGACTTCAACCGCTCCACCACCACCCAGGAATTGTTCGATCCCGAAAGCCAGGTGGTTCGGTCTACCCAGACGCGGGAAAGCGAAAACCTCTCCGGCGGCAATAATGGCCAGGTGACCGTGGCCAACGAACTGCCCGGCGCCGACCAGAACAATGGTGCCGGCGGCGTCACCGAACAGGGCACCTCGAGCGAAGAAGTCATCAATTACGAGATTTCAAAGACCACCCAGACCGATGTGACCGAGGCTGGTGCTGTCAAGCGACTGTCCGTGGCCGTCGTGGTCGATGGCACCTACGCCGACGACGGCGCCGGCAACATGACCTACACCCCGCGTTCCGCCGACGAGATCGCACAGATCCTGACCCTGGTCCGTTCCGCCGTCGGTTTTTCGGCCGAACGCGGCGACAGTGTCGAAGTGGTCAATATGCAGTTTGCCGAGCGCCCCGAATTGGTTCCGCTGGGCACTGAGGCCGGCTCAGGCCTGCTCGACTTCACCCGCGACGACCTGATGAACGGCGCAGAAATGGGCGTGACCCTACTGATCGCTCTGGCTCTTGTATTCTTTGTCATGCGTCCGCTGCTCAAGAAGGCCCTGACCCCCGAAACCCAGCCGCTGGCCTTGCCAGAGGCTGCCGAAGTCAGCCACCACGGCGTCCTGGACGCCAATGGTCAGGTGGTTCCAGAAATTGAAGAGGCCCCGCGCGACAAGACGCCTGCTAGGGTAGCAAACGCCAAATCCA
>JBGTUK010000164.1:6065-6288 GCA_041939225.1 Devosia sp.
AGACGCTCCAAACCGTCGGGGCGCTGGTTGAAGAGAACCCCAGACAGGCTGCGCTAATCGTGCGTGACTGGCTGGGCAACGCGGCGTAGGTACGATGGCCCTGGTATCCCAATCCGACGAAGACAAAGCCGCCGCAGGCACACCGTCAACGGTGGGCGCACAGCTGCAGGTTGGTGGCGAACAGCGCGTACTGAGCGGTGACGAGAAGGCCGCAGCGCTCCTT
>JBGTUK010000165.1:0-6270 GCA_041939225.1 Devosia sp.
CTTTGCCGTCGTTTTCGTCAACTAATCCCAGGCGGTGAGTTCTCCAAATCCCTGAAATCTAACCTCGACTTGATGAACTCAGAAATGAAACAATGGGAAACCACCTTAGACAAACTAGAAAAAGTTCTGCCGCCCCAACACCAGGGCCCAAGCGCCGCGGGCGGCGTCCAGAGCTTCTTCAATAAAGGTCGGTGAGGACTGGGGCAAGGAACAGACTCGTCTCAGACGGCGGGAACGGGTGCTGGCATGATGTAGAGTGCGATGGGCGTTCCGGCAAGGAGCAGCACCGTCAATACTGCAAAGGCGACCGAAACGCCTGTGCTCCACCCACCCGCCATTCGCCCCAGGCGAAAGAGCATATATATCAGCGCCACCCAGAGCAGCGGCAACAGGAACCCGATAGTGAGCGAGAGCAAAGCCCCCAGGCCGACATAGAAGGTCAGCGCGTAAATGCTGGGGATCAGCAGCGGCAGCACAGGATCACGCTGGCGCAGGGCATAGCGGGTTCCGTAAATGCCGATGAGCGGCGCCGCGAGAAACAGGGACTGAAACACAAGCGTTGCGGTGAGTTCGCCCAGGGTTGGCACGCCATAATTGAGCGAACCCAGCACCACGGCCAGGAAGGCGAACAGGTAGAACAGCACCAAAGCCGTCACCAGGCCCGCCCGGGTGAAACGGAAGCGCGCTTGCCAGCCAGCTTCGTTCCTGAGGATCATGATCCAGCCATAGACCGACTGGCGCAGGGCGTTGATGATCTTCATGCCGGGTCTCCGGCAAAGTAACGGCGCATGAAGGCTGTATATATTTCCGTCAAACCACTGAGATCGGCCAGGGCGATGTGTTCGTCGGCCTTGTGCATGGATGGTCCGACAAGACCGCATTCAACCACGGGGCCATATTGGGCGATGAAGCGCGCATCAGAGGTGCCGCCGCCGGTGGAATATTCGGGCGGCTTGCCATTGCGCTCGGCAATGACCTCCGAAAGCGTCTCAATGTCACTGCCCAGTGGAGACAGGAAGGCACGGGAGGGCGTGCCGGAAATCTCAAAGGTAATGTCAGTGCCGTTGGCGTCGACGCTGGCAATGCGGGCGCGAATCCAATCGGCCAGGGTTTCGGGGGTCCAGGTGTCGTTGTAGCGAATGTTGAAGCGCAGGCTGCCAGCCATCGGAATCACATTGCTGACCGGATTGCCGACATCGATGGTGGTCAATTCCAGATTGGAAGCGGGGAAATGATCGGTACCGGTGTCGAGCTTTTCGGATGAGAGTGCCGTAGCGATAGCGGCTAAGACCGGCAGCGGATTGTTAGCCTTATGCGGATAGGCGACATGACCTTGCGTGCCGGTGACGGTGACCTTGCCCGAAAAGGAACCGCGGCGGCCAATCTTGATGCTGTCGCCCAGAGTTTCGGTGGAACTGGGCTCGCCGACTATGGCGAAGTCGAAGCCGTGGCCGTTGGCTTCCATCCAGGCGACGAGCTTTTCGGTGCCGTTGATAGCGTCGGCTTCCTCGTCATTGGTTATGGCGAGTTGAATGGTGCCGGCCTCGGGTGGGATTCCGGCGCAGGCTGAGACGAAGGCGGCGATGCCCGATTTCATGTCGGCGGCACCGCGGCCATAGATGGCGCCGTTTACGACGCGTGGGGTGAACGGATCTGACGTCCAGTTCGCGCGGTCACCGGGCGGGACGACATCGGTATGACCGGCAAAGAGCAGACGGCGACCGCCTTGTCCTCTGGTTGCGAAAAGATTGTCGACCGGATAGGAGCCGTCGCCCTCGAACCGCAGGCGGGTGACGGCAAAGCCGATCGCCTCGAGTTCGGCCTGTAACAGATCGAGCGCACCCGCCTCCTCGGGGGTTACCGAGGGGCAGGCGATAAGGCGAGCGAGCAGGTCAGCAGGATCGATGGTCACGACAGCTCCGGTTCGGTCCTGGTGGCACCGTCCAGCGGATCGGGGCCATAGCTATTGGGTCCGGTGGTTCCCTTGAGGAAGCCAAGCTGGATGAATACGTAGAGGCCAAAAATCGAAAGAACGAAGCCAATAATCTGCATCCAGAGTTCAGGCGCTGGCCGCCCAGCTCCCAGGTCGCCTGACAGAACTTCCAGCGTTCTTGGCGCCTGAACTAGTTGCCCCACCACGATGGCCGCAAGAAGCAGTTTTAGATCGCTGCCCGCGCTGCCTCGGTCGTGGCGCCGTTTGATGCCCATGCAGTATGCAAACCAGATGATCACCAAGCTCACGACGACGCTACCGCCGACGAAGACAACCGGCAGTCGTTGGCCGAAAGCGAACATCAAGATGATGTTGGGGATGAACCCCAAGACCGACAAAATCAGCATGCCCACCCACCAATCCCTAACGCCTATGCGGCCCTCGGTGGTGGTCAACAGCATTTTGATATTGTCCATTTTTGCCCCCTCAATGAACCGGAATCAGTTCCAGCTTATCAAAAAGTAGGACGCCAAGGAGAATCGGACCAGCACCGGCGTTTGTCCTAGTCGCGCAGCAGGTCGTTGATGCCGGTCTTGGAGCGGGTTTGGGCGTCGACGGTCTTAACGATGACAGCGCAGTAAAGGTTCGGACCCGGAGTACCATCGGGGAACGGCTTACCCGGAAGCGAGCCCGAGACGACGACCGAATAAGGCGGCACATAACCCATGTGGATTTCGCCGGTCTGGCGGTTCACCACCTTGGTGGAGGCGCCGATGAAGACGCCCATGGAAATCACCGAGCCTTCGCCCACGACGACGCCTTCGACGATTTCGGAGCGCGCGCCGATAAAGCAATTGTCTTCAATGATGGTGGGCCCGGCCTGGAGCGGTTCGAGCACGCCGCCGATGCCGACGCCGCCGGACAGATGCACATTCTTGCCGATCTGGGCACAGGAGCCGACCGTGACCCAGGTGTCGACCATAGTGCCCTCATCGACATATGCACCAAGGTTGACGAAGCTGGGCATGAGAATGGCGCCACGGCCGACAAAGGCCGAGCGGCGGACGATGGCACCCGGAACGGCGCGGAAACCGGCTTCGCGCCAGGTATTGTCGGACCAGCCCTCGAATTTGGTGGGCACCTTGTCCCACCAGGTGGAGCCCTGCGGCGCGCCGGTCATCGGCTCATTGTCGTTGAGGCGGAAAGAGAGCAGCACGGCGCGCTTGAGCCACTGATTGACCTGCCAGGTACCATCCACCTTTTCGGCGACGCGAGCCTGACCGCTGTCGAGCAGGCTCAACGCTTCGTTGACGGCATCGCGCACTTCGCCCGTCGTCGAGAAGTTGACCTCGGCGCGGTTCTCGAAGGCGGTGTCGATGGTCTGGGCAAGCTGGGTGTACGACATAGGGATCCTGAGCGGCTGGGTGATTTTCGTCGCGCGGACCATAGCCGGGGCCGCCCGCGAGTCAACGGGCGAGACGATGCGTCGGACTGCGCAAGCCATGTCAAATCACGGATGAAGAAATTGGAGAGAAAACGGCGGGATACGTTTACCTGAAGTTTTCTGCATTGATGCAAAGTGGGAATTTAATAGCTCTGAGAGGCACAAATGAAGACGATAGCTCTGCTGATATCAACAGCTCTACTCGCCACCAGCGCGCTTCCCCCTGCCGTGCTAGCACAATCGGACGCAGTCATCCTCACCATAGATGGCGCCATCGAAGGCGGTGTGGCGCGCGATTTCACGCGGTCCGAGCTTGAGGCAATCGGATCGGGTCAAACAGTTACCGGCACCCCCTGGCACGACGGCAGTCCCGTATTCGAGGGCGTCCCGATGGATATGCTGCTCGCTCACGTAGGTGCCGAAGGGACACAGGCCGACGTTCTGGCGCTGAACAACTATCGCACCACAATCCCGCTGTCGGACTTCTCCGCCTATCCGGTGCTTCTGGCACTCAAACAGGATGGCGAATACCTGACAGTGCGCAACAAGGGACCGCTGTTCATTATCTACCCGTTCGATGAATTCACGGAACTGCAGACCGATCTCTACCATGCCCGATCGGCGTGGCAGGTTCGCAGCATTACGATCAAGTAAACACGAGACCCTGGCTGGCCATGCTGCACTTCGTCTGGTTTCGACAATTCGCTGTCGTGATTATCGTCGTACTGGGCATTGCAACGGTGCTGCATGCGCGCGTGGTCGAGGACACAGCCACTGCCGTGCGGAACTCCATGCGCTTTGATGTGTCGTGGATCGGCGCCCACGGCCGGATCGAAGCGGCGCAGCTGGAGTCCTTTCTCGCGCGCTACGCGGCCCTGGGACGGCAGGCCGACGCCGATAGCACCCAACTATACTATCAGATCCTGCTGGGACGGCTCGATAGCTGGAATGTTGGCGGCTATGGTGAATTCCTGGCGTCCAATCCAGAAAGCCGGCGAGCCTATGACGAGCTGATGAATCTGCTGGAGTCGGTCGATGCTGAGATGTCTAATCTCGACAGCACCGATACCGCTTCACGATTGCTCGACACTTTGGCACCGGTCGGGGCCATGATCGAAAAGATTGGCGCGGAGGCAACCGATTCCGCCGTCAACAAGGCGGCGGCGATCCGCCAAACGCTGACAGAAAAGCAAGCGACCCAGCATTATCTGGTAATCACGGCGCTGGTTGCGGCGGGCGTCATGCTGATCGTATCGACTTTCCAGAACCGCACCCTGCGCCGGGCGCACCGACAAGTGGGCCGCGCGGCAGACAAATTTGCTTATCTGGCGCATCACGACCCCCTGACGGGCCTGGCAAACCGGACGGCATTTCCAGACACGCACCAGTCAACGAGTACGGGCGCCAGCCATACGGCGGTGATTGTGTTCGATCTGGACGGATTCAAACTGATCAATGACACTTGGGGCCACATGTTTGGCGACAAGTTACTCGTCGCGGCAGCCAAAAGGCTTGAAGAGATAATTTCCACCGAGCCGGACAATGTTGTCGCCCGGCTCGGTGGTGACGAATTCGCGGCCCTCTTGCACCTGAGTGACAAGGCGGCGGCCCAGACCATTGCAGATCGCGCGCTGGAAGCGCTCAAGCGGCCATTCGAGATTGACGGCAGCTCGGTGACGATCGGTGCGACGGCAGGGATCGCCATTTCTACCCGACAGAACCCGAACGTGCGCGGGCTTCTCGAAGACGCAGATCTGGCGCAGA
Source organism: Devosia sp. (assembly GCA_041939225.1). Classification (GTDB taxonomy): domain Bacteria; phylum Pseudomonadota; class Alphaproteobacteria; order Rhizobiales; family Devosiaceae; genus Devosia. The sequence continues at coordinate 5,142 of JBGTUK010000165.1, forward strand.
GCGAGGCCAAGGCGCGAAAGAAAGGCTCAGTTTCCGTCTATGATCAATCGCTTCGCGAGATGGTCGAACGCCGCCTGACCCTGGAAAATGATCTGCGGGATGCCATCGGCAAGGGGGAAATCACGCCGCACTACCAGATCCAGGTCGATCTGGCGGCCGGCACGGTAGTGGGGGTCGAAGCTTTGGCGCGCTGGCACCATGCACAACTGGGGCCAATTCCGCCGGATGAGTTCATTCCGATCGCAGAAGCCTCCGGGCAGATTGTGGATATCGGCAAGCACATGATCGCCTGTGCCTGCAGGGACGCTCTGCGTTTGCCGCCCGACGTTCAGGTCGCGGTGAACCTGTCGGTCATCCAGATCATGCAGGGCGAAATCATGGAGACCACGGCAGACGCCCTTATGGCGACGCGGCTTTCGCCGGAGAGGCTGAAACTCGAGGTTACCGAGTCAGTGATGATGGCCGATCCAAAGCAGCCCATCGCCGTGCTTTCCGAACTACGTTATCTGGGTGTTTCTCTTGCACTGGATGACTTTGGTACGGGCTATTCGTCGCTTTCGTACCTGACGACGTTCCACTGGGACGAAATCAAGATTGATCGCGCCTTCGTGCAAAATCTGGACACCAACTCCATCGGCCTCTCCGTGATTGAGGCCGTTCTCGTCCTGGCGAGAAAGACCGGCGCCAAAGTGGTCGTGGAAGGCGTGGAAACGCGCAAGCAGCTGCAACTGCTTCAGGGAACGGGCTGCGATATTGGACAGGGATATTTCTTTGGCAAACCTGTTCCGATTGACATGGCGTGCGCCCAAATAAGGGAAATCAACAGGTCGCTGCCAGGCCAATCACTTCCCGTAAGCCGAAAGGCCAGACGCAAGCGGTCGCCAGAATGAAAGCGGTCGCCAGACTTCCTGTTCAATCGGCAGCCGGATAAACGCCGAGAATGCGGAAATAGTCGGTGAAGAAACCCAGTTCTTCGAAATGTCCCGGGACCGAATCATAATTTTTTAAATTCAACATTTTCGAATAATGAAAAACACGTAAAATTAGAAAAAGCGCCAAAGCTTTTTATTCATACACCCTTCAACTTAGCCACGTCGGATTTTAACGATTCGATTTCGCCTTCCGCGGA
>JBGTUK010000166.1:0-6265 GCA_041939225.1 Devosia sp.
AGGCTCAACCGGCAAGCCCAAGGGCGTGCTGCATACCCAAGGCGGATATCTGCTCTACACATCGATGACTCACGAGTTGAGCTTCGACTATAACAAGGGCGACGTGTTTTGGTGCACGGCCGATGTCGGCTGGGTCACCGGACACAGCTATATCGTCTATGGTCCGCTGGCCAATGGCGCGACGACAGTGATGTTCGAGGGCATTCCGTCCTGGCCCGATGCCAGCCGCTTCTGGCAAGTGGTGGAGCGTCACCAGGTCAATATCTTCCATACGGCGCCGACTGCCATCCGCGCCCTAATGGGTGCAGGTGCTGAATATGTCGAGAAGCACGAGATGTCCTCGCTGCGCCTGCTCGGCACTGTAGGCGAGCCGATCAATCCCGAAGCCTGGATGTGGTATTACAACAAGGTCGGCAAGGGCCGGTGCGAGATCGTGGACGCCTGGTGGCAGACGGAAACCGGCGGGCATATGATCGCGCCATTCCCCGGTGCTATCGCAACCAAACCCGGTTCGGCGACCAAGCCGTTCTTCGGCATTCAGCCCGAAGTGCTTTCGCCTGAAGGCAAGGTGCAGGAGCAGACCAAGGCTGAAGGCGTGCTGGTCATCAAGGATAGCTGGCCCAGTCAGGCCCGCACCATCTGGGGCGACCACGGCCGTTTCGTCTCGACCTATTTCGAGACCTATAAGGGCAATTACTTCACAGGCGACGGCTGCCGTCGTGACAGTGATGGCTACTACTGGATCACAGGGCGTGTCGACGACGTGCTCAATGTGTCAGGCCACCGGCTGGGTACGGCCGAGGTGGAGAGCGCCTTGGTTGCTCATCCAAAGGTTTCCGAGGCGGCCGTAGTTGGCTTCCCGCACGACATCAAGGGGCAGGGCATATATTGCTATGTCACGCTGATGGCGGGCGAGGAGAGCAGCGACGAACTGCGGCTGGAGCTACGCAATTGGGTGCGCAAGGAAATCGGTCCTATCGCTTCGCCCGATTTTATTCAGTGGGCGCCGGGACTACCCAAGACGCGTTCGGGCAAGATCATGCGCCGCATTCTGCGAAAGGTCGCGGAGAACGAGTTCGGCTCGCTTGGGGACACCTCGACCCTGGCAGATCCCTCCGTCGTGGATGACCTGATCGCCAATCGCCAGAACAAACCGGCATAAGGCCCCAAAAAAAACGGGCGGTGGAAACACAATCCACCGCCCTTCCAGTTCGGCGGGGGCCGGCTGGAAGGTTGAAACCACCGGTCCTGCGTCCACCATCCGCACAGGTGGCATAGCCAACAACCCTCCGGCCTCCCCTATTCAGGGGAGACCATTGTCTTGCCGCCATTTGCTGGGCACTCTGCGGCTCCGATTCCTCAGCCGGTGATGCCAGTGCTTCGATTTCTCCATGCCCTGTTTGTTCTGCCGCTTCTGGCGCAGCCGGTGGCGGCCGCGACGCTGGAAGAAATGGCGGGGCAGATGATTGTTGTCGGTTTTGAGGGCGACGAACCTGCCGATGCCGGCATCAAGGCCGTCGTCACCGACCTTGAGAACGGCCGGCTGGGCGGGGTGATGTATCTCAAGAAGAATGTTTCGAGCCTGCAGACAGTGCGGGAGATGAATGCCCTTTTTCGTGCTGCGTCGCCCGACTTGCCTCCCTTCATCACGCTTGATCAGGAAGGTGGAGCAGTAGAGCGGCTGACCCGCCAAGTGGGTTTTGACGAAATTCCCAATGCGAAAAAAATCGCTGCCAACAATACGCCTGAGCAGGCTGAAGCAATTTACGCTCGCATGGCCGAAGGCGTTGCTGCGCAGGGTTTCTCGGTCAATTTCGGTCCGGTTGCGGACCTGAACACCAATCCCGATAACCAGATCATCGCCCGCTTCGGTCGGGCCTATTCTGCCGATCCCATGGTGGTCATCGACTATAATTTGGCCTTTGTGCGCGCCCATCGCGCCGCAGGGCTTGTGACGGCGCTAAAGCACTTTCCAGGGCATGGTTCGTCTACCGCGGACAGCCATGAAGGTTTCGTGGATATCACGCGGAGCTGGTCGCCGGACGAGTTGGAGCCGTACCGGGTGCTGATCGCCGAAAACATGGTCGACATGGTTATGGTGGGGCACCTCTATCACGCCGATTTCGCCGATGGCGACGGGGAGACGCCTTCCTCGCTTTCGCCGCGCTGGATCGATGGCGTGTTGCGGGGCGAGCTTGGCTTCGACGGCGTAGTGATTAGCGATGATCTGGAAATGGGCGCCATTCGCGATCATTTTTCGCTGGATGAAACGGTGGTCAATGCTGTGAACGCGGGAATGGATATTCTGCTGTTCTCCAACACGGCCGATTATCGCCCCGGCCTGGCCCGGGAAGTGCTCGACATTCTGATGAGCGAGGCTGGGGCTGACCCGGCCTTTGCCGCGCGGATAGAGGAAAGCTACCGGCGCATCGTGGCGCTGAAGGCGCGGTTGCAGTGAAAAGGCTTTCCCCGGCTTTCTTGGCAAGCGTGTTTGCAGCGCCGGGTGCAGCCGATAAGATGCCGTCCCGAATTGAGGAGGCCCGAGACTGATGTCGGAAGACCGCGAGATCAGGCGCGTTCGGGCGCTTTTCCTGTCCGATGTGCATCTGGGCATGAAGCCGATCCGCAGTGCGCAGCTTGCCGACTTCCTGCGCGCGCATGATGCCGAGACGATTTATCTGGTCGGGGATATTCTCGATGGCTGGCGGCTGGCCAAGCAGTGGCACTGGCCGGCGCAGTACAATGAGGTGATCCAGATCATGCTCGACAAGGCGACTGCGGGGACGCGGATCGTCTACCTGCCGGGGAACCACGACGAATTTCTGCGCGAGTATCTCGGCACCTATTTCGGCGAAATCGAGCTAGTGGATCGCACCATCCACACCTCAGCAACGGGCAAAACCTATCTGGTGATCCATGGCGACCAGTTCGACGTGGTGGTGATGAACGCCAAATGGCTCGCCCATGTGGGGGACTGGGCTTATAACGCGGCGCTGCGCGTCAACATCGCCATTAACTGGGTGCGGCGGCGGTTGGGGCTGCAATACTGGTCGCTCAGTGCCTGGGCCAAGCAGAAGGTGAAGAACGCAGTGTCGGTCATCGGCCAGTTCGAGGAGGCGCTGGTGCACGAAGCCAAGGAAAGCGGCGTCGATGGCGTGATCTGCGGCCATATCCATTTTGCCGACATCCACGACCGGCTGGGCATTCAGTATATCAATACCGGCGACTGGGTGGAGAGTTGCACGGCCATTGTCGAGAATCACGATGGAGCGTTCGAGCTCATCAAGTGGACCGAAATGGTCACCGGCGACGCGCGCAAAGTGAAATTGCGCCAGAGTTCCGGGCTGTAAGCCCGTCAAGTGAGCGTCACATAACCGTCACGCAAGCGACGCGGGGAGCGCGCACCATGATGGCATTGCGAGCAATCGTGGTGTCGCCATGTACATTGATCCCAAGCTTTCCCTCCGCCGAATCCTGATTGTCACCGATGCATGGCGCCCGCAAATCAATGGCGTGGTGCGCACGCTCGAAAGCGTCGCCAAACAATTGCGGGCCTGGGGGCATGAGGTCAGTTTCCTTACCCCGGAGCCGTTCTGGACCGTGCCAGTGCCTACCTATCCAGAAATCAGGCTGTCGCTCGCCTCGCGCAGAGCTGTCTTCATGACCATGGCGCGAACGCGAGCACATCACATTCATATTGCCACTGAAGGCCCGCTGGGCCTTTTGGCGCGGCGCTATTGCCTGGAGCGTGGCAAGGCTTTCACTACCAGCTTTCACACCCGCTTTCCCGAATATGCGGCGGCGCGGCTGCCGCTGCCGGAGGAGTGGAGCTATGGCTATCTGCGCTGGTTTCACGACCCGGCGGTGGCGACCATGGTGCCGACGCCGTCGCTGCGCACGGAATTGAGGGGCCGCGGGTTCTCGCATCTGACGCTGTGGGGGCGGGGTGTGGACGGGGTGCGCTTCTATCCTGGCGAGAAGAGTGTGTTCACAGACCTGCCGGGTCCGCATCTGCTCTATGTGGGGCGAGTGTCGGCGGAAAAGAATGTGACGGCGTTTCTCGATCTCGACGTGCCGGGCAGCAAGATCGTGGTTGGCGATGGGCCGGATCGTGCGCATCTGGAGCGGCACTATCCGCAGGTACATTTTATCGGCTATCTGCATGGCGAGGCGCTGGCTGCCGCCTATCGCAGTGCCGATGTGTTCGTGTTTCCAAGCCGCACGGATACGTTCGGCAATGTGGTGACTGAAGCCCTGGCTTCTGGCACGCCGGTGGCCGCCTACCCGGTAACGGGACCGCGCGATGTGGTTACCGACCCAAGGGCCGGGACGCTGTCGGAGGATCTGGGCGCCGCTGTACGCCGGTCGCTGACCCTGCGGCGGGCTGATGCGCGGGCGCTGGGTGAACAGTTCACCTGGGCGGCCAGCGCCCGACAATTTCTTTCCGCGCTGACGCCTGCCCATGTTGCCTCAAGACTGGCAAAAGCCATCTAGAACGTTCCAGAGGCCGGATTTGCGGACGATTTGCGCAGAAATGCCCTTGCTTCGCGCGCGCATCCGAGTCAGTTGAGGGAACGCGGCGCGCCTCTGCGCCGGGAGTTCATTTCCATGCCATCGGCCTTTTCGCGCTGGGATTCGCCCGAGCTGCGTGCATCCATTTATCAGTTTACCGTCTATCTGCCGGGCGGCGTTGCGTCGGTGTTCCTGGGCATCTGGCTGAGCGAACATGGCATTCCAGCGGATCAGATTGGGGTGATCAACGCGCTGCCGACCCTGATTTTGCTGGGCCTCAACATGATCGTGGGGCGTGTAGCTGATCGGGCGGACGACTGGCGGACGGCGCTGATCGGCATCTCCATGATTTCGGCGTTGTCGGCAATACCCATGTATTTCGTCTCCGAGTTCTGGGGCATCCTGCTGGTCTGGGGGCTGTGCGCCTCCAGCAACGGGCTGGTTGCGCCGGTGATCGATGCGGCGACGGTGCGCATGACGCGTCGCAATGGCACCGATTTCGGCGTGATCCGCGCCTGGGCGACGGTCGGCTATGTTGTCGGTGCGGGCGGATTCGGGCTGTTTCTCAATGTGTTGGGGTCGGGCGCATTCGTGTCGCTCTTTGTGCTGATGGTGGTGGCACGGGCCGGGCTGGCGTTCCTGTTGCCACGTTTCCGGGCACCAAAACCGCAGGTGACCCTGGCCGGTGCGGCACCTGATGCTGTGGCGCCGCCCAGCCGGCTCAAGGATGCGCTGCAGCCCTGGTTCGTGCTGCCGCTGCTGGCCTTTGCGCTGGTCAATTCCTCCAACGCGGTGATTGGCGGCTTTGGAGCGCTGCTCTGGCACGAAAACGGCATTCCGAGCTATTTTCTGGGCCCATTGCTTGGCTTTGCAGCCGTCGGTGAGGCGGTGCTGATGTTTGTCTGGCGGCGCTTCGGTGGCCGAGTGACGGCACGAAACATGATTCTGGCGGGGGCGGTCGCCGGCTTGATCCGCTTCACCATCATGGCGTTCAATCCGCCGGTGGAGGTGCTGTTTCTCACCCAGTCGCTGCATGCCTTCAGCTTTGGTATGGGCTATTTCGGGGTGGTGCACTTTATTGCCAACTGGACCAATGAGGCCAATGCAGCAGAGGCGCAGGGCTTTTTCAACATGCTCAACATGGCCATGGCCATGCTGGCGCTGACCGTGTTCGGCGTGCTGGTCGAGTTTTTCGGTGCCTATGCGTTCTTCTATTCGACGGTGACCTCGTCGCTGGCGATCGGCTGCGTACTGTTGTCGCTCAAGATGCGGCCGCCAAAATCGCTGGTGGGATAGGCGCGGCATCGAGACTGAGCGCGGCGGTTACCGGAACCACTGGCTATCCACACCGTTGCGCAGGAAGCGTCACTTCGCGTTATACGAAAGGACCTTCACATGCGAACCAAGATACACGCCGCCTCTCTCGTCGCCTTGATGATTGCTGCTCCTGCGATGGCGCAGGATGCTCCTCAGAGCGGGGCAGACGCCTTAGGAGGCCCGAGTGCCCTGGCAGTGTTTGTTGCCGCCGATGGCAGCGAGGTTGGGACGGTGACCTTGACGCCAAACGATGATGGCAGTGTCACCCTTTCGGGCGGCATCCAGGGCATGGCACCGGGAGACCATGGCTTCCACTTCCATCAGACCGGAGTATGCGATCCGTCGAGCAATTTCGAGAGTGCCGGTTCACACTTCAATCCCACTGACGCGCAGCACGGGCTGGATAATCCCGAGGGACCACATCTTGGCGATATGC
>JBGTUK010000167.1:0-6257 GCA_041939225.1 Devosia sp.
CGCCTACGAAAATCTGGGCCGCCGCACCGGCCTCGATGGCGTCAAATCGGTAATGACCGCGCTCATTCAGGCCGACCGCTACGGTACCTCAGTGGGCCAAGCCCTGCGCGTCATGGCCGAGGAGGGCCGCGAAGCGCGCATGATGGAAGCCGAAAAGAAAGCCGCTGCGCTGCCCCCAAAGCTCACAGTGCCGCTGATCCTGTTCTTCCTGCCGGTGCTGTTTATCGTCATCCTCTCCCCGGCCATGATCCAGGTCTTCACCGGCTCCGTCGCAACGACCATGGGCGGTGGCTAAACCGACCTTTGTGGACGGACGCTGGTCTGCCCGCCTAGCGGAATTGCTCGGTCAGCCCGATCGGCAGATCCTCAGGACTACGGGCATAGAAGAGCTTCATGCAGCCAAGCCATGCAACAGGCATTGGGCCTCGGAACCAACCTATCGAGTTGATTGAGCAAGGACTGGAGAGTGTTAGCTCTTTCCGATCACGTCCCAGCGGTTCTGCTGGGTAAGAAGAGCCCGGACATAGGCCATATTGGCCTCGACCTGATCGGGCGGCAGCTCGGCGGCATATAGTGCGCGGCACTCGTCGAACCGCCCTTGCAGGCCCACCACCAGTGCCAGGTTCTGCCGCGTCTGCGTATTGGCGCCGCGCATCTGCACCGCCCGGCGTAGATGCTTCTCTGCGGCCACCAGATCATTGGTCATGGCATAGGACAGACCCAGATTGGTCTCGATCGAGGCCTCGCCCGGCGCAATCACTCCGGCCTGCACATAGATCTTACGAGCCTCCTCGTGCCGACCGGTCTGGTCCAGCGTGGCGCCCAGCACCAGCAGCGCGTTCCAATCCGGTGCATCGGGCCGGATTACATTGCGCAGCACCTCGATGGATTGCTCGAACCGCCCGGCTGCCGTCAGCGCCTTGGCATAGGCCACGCTTATGGCGACATCGCCACCGTGGTGCGGCATCGCCTGTTCCAGTGCCGCTGCCGCCTGCTGTGGCTGACCAGCCGCACGCAGCGCCGCTGCATAGTGAATGACAACTGCGCGGTCCTTCGGATTGGCGCGATAGCGTGCGGTCAATTCACCCAGATTGGCGTGGCTCTGCGCCGCGCTCATGCCGGCGTAATCCGTGCTGGCCAAATGGCCGCGATTGGACGCGCAGGCCGAAAGCACAAGCGCTGCAACACCTGCAAGGAGCAGGGGGCGCAATTTTCCGCTGATCCGTCCTGGGTTGAACAATTTGCACTCCGGGCCACTGACGGGCCATATGGTCTCTCCCAAGAGCAATAGATCATTAACCCTAACGCGCGGTTAAACCGCGATCCTGTGGCGTTGTGCGGGCGCGCGGTCCCGGCTAGACAAGGGCGACGAAACGGAGTTCTGCGCCATGACTGACCAAGCCGCCATTCCACTCATTTTCCTTCCCGAGAACGGGGTGGAGGCCGGGCCGCTGGACGATGGGCAGCGGGCCTGGGCCAAGGCCAATGGATTTGCCGGCCAGCGCGGCCGCCTGCTGGCAATGCCTGACGCCAAGGGCGCCATTGCGGCCTGGCTGTTCGGCACCGGCCCGGAGCAAGGGCGTCCCGTCTTCGTAGCCGGCCTGGCTTCTGCGAGCCTGCCCGAGGGCGACTATCAGCTGCAGGGCGGTTTCGGCGATCCGACCCTCGCCGCTATTGCCTTCCGCCTTGGCGCCTATCGTTTCGAATCCTATCGTTCCGCCCCGCCGGCGCCGCGCCTGGTTCTGCCCGAAGCGGCCGATGCCGGGGAAGTTGAGCGGCAGGTCGCGGCCGCCAGCCTGACGCGCGACCTGATCAACACGCCCGCCAATGATTTGGGCCCCGACGCCCTTGAAGCCCGCGCGCGGGAACTGGCCACCCGCCACGACATGAGCGTCGCCGTCATTAAGGGCGATGATCTGCTCGAACAAAATTTCCCGATGATCCACGCTGTGGGCCGCGCCAGCGCTCAGGCGCCGCGCCTCATCGATCTGCGCTGGGGCAAGGAAACCGATCCCAAGGTGACCCTGGTCGGCAAGGGCGTCACATTTGACACTGGTGGTCTCGACATCAAGTCGGCTGCCGGCATGCTGATGATGAAAAAGGACATGGGCGGCGCGGCCAATGTGCTCGGGCTGGCCCATGCCATCATGGATGCCGGGCTGCCGTTGCGCCTGCGGGTGCTGCTGCCTGTTGTCGAGAACGCCATTGCCGGAAATGCCTTCCGCCCCGGCGACGTCTTGCGCTCGCGCGCCGGTATCAGCGTCGAAATCGGCAATACTGATGCGGAAGGCCGGTTGATCCTTGCCGATGCCCTGGCTCTGGCCGATGAAGAAAAGCCGGACTTGCTGATCGATATGGCAACGCTGACCGGCGCTGCCCGCGTTGCACTCGGGCCCGAATTACCCGCGCTTTATTCCACTGATGATAGCGTGGCGGCAGGTCTTGCCGCAGCGGGTTTGGCGTCGGAAGACCCGCTCTGGCCTATGCCGCTCTGGTCACCCTATGCGAGCCTGCTCTCCTCTCGCATCGCCGATCTGAACAATACTGCCAGCGGCGGCCATGCCGGGTCCGTCACCGCGGCCCTGTTTCTAAAGCGTTTTGTCAGCAAGGCGGCGGCCTGGGTACATCTTGATATTTTTGGTTGGGCCCCTGATGCGCGGCCCGGGCGTCCGGTCGGCGGCACTGACCAGGCCATCCGCGCGATCTACGGTCTGCTCCGGCAGCGTTACTCGGCCTGAACCGGTGCCATCGAGCCAGGAATGACATCGGTGCCGGTGGTCCGCTCGATCACCTGATCGGTCACCTCCGTACCATGCTTGGGAAACAGCAGCGGCGCGGCGGCAAAGCCGCCGATGACCGCGACCAGCATCACCCAGCCGGCCCACTTCTTGTGCTTTTCGATAAAGGCGCTGGCCGCCGGTCCAAAGAAATAGAACAGGCCGCAGGGGACGAAGAAGCGCAGACCACGCCCAATGAGGCCGTAAACAACAAAGGTCCAGATATCGACCCCCGCTACGCCGCTGGTGATGGTGATGATCTTGTAGGGAATGGGCGTGACGGCGCCGATCATGATCATGAACGGGCCATTGGAAACAAAGCTGTCGCGCAATTGCTCGAAACTAGCGCCAGCGCCGTAAAACTCCACGATGCTCTTGCCGATGGTGTCGAACAGGAAATAGCCGATCGCATAGCCGAAGATCCCACCCACCACCGAGGAAATGGTGCAGATGGCGGCAAGGCGCCAGGCGCGCCGACGGTCCGCCAGGATCATCGGCGCCAGCATCACCTCGGGAAATACCGGGACGATCATGGCTTCAAGAAAGCAGATCAGCGCCAGGATCGGCTCGGCCAGCGGGTGCCTCGTGGCGGCCTTCAGCCGATCATAGAGCCCCGGTTTTTCCTGCTGCGCTGCATCGGTCATGCCCCTCGACCGGCTCCCTTTGTTTTCATCCAGCCTGCTTGAACGACACACTGGCTCCTGACCAGTGAATTTTATGTGTCGATCTAATATCCTCGCTCGCGGTCGACCACATTTGGCAACGCCTTGCCCGCTTCGTGCTCAGTGAGCACCTTGGTAAAGTAGCGCACGCCGCTCTGCTCGTTGGAGATAGCAGCGATATGTGGGGTGATATAGCAATTCTCAATGCTCCAGAGCGGGCTGTCCTGCGGCAGGGGCTCGGTTTCGAACACATCAAGGCTGGCCGCGCCAAGCGTACCATCCCGGAGCGCCGCCACAATATCGACTTCCTTCTGGTGCCCGCCCCGCGCCGCATTGATGATAACCGGGCCACCGGCAAGCTTGTCGCGCCGCAGCCTGGAAAACGTGCGGCGATTGAGAATGCCCGTGGTTTCTGGCGTCAGCGGCAGTAGATTGACCAAAATATCGGTGCCAGAGAGGAAGTCGTCGAACTCCGCCTGGCCGGCAAAGCCTTCCACTCCCTCCACGGCCTTGGGGGTGCGGCTCCAACTTCTCAAGTTGAAACCGAGCGGTTTGAGGCGCTTGGCTGCGTCCTGGCCCAGGACCCCCATGCCCATAATGCCAACCGTGATTTCGTTGGCCCCCGGGGGATAATATTGGACCCAGCGGCGCGCCTTCTGGTCGGCCATGAACCGTGAAAACTGGCGGTGATGCATGGTAACATGGGCCACCACATAATCGCTCATGCGCTGGCACAGATACTCGTCAACGAAGCGCACGATTGGAGCATTGGGCAAATTGGGATGCTTGAGCAAGGCATCCACCCCTGCGCCGAGCGACAACACCGCCTTGAGATTGCTCAACCCGTCAAAGGCATTGGCCTGGGGTTTCCAGACAAAGATGTAGCGAACGTCCGCCGGGTTGAAATTGTCGCCGCGCCGCACCACGGGGTAGGGGGCCAGCGCCTTGGAAAACGCTTGGGCCCAACTCGCTTCATCAACGTCGGAAAGGTGCAGCAGCAACATCAATAGCTATCCCTTGAAATGGAAAAAGCCGCACCTTGGGGGCGCGGCTTTTGAAAACACTGGAGAGGCGGCACATAGCCTTACTGGTTAGAGGCCGGAGCGTCCGGGCTTGCCGGCGAAGTTTCCTGCACGGGTGTGCCTTCCACCGAAGTGTCCGACTGGGTGGCTGTCGGCGTCTCCACAACAGCGGCGGGCTCGGTGGTCACGGTCTCCTCGCTGGCCTCTTCGGGCGCAACTATTTCTTCGGGAATGGTCTCGACTTCGGTGACCTCGCCTTCTGCCGGGGCTGCCTCTTCTGCAGCCGCAGCCGCAGCCGCAGCCTCCGGTTCCGGGAACGGAACCGGGTCGCTCGTCAGGGTCTGCAGATAGGCCAGGATGTCGGCACGCTCTTCGGGCGAGCGGACGCCGGCAAACGCCATCTTGGTGCCTGGCGCATAGTCACGCGGACTGGCCAGGAAGGCATTGAGGTTTTCATAGGTCCAGGTCCGCCCCTCGGCCCGCTGCTGCAGCAGGATGTCTGAATAGGCGAAGCCTTCCATGTGCGCCTCGAGAGCGCCAACAATGTTATAGAGATTTGGGCCCTGCTTGGCCGGCTCGCCCTCACCAAACGTGTGGCAGCTCTGACACTTGCGAACGGCGGCGGCGCCATTGTCGACACTGGCGCTCGCCAGCAGAACGGGCAGCGGAGTCTCGGGCACTTCCTCCACCGGAGCGCCGGCTTCGGCCACTACCGGTTCGGGCAAGGCATAGCCAGGGCCGCGGTTCTCGATCGGGTGATAGATGGCTTCAGCCAGAAACCCTACACCCATAACGAACAACAGGGTGCCGAGCACGGCGCCGATGATCTTGTTTAGCTCAAACGAATCCATTTGGTCTCTCTGCCGGTCCATCCCCTGTGGACAATTTCCCGAGTCCGCCCAAACTGCGATCCCATAACAGAATCTGCCTCAACCGGCCGGCTCGACGCGCGCGGAACATAGTATCAAGACCACTTCTGGCGCAACAGGTCAAACCGCCGCGGCGCCGACCGCGCAGTGGAAAATGCCGTCAGCGGTGCGATTTTGCATGCCCCTGCGCGGACGGGCTGCAGATTGACTCCATAGTATGTCCGCGCCACAACCCGCCTGCCTTTGTTTTCAGGGATGACCATCCAATGACCAAGAAGATCGCTTTCCAGGGTGAACCGGGGGCCTTCAGCCATGCGGCGGCTCTTAACGTGTTCCCCGAGGGCACCTTCCTGCCCAATGTGACCTTCGAAGAAGCGATGGCTGGGGTTCAGTCTGGCGCCGCCGATCGAGCCGTGCTGCCGGTCGAAAATTCCCTTTATGGCCGGATCACCGACATCCACCATCTCCTGCCTGAAAGCGGCTTGTTCATCGTGGGCGAAACTTACCTGCGCATCGAGATGAACCTTCTGGCTCTGCCGGGGGTCACCCTGGACGAAATCAAGGCTGTGCAATCACAGCCTCCCGCATTGGGCCAGTGCCGCAGGTTCATCGCAGCGCACAATTTGCGCACGATCAATGGCACAGACACGGCTGGCTCTGTTCGTGAAGTTGCCGCACGGGGCGACCGTACCACCGCCGCCATCGGTTCCCGGCTCGCGGGCGAGATCTACGGGCTTAGCCTGTTGCAGACAAACATCGAGGACGAGGGCCATAATACGACCCGCTTCCTTGTCATGTCGCGCACCAAGGATGAGGCGCCCAACAAGGGCAAGGTGAAGACCACCTTCGTCTTCCGCGTTCGCAACGTGCCGGCCGCGCTCTACAAGGCGATGGGCGGCTTCGCCACTAACGGCGTCAACATGACCA
>JBGTUK010000168.1:0-6238 GCA_041939225.1 Devosia sp.
GAGCTCGTAGATCGCCGCCGGAGCCTCGCGCGCCAGATATTCCATAGCGTCATTGTCGCCCAGCCAGTCCGACCCCTTCACGGTGTCGTACATGTGCCACTGCCAGCTATCCGGACCCATATTCTGCAGCGAAGCGGCAATGCCACCCTGCGCTGCCACGGTGTGCGAACGGGTGGGAAAGACCTTGGTGATACAGGCGGTATTGAAACCCTGCTCGGCCATGCCCAACGTCGCACGCAGCCCGGCGCCACCGGCCCCCACCACCACAACGTCGAATTCGTGGTCGATCAGTTCGTATGCAGCCATTTTTCGATCAACCCCAGAAGACGATTTTAAGCACGGCGCCAGCGCCCAGCAGGGCTACGGCGAGGCAGAACAGCGTGTTGAGCAGCATGGCCAGGCGATACATTGAGCCGGCGAGATAATCTTCCAGCGTATCGCGCATCCCATTGCGCATGTGGATCGCTACAATGGCGATCAGGGCGGCAAAGGGCACGCCGATCCACCACTGCCCCAGCAGCCCCACCACATCGGTGCGGTCCTGCCCGGCCAGGCGCACCACGATGAAAAGCAGCAGCGCAAGAAACAGAATGTTGATGGCGCCCGTTACCCGCTGGGTGATGAAATGGCGCGTCGAGGCGTTTGCACTGCCATAGCGAGACTTCGGATTGGCAATGGTTTCGGTGGTGATCACGGATTCGCGCATGTCAGGCCATCCACACAAATAAGGTCCAGATCAGAAGGGTGATGATCACCGAGGCGATGATCGTGGCCCAGGCAATTGCTTCGCGCTGGCCCGGCTCCATCATGGCGGCGGTATCCCACACGAAGTGTCGAAGTCCCCCGCACATGTGATGCACTAGGCTCCAGGTGAAGCCGAACAGCACCAGCTGACCGAACCAGCTGCCAAAGATGTAATTGACCTGCATCACCGCATCTTGGCCAAGTGCCGCGGCAAGCAACCACACGGCGAGCAGCGCCATGCCGGCATAATTGGCAATGCCGGTCATGCGGTGGAGAATGGACATCGCCATGGTGACGGTCCAGCGGTAAATCTGCAGATGCGGAGAAGTGGGGCGGGCTCTGACCGACATGGGGCGCTCCGGGGCCTTTCCTGATGCGGGCGCGGTGCCGCGTCCAGTTTGGAATGGTTCGAACGTTTAGCGCCCATTGGTTACCAAATCAAAGCCCCTACCCCGCTCCGAAGTGCAACTTTCGGCGCAATCCGCACTTTGTTCGTATAGCGCACAGCATGTTCGAGATGCGAAGCGATGCTGCCGGGCGGCAGCCACCCAACGTCAGAGACGGACCCAACCACGCAAAACCGACAATCACGCCGCCGCGATCATTTGTTTGCTTATGGTAAACAATTATTAGGCGCCTCCGTGGAACTTATGGCTCGACTACGGAGAATTCCCATATGCCCCTGTTTGCCAGCGTCAAATCCCGCATCTACGCAGCCTTCGCCGGCGTCACCGCTATCATCCTGATCGTCGGCGCCATGTCGATCATCATGATGGCCTCGGCCGGAAGCCTGTTTGCCCAGTACCAGTTTGCGGCACAGCAGTCCCAGGAAATCAACGACTATGTCCGCGACGTGGAAACGTTGCGACAGGATTTGGAGTCCTATCTGCGTGCACCATCTCCTGCGCAAGAGGCGCGGGTGCGCGAAATGATTCTGGACGTTGGCACCACGGACGCGGATGGCTACGCATTCTTCCTGCACGATCCGGTCTCGGTGGCCGCGATCGACGAGGTGACGCTGGAGGCCGGAGAATATGATGCAGCCTTCACCACCCTGGTCGCCGCGCTAAAGAGTGGAACGCCAGCCCAGGACGTCCCCCAGACTCAGGAGCTGCGCGCTCTGGGCGAGGACATGAGCCTGCTCTACAACCAGATGTCGGACCGGGCCAAGGAAGCGCAGAACAAGCTGGGTCCGCAAATCGTCGACCAGCAGCAGCGCCAGTTCTACATCATCGTTGGGGTCAGCCTTGTGGGCCTGCTCGCCGGCATCGCTCTGGCCGCCGTCACCGCACGCTGGCTCAGTGGGGCCTTTGCCAATCTCACCTCGACCATGCGCACGCTTGTCGAGGGCAATTACGAAATCTCTATCGCCGGCACGAATGCGCGCAACGAGCTCGGCGACATGGCGCGGGCACTCGAAACCTTCCGCAGCAATGGCCAGCAAATGGCCGCTGCCGAAGTAGAAAAGGCCGCCCATGTCAGCCAGACCCAAGCGCGTGCGGAAATGATGGCCCGCTTCCAGTCCGCTTTTGACGGGGTCATCGCCCAGGCCATGCAGGGCGACTTCTCGGGCCGCATTGATGATCGTTATGACGATCCGGAAATTGACCGCATTTCTGACAATCTCAACGCCATGCTCGGCTCCGTCGAAGAGGCGTTGGGTGAGGCCGAACAGGTCCTTGACGCTTTGGCGCGCGCCGACCTGCGCCAGCGCATGCTGGGCGCCTATGCCGGGGCCTTCGACCGTCTCAAGACCTCCACCAACAATGTGGCGGACAAGCTGGCCAACATGGTCTCCGAATTGCGCGACACTTCCCGCGCCCTCAAGACCGCCACCAGCGAGATCCTTTCCGGCGCCAACGACCTCTCCGAACGCACCACGCGTCAGGCCGCTACCATCGAGGAAACCTCGGCAACCATGGAACAGACCGCCTCTACCGTCTCGCTCAATGCTGAGCGGGCCCGCGAGGCCAGCGCAAGCACCGACAAGGTGACCAATGTCGTGCAGGCCAGCAGCGCCGTGATGGACGAGGCGACCAGCGCCATGAGCGCCATTGAAACCTCCTCGGGCCGGATCTCTAATATTATCGGACTGATCGACGACATCGCCTTCCAGACCAATCTGCTGGCCCTGAATGCATCCGTCGAAGCGGCCCGCGCTGGCGAAGCCGGCAAGGGTTTCGCCGTGGTCGCCGTTGAAGTGCGGCGCCTGGCGCAAAGCGCCGCTGAAGCCTCCTCCGAGGTCAAGGCACTGATTGAGCAGAGTGCTGGCGAAGTGCGCAACGGCACGCGTCTGGTGGCCGACGTGGCCGGGCGCCTCGCCGAGATCATCGAGGGCGTCAAGCAGACCGCCGGTGTCATGGAAACCATTGCCAGCGACAGCCAGGCCCAGGCCTCCGGCATTGCCGAGGTCAATGTCGCCGTGCGTCAGTTGGATGAAATGACCCAGCACAACGCAGCGCTGGTAGAAGAGATGAACGCCTCGATTGAGCAAACCGAAGGCCAGGCCACCAAGCTCGACTCCATCGTGGCAACTTTCACGCTCGCCGATACAGCTAAGTCATCCACCAAGCAGCCGCGCCCTGTCGTTGCATCGGGTAGTGCGGCGCCGAAGCCGACCGACGCCCGCGGCATGCTGGGCAAGGTGCAAAAGGCGGCAAAAGCCTATTTTGGTGGTGCGGCCGCTGAGGACTGGAACGAGTTCTAGGGTTTCTCGTCGCAACATACGCGGCTGGGCCCAACGGCGCTTTTCATCGCATCAATGAAGGTTTATGCGGTCCCGGCATTCTTCGCGGGGACCGCATGACCGATCGCATATCCATTATTGACGCCAAGCTGCTGGTGAAGAATTGGGGCACCCTGTCCAATGTGACGCTGGACTACCGACACAAGTCCGGCACGGTGCAGCGGCTTGAGCGCGAAGTCTATGACCATGGCAGCGCCGCCGCCATGCTGCTGCACGATCCTGCACGCGACACGGTGCTGCTGGTCCGACAGTTCCGCCTGCCGCCTTTGCTCAATGGGGACGCGCCCGACCTGCTCGAGGTTTGCGCTGGTCTGCTTGATGGCGAGGCGCCAGCCATCGCAGTTGCCCGCGAAGCGCTTGAGGAAACCGGTCACGACCCCAGGGACGTTCGGCATGTCTACGACATCTATTCCTGCCCCGGTTCGCTGACCGAAAAGGTGAGCCTGTTCCTGGGCCTCTACGACCAGGATACATTGCGCCATGCTGGTGGGGGGCTGGAACACGAAGGCGAGGAAATCGAGCTGGTCGAGCTCGACTTCGCTCAGGCTCTCGCCATGACCCGTGACGGTCGGATCGTGGATGCCAAGACCATCATCCTGCTCCAGCACCTGGCGCTGCAGCGCGCCTAGTAGTCGATGAGCTTCTTGTCCGGATCATAAGGCTGGTCCTTGGCGGTGCGTGTCACCGCCTGCCCGCAGCGCATCTTCTTGGACACAGCGTCATAGGCATAGGTCGGGCTGCCGTGAAGCTGCCACCCCTCGGAGAGTGCCTTGGTCACCTTGTGACAAAAGGCGCTGTCATCTTCGCCGGTGAGCAATCGGTAGATCAGCATGCAATTCCCCCATGTGCCGACGTCCCAGCGTCGGTGATTGATCTTGTCGCCTCTTACAGCTAATCGAAACGACATGCACAGCTTTCCTCAGCATCTTCTCGATGGCCACGCCAATTTCATGTCCGGTCGCTATGCCCGGGAGAAAGAACGCATTCGCGATCTGGCCGAAACTGGCCAGAAGCCCACAACGCTGATCATTGCCTGCTGCGATAGCCGCGCGGCGCCCGAAATGATCTTCGATGCCGGTCCCGGTGAACTCTTCGTCCTGCGCAATGTCGCCAATCTGGTGCCGCTCTACCAGCCGGACGGTGGCCAGCACGGCACCTCCGCCGCCATTGAATTCGCCATCAAGGGTCTTTCAATTTCCAATATCGTGGTCATGGGTCACGGCCGCTGCGGGGGCATCAAGGCCGCGCTCGATCCACACATGAAGCCGCTCGACAGTGGCGACTTCATCGGCAAGTGGATGAGCATGCTGGGTGACCTTCCCGGTCAGCTTGGCCAGAATACCGGCATGACCGAGGCGGAGCGCCAGACCGCCATGGAGCGGATCTCGATCCGCAACTCCATCCGCAATCTGCGCACCTTTCCCTACGTCAAATCGCTCGAAGACGATGGGCAATTGGCGGTGCACGGCGCCTGGTTCGACATTTCGACCGGCGAATTGTGGATCATGGACAATAATGGCGACTTCATCCGCCCCCAGCTCTGAACGCCTGCTCCGGCGCATGGACAAGGATCGCGTGCTCGCTTGATTTGTGCGCGGTCGCTTGTCGCGCTTTTGCCCTAGACTTGCACTGGCGCCGCCCCAATCGTGATCACTAGAGCGACACGAAATGCTGGGCAGGACCGACCCTTCACGCGGGCGTGATTGCCACAGGCCCCGTCCGCAAGTGTCTCACAGCGCCCAGAAATTGCCCCTGAATGGGTCCGGCTGCGCCCTTCTGCCAGCCATCCCTGGCCACAATCCCCAATGATTGTCAGTCTCACGGAACGCCCTTCAGCGCTCCGTCGGCAGGGAATAATCCTGGCCGTTTTCGAACCAATCAACATGGAGCATTCCCATGCAGAAAATCGTCCTGACCACCCTGTTCGCGCTTGGTCTGTCCGGAGCCGCCATGGCCCAGATCGCAACCGATTTCGCGGCTGTCGATACCGATCTGAACGGCAGCATATCGCTGAGCGAAGCCCAGCTCGCTTGGCCCGATCTCACCGAAAACGCTTTCGCCGCTGCTGACACCGACGGCAATGGTGAGCTGTCCGCGGAGGAATACGACGCTTTGCTTGCGGCCGCTAATGCTCCAGCGGCTCAGTAAGTCGAATTAGGGAGGGCCGCCACTGGCGGCCTTCCCTCAGTCCAAGCGTATCGGCGGCTCGCTCTTTTTCGCCTTGCGCAGAGTCACGATCAGCCCGCAGATCACCAGCACAGCGCCCAGCACCTCGATCCGGGTAATGGTCTCACCCAGCACCAGATAGCCTGACGCCAGCCCGGTGATCGGCACCAATAGGGTAAACGGCGCCACCACCGAGGCTGGATGCCGCCCCAACAGCCAGCTCCAGATGCCACCCCCCAACAGCGTCGCTGGATAGGCCAGAAACACGATCAGCCCTGCATCGGCCCACGAAAAGCTCGCTAGCGCGCCCGACACCGCCGGCCAGCCTTCCGTCAGCAACGACAGGACGAGCAAAGGCACCGGCGCGGCCAGCACACCCCAGACGGTGAATGACACGGCATTGACCTTGCCCGCCTTCTTGGTCAGCACATTGGCCACGCCCCAGCTCAGCGCCGCCAGCAGCACCAGCCCCAGCGGCAGCAGATTGGTGGCTTCCAGCCGCTCCGAAGCGATCACCGCGATCCCGGCAAAAGCGATTCCCGCTCCGATGATCTGGAATCGGCTCGGCCGCTCGCCCAGAAA
>JBGTUK010000169.1:0-6188 GCA_041939225.1 Devosia sp.
GGTGGCGGCCAGTGCGGTTGGCTCCACCACCGAGAATCCGCTGATCGTGGGCATCGACTATCTCGATATGGACGCCATCCCCGGCGTCATCCTGCTCAAGAAGGACTTCACCGAAGACGATGCGCCCGCCATGCTGATCGAGGCCATGGGCGGCCACGGCGCGGATGTGGTGATGAGCGACATGGCCTGGCCGACCACCGGCCACCGTGCCACCGACCATCTGCGCATCGTGCATCTGATCGAAATCGCCGCCGATTTCGCAATTCAAGTGCTCAACCCCGGCGGATCTTTCGTGGCTAAAGTGTTCCAGGGGGGCACCGAGCATGAGCTGCTGCACATGCTCAAGCGGCACTTTGCGACCACTTTTCACGTCAAGCCGCCTTCGAGCCGCAAGGATTCGGCGGAGGCCTATCTGGTCGCGAAGGGTTTCAAGGGCTCCGGCTCGGCCGAAGACTAAATTACTCCGGTGGACTGATTTCAGAGGCGGAGGCCATGAGAGCTGTGCTCGAATGGCGGGTTGCTCGGCTGGCCATGGCGGCCTTTCAGGCACGTCATTGCTCAAACTGATGCCAGGCAAAGAAAAAGCAGTCCGGCCCGGTAACCGCGCGCCGTGCCCTGTCGAACACTTCTTTGACATTGCACTTGGTCATTGTGGCCAAGGCTGAAATGCTGCCTGCAGTAATGACCCGGGAGGAACCCATGTTGCGTCATACCACTACCCGAATATTCCTGGCCTCATCGATGGTTGCGCTGCTCAGCGGCACGGCCATGGCCGAAACCTTTCGCTGGTCTGCCGCCACCGACCCGCAGACCATGGACCCGCATGCCGCCAATCTGGCGCCGGTCACCTCGTTCCTGAACAATATCTATGAGGGGCTGGTGCGACGCGGCAAGGACATGGCCATCGAGCCATCCCTGGCCACAGCGTGGGAACCTTTGACCGGCGATGAGGATGGTTGGCGCTTTACGCTGCGTGAGGGCGTCACCTTTCAGGATGGTGCCCAGTTCAATGCCGATGACGTGCTGTTCTCCTATGAGCGCGCAATTTCCGAGCAGTCGGATGTGAAATCCTGGTTCGCGCCGGTCAGCGAAGTGCGGGTGGTCGATGACTATACCGTCGAATTCATCACAAATGGCCCCAATCCGCTGTTTCCCGACAGCATTGCCAATTGGATGATTCTCGATCGCGACTGGGCCGAGGCAAATGGCGCGACGGCGCCGGCACGGGACAGCGAAACCTACGCGACCCTGAATGCGAACGGCACCGGTCCTTTCATGCTCGATACGCGCGAGCCGGGCGTCGCCACGCGCCTGGTGGCCAACCCCGATTGGTGGGATGAGCCGGAACACAACCTCACTGAGGCCGTGCTGAGCCCGATCACCAATTCGGCCACGGCTATCGCTGCGCTGCTTTCGGGCGAACTGGACATGCTGACCACTGTGCCGGTGCAGAACGCGCCGCGCCTGGCCGAAACCGATGGCGTCACGGTGTTCTCTGGGGTGGAGGCGCGCGTCATCATGCTCGGCTTCAGCCAGGACAAGGACACGCTCTATTTCACCGATGGCAATGTCGAGGGAAATCCCTTCACCGATGCACGCGTCCGCCAGGCAGTCGCGCATGCGGTCAATGTTCCCGCGATCGTCCAGGTGATCATGGGCGGTCTCGCCAAGCCGGCGGCGCAGTTGCAGCCTGCAGGGCTCTCGGGCTATTCACAGGCCCACACCGAACGTCCG
Source organism: Devosia sp. (assembly GCA_041939225.1). GTDB lineage: Bacteria > Pseudomonadota > Alphaproteobacteria > Rhizobiales > Devosiaceae > Devosia. Next base: position 1,735 of record JBGTUK010000169.1, read on the forward strand.
GCCTACGACCCCGATGCAGCCCGCGCCTTGCTGGCCGAAGCGGGTTATCCCGACGGCTTCACCTTCAGCTTCCGCTGCCCCAATGACCGCTATCTCAATGACGCCGATGTGTGCCTGGCCATCACCGGCATGCTGCAGCAGGTAGGGTTGAACGCCGAACTCGAAACCATGCCGGTCGCCAATTATTGGCCCGAACTGCGCGAGGACAATGCCGACCTCTACCTGCTCGGCTGGTCGCCGGGCACGTTCGATGCCGAGCATCCGATCCGCTTCCTCGCACACACGCCGACCGAGCAACTCGGGACCTGGAACTTTGGCGGTTACTCTAATGCCCGCATCGATGAGTTGCTGCCACAGATTCAGCAGGAACTCGATCCGGCAGCCCGTCAGGCCATGCTGGACGAAGTCGCGGGCATCATTCAGGACGAAACGGCCTATGTGCCGCTCTATGAAGAGCCGCTGGTCTGGGCCGCGCGCGAGGGAATTGACCTGGTGCAGCGCCCGGACAATTTCCTCATGCTGCGCTGGGTTACGGTGAACTGATCCTTCGCCAGTTCAATGCATATGCGGGCCGCTCATCAACTGGTGGCCCGCATTGCGCGGAAGGCGCAGGAACATGACGACCGCGACGGCGCTGATGGCCGAGACCACGTAGAAGGCCATGTGGAAATCGGCCAGGGCCAGTTCGCCCCCGCCGCGCAGGCGATGCGCGAGTTCGAGCGTACCGCCGCCCACAGCCACGCCCATGGCGAACATCAACTGTCCCCAGACCTGGCTGATGACGTTGGCCTGACCAGCATCCTTGTCCTCGACGTCCGCAAAAACGAAGGCGTTAGAGCCGGTCCAGAAGGTCGATTGCCAAAAGCCGGTGAACACGAGAATGCCCAGGATCAAAGGAATGGGCGTGCTCGGCACGTAAAAGCCCATCACCAGAATGCCCAGGGTCGAGACCAGGCTGGCAATCAGCAGCGGGTATTTGAACCCCCAGCGTTTGAAGATCCAGTTGGCGACGAACTTGGCGGCGAGAGCCCCAACAGCGGCGACGAAAGTCACCATGCCGCTTTCAAACGGACTAAGCCCAAAGCTGAGCTGCAGCATCAGCGGAAACAGAAATGGAACGGCGCCCTGGCCGAGGCGGAAGAAGCTGCCCGCCACCACCGAGACCCGGAAGATCGGCAGGCGCAGCAGTCGCAAATCAAGCAACGGATATTCCGTTGCAAGCGCATGGCGGGTGTAGAAGTAGCCCAGCCCGATCCCCAGCGCCGCGGCGACAAAACCGTAAATCGGGGGTAGGGCGGGCAGGCTGATGACCGAGCAGCCGAAGGCAAAAAGTGCGAAGGCCAGCCCGGCCAGCACAAAGCCCTTGCCATCGATATTGCGCGGCTTGTTGCGCGTCTCACTGGGCAGCGCCAGCCCCACCAGCGCCATGCCGAGCAGGCCGATGGGAATGTTGATGATGAAGATCCAGTGCCAGGAGAAATAGGTGGTAAGGAACCCGCCAAAGGGCGGACCGACGATCGGGCCGATCAGCCCCGGAATGGTCAGCCAGGCCATGGCATCGACCAATTGATGGCGCGGCGTCATGCGCACCAGCACCAACCGCGCCACCGGTCCCATCATTGCCCCGCCCATGCCCTGAATGAAGCGGGCGCCCACGAACTGCGCCAGCGAGCCGGAAAAGGCACAGGCGATCGAGCCGATCATGAAGACCAGCATGGCCAGCCGGAACACCCGGCGGGCGCCGAACCGGTCTGCCATCCAGCTCGAAATCGGAATGAAGATGGCCAGGGCTACAAGATAGGCGGTCAGCGCCAGTTTGAGCGAGATAGGATCGGTGCCGATATCGGCCGCAATGGCCGCCAGCGATGTGGCGATCACCGTGGAATCCATGTTCTCCATGAAGATCGCCGTGGCGAGAATCAGAGGTGTTGCGCGCGACATGTATTGTTTCGGCCCGATGTTTCGGTACCGCTCACTCCCGGGCGGCCCTGTGGCCGGAAACATTGTTGCCGGCGTCATGCGGCAGGCGGAAATAAATGATGCCGGCGAGGGCGCTCAGGCCCCCAACGGCGAAAAAGGCGATCTGAAAATTGAGCAGCGTCAGATGTCCGCCGCTGAAAGTAGTGGTGATCTCCAAAATGGCGCCTGCCACCGCCACTCCGAAGGCGACCGAGAGTTGCTGGCCCACCGCAACGATGGCTGTGGCCTGGCTGGCCTCTTCATCGGAGATATCGGCATAGCCGATGGCATTGGTGCCGGTGAAAAAAATCGAGCGCAGCACGCCGCCCGCCAGCAGGATGATCATCATCACCGCGACGGGCGTTTCCGTGGTGAACAGTCCCTGCGCCGCAATCAGGACGCCACCAAACACTGCCGCAAAGCCCAGCACGCGCGGAAAGCCGAAGCGCGCGAAGATCCGCTCGGCAATGAACTTGCTCATGATCGCGCCAATCGCCGAGACGAAAGTGATGGCGCCGGACTGAAACGGGTTGAGGCCAAAGCCGAGCTGCAGCATCAGCGGCAGCAGAAAGGGCATGGCGCCCACGCCAATGCGGAAAAACGATCCCCCGGTGACCGACGAGCGGAACAGTTTGTGACGGAACAAGCTCGGATCGAGCAGGGGATATTTCGTCTTGCGGGCATGCAGCAGGTAAAGCAAGGCCGCAGTCACCCCAATAGCCAGTGTCATGTAACCGTAGATGATCGGCAGGGCCGGCAGGCTGATCACCGACAGCCCGAACACCGAGCCGGCAAAGGCGACGGCGGCAATGAAGAACCCGACCATGTCTACCGGCCGCGGCGTGCGCTCGTCGGGCACCTGCAGGTAGATGCTGGAAAAGATGATCCCGGCAATGCCGATGGGAATGTTGATCCAGAAGATCCAGTGCCAGGAAAGATAGGTGGTCAGGAAACCGCCGATAAGTGGACCGGAAACCGGGGCAATCAGCGCGGGTATGGTTAGCCACGCCATGGCGGCCACCAGTTCGTTGCGCGGGGTGGAGCGCACCAGCAAAAGGCGCCCAACCGGCGTCATCATCGACGAGCCGATGCCTTGGAAGAAGCGCGAGCCCACGAACGTTTCCAGCGAATAAGCGAAGGAACAGGCAAGCGACCCCAGCATGAACACGAAGATCGCCAGCCGGAAGATATTCTTGGCGCCAAAGCGGTCGGCCATCCAGCCGCTGATCGGAATGAATATGGCCAGCGCCACGAAATAGGCCGTCAGCGCGAGTTTGAGCGCGATCGGCTCGGTGCCGATGTCATTGGCAATCGCGGGCAGCGACGTGGCGATGACGGTCGAGTCCATCTGTTCCATGAACAGGGCGACCGCCAGGATGAGCGGGGTAACGCGGATCAAGGCAGGGAACCGGGATGAATCGGAATAGGCCGCGAATGCGGCGCACACATTATGGGCCGGTGGCCAGCGCAGGACTAGTCCAAAATCATTCATCCAGTGGATGTGTGCCGATGTTCCTGGGGCACTAGGCAAAGCCGGTCTCGGGTGCTATTGACCCTCGCCAACCTGAACCCGCGCACATCCATTCGCCGGTTCACATTCCAACAGTTCTGGATTTCATCAGAAGGCAGGAAGGGTCTGGCCTTGGCGAAGATTATTACCACCATCACCGGCGAATCGGCGCTCACATTCGACGATGTGCTGCTGCAGCCAGCGCGTTCGGACATTCTGCCCACCGAGACCGACATCTCCACCTATGTCACCAAGGACATAGCGCTCAAGCTCCCGATCCTCTCCTCGGCCATGGACACGGTCACCGAGGCCAATATGGCCATTGCCATGGCGCAGGCCGGCGGCATGGGTGTCATTCACAAGAACCTGACCGCCGAACAGCAGGCCGAACAGGTTCGCATCGTCAAAAGCTTTGAAAGCGGCATGGTGGTGAACCCCATCACCATCGGCCCCGAAGCGACCCTGGCCGACGCCCTGGCGCTCATGCAGCAAAGCCGGATCTCGGGCATTCCGGTGGTCGAAAATGGCGGCAAGGGTGGCCGCGCCATCGGCAAGCTGGTCGGTATCCTGACAAACCGCGATGTGCGCTTCGCCTCCAACCCCAATCAGCCGATTTCCGAACTGATGACCAGGGACAATCTCATCACAGTGGGTGATGGGGTCTCCAAGGACGAAGCCAAGGTACTGCTGCACCGCCACCGCATCGAAAAGCTGCTGGTGGTGGATGCCGACTATCGCTGCGTCGGCCTGATCACCGTCAAGGACATCGAAAAGGCTCAGCTCCACCCCAATGCTGTCAAGGACGAGCAGGGGCGCCTGCGTGTCGCGGCCGCCTCGACCGTGGGCGACAATGGTTTTGAGCGTTCTCTGCAATTGATCGACGCAGGCGTTGATCTGCTGGTGATCGATACGGCGCCATTTTCAGTTCCTCCTTTTCAATGTTCCCTTCTAAAATCCAATTCATAAAACGCAGCGCCGGCTGACG
>JBGTUK010000170.1:0-6169 GCA_041939225.1 Devosia sp.
TGCGGATGAGAAATCAGCAGCGCCAATTGCTCGGGCGTGGTCAGCAGCACCTGGGGTGGCTTGATCCGCTGGCGCGCGCGCTTGGCGGCAGAGGTGTCTCCGGTGCGTGTTTCGACGCGGATAGGCAAGCCCATTTCGGCAATGGGAGTGGAGAGGTTGCGCTGCACGTCAACGGCGAGGGCCTTGAGTGGCGAGATATAGAGGGTGTGGAGGCCTTCGAACTGGCCATCGCCCAGATCGGAAAGGGTGGGCAGGAAGCCCGCCAGTGTCTTGCCGGCGCCGGTCGGGGCGATGAGCAATTGGCTGGCGCCGGATTGGTGCGAGGCGAGGACGTCGCGTTGATGTGCGCGCGGGGTCCAGCCCCGGGCGGAAAACCAGTCTTCGATGATCGGTGGAAGGTGCGGAGCCAAGGATCACCTGCTGCAAATCGGTTCAAACTCTATATGATCGCACCCGGCCATACCAAGGAGGAAGCAGACGTGCCCGAACCTATCCGTCTCACGCCGACAGAAATGCTGTCCCGGCTGATGCCGCATGTGCTGGAAATGGAAAGTCAGGCGGACGGCAAGCGCATCGCCATCGGCATTGCGGGCGGACCCGGCACGGGTAAATCGACTTTGGCCACCGAGCTTGTCGCAATGCTCAATGCCGTCAAACCGGGCAGCTCGGCGCTGGTGCCGATGGACGGCTTCCATATGAAACACGCCAAGATCGAGGCGATGGGGCAGACCGAATTCAAAGGGGCGCCGCATACCTTTGAGGGGGCGGCATTCGTCAGTTTCCTGCACCATCTCAAGCATGCGCAGGACGCGGTGAATGGTCCGGGCTATAGCCGCAAGATCGAAGACACGGTCGATGACGCCTTTACCGTTGATCCGGAAGTGCGGGTGCTGGTGGTGGAGGGCAATTATCTGCTGTTGACCGACGGGCCGTGGGCAGGCGTCAAGGCGCAACTGGACTATGCCGTATTCATCCATGTGCCACGCGACACCGTTCGCAACCGGCTAATGAAGCGGCATGGCGAGGAAGGGTTATTCACCCCCGAGCGGAACCGGGCTCATATCGAGCGAAACGACCTGCCCAACTATGATCTCGTCGAAGGCTCGCGGGAGCGGGCCGATGTCGTGTTCGAGTTGGAGGTCGCTGAGTAATCTTCAGCGCTAGCGATGCAGCCGCGGAAATCTGGCTTTTCTTGACCGCACGGGATGCTAAGAACTGAACATTGTTCTCCCAGAGTCCCTCCGATGACCACCCGCCCACAATTTCCCTTTGACGTGCGCAGCCGCGACGTCTGGTCCATCGCCCTGCCCGCCTCGATTGCCTTTATCACCGAACCGGTGGTGGGACTGGTGGACATTACCGTTGTCGGCCGTCTGGGCGATGCGGCGCTGCTCGGTGGTCTGGTGCTGGGCGCCCTGGTCTTCGATTTCGTATTCTCGATGGCGTACTTCCTGCGTATCGGGACGGCGGGTCTGGTTGCCCAGTCGGTGGGCGCGCGCGACCCGCGCGACGGACTACTGCATGTCTCCCGGGCGCTGATCATCGCCGTGGCGGTCGGGCTGGGCGTCATCGCGCTGGCCTATCCGATCCTCTGGGCAGCCAATGCGCTGCTGGCCCCGGAGTCCAGTGTTGCGGCCGCATTGGCCGATTACTACTTCGTCCGAATCTGGTCGGCGCCATTCTCGCTGATAAATTTTGCTCTGCTGGGCTGGTTCTACGGGCGGGCGGCTGCCCGCACCGGCATGATGCTGCAATTGCTGCTGCACGGCATCAATATCATCTGCAGCATTGGCTTGGTCTATGGCCTGGGTTGGGGCGTGTCTGGCGCGGCCGCCGGGACCCTGCTGGGCCAGATCGTCTCGGCGCTTCTGGGCCTGAGCATCATGGTGCGACACTATGGCGGCATAGCAAAGCTGATTGCACGTATAGAGCCGGGCGAATTGGGAGATGCCACCGCGGTGCGGCGTATGTTCGGGCTCAGCCGCGACCTGATGATCCGCTCGATGGCGTTGATGGGCGCCTATGGCTGGTTCGCAGCGCAGGGCTCTCGCATGGGGGAGGTGGCGCTGGCGGCCAATGCCGTGCTGCTCAACCTGTTGATGGTTGTCGGCTTTTTCCTTGATGGTATTGCGCAAGCCGCCGAACAATTGACCGGCAAGGCGGTGGGTGCCAATTGGCGGCCCGCCTATGACCAGGCCTATAGGCTCTCGATGATCTGGGGCTTGATCATTGCTCTGGGGCTGGGGGCGGCCTGGTATCTGGGCGGGCCGTGGGTCATCAATTTCATGACCACCAATGACGAAGTGCGAACCTATGCGCTGACCTTCCTGCCGGTCGCCGCGCTGTGTGCGCTCAGCTTCATGCCGGCTTTCGTCTATGACGGTATTCTGATCGGCACGACGCAGAATGTGGTCATGCGCAATGGCATGATCGTGTCGCTGGTGGTGTTTGTCGGCGCGGCACTCTTGCTGCGCGACTGGGGCAATTGGGGACTTTGGGCGGCCATGCATAGCTGGTTTCTGGCGCGCGGCGGCATCTACTGGTGGGCGCTGGAGCGCAAGAAGGCCGGACTATTCAGCCCGGCCTGAGCTCCACTCGGACGTCCGCATACCCACCAGTTCGGCGATATTCTTTTTTCCGGCTGAACGCACGCCGGCAACAAGGCCGCGCTTGATACGGTCGAGCAGATCAAGGCCGCCAAAGACCAGCGCCGAATAGAGCTGAATGGCATTGGCGCCCGCTTCGAGCTTGGCCAGGGCCGAATGCGGGGAATGAACACCACCAACCCCGACAATGGGCAGTGCACCGACGCGCTGACGCATCTGTGCCAAGCGCTGGGTTGAGAGGGCGAAGAGCGGCCTGCCGGAAAGCCCGCCGGTCTCGTCTGCATTCTCCAGCCCCACAACAGGGTCGCGAGATATGGTGGTGTTGGAAACAATCAATCCGTCGAGATCGGTCTCGAGAATGACCCGGGCGATGGCGTCCATACCCGCCTCATCGAGATCGGGGGCGATCTTGAGGAGTACCGGCACGCGAGTCTTGGCCTTGGCGCGGGCTGCAAGGACTTCGCCTAGGAGACGACGAAGAGCCTCGTCGGTCTGCAGGTTCCTCAGACCCGGCGTATTGGGCGAGGAAATGTTGACGGTCAGATAGTCGGCCAGATCGGCAAAGCGGTTCACACCCAGCACATAGTCGGCGACGAAATCTTCGCTGTCCTTGTTGGCACCGATGTTGACGCCGAGCGCCGCAGGAACACGCAGGCTCTTGAGCCGCGCGAAGGCGGCTTCGTGGCCCTCATTATTGAAACCCATGCGATTTATGACGCCCTCGGCGGCACCGACGCGGAATAGGCGGGGCTTGGCATTGCCCGATTGGGGTCGTGGTGTCACCGTGCCGATCTCGACCATGCCAAAACCCATCAGCGCCAGAGGACGAGGGACTTCGGCATTCTTGTCGAAGCCGGCTGCCATGCCGATGGGATTTCTCAGATCAATGCCACAAAGGCTGGTGGCCAGTTCCGGTGGATCAGGATGTTCCTGTTGCGGGGCAAGCCCCATGCGCAGGGCGGTGATGGTGGCACCATGCGCGGTTTCGGGATCCATGCGCAGCAAGGCATCGCGCGTCAGATTGGCGAGGCCGGCATTGCGCAGCAGCGGCGAGAGTGCGGAAAAGATCATCGAACAGCCTCCGGCAATGCGCAGTTTCCGTCGGCATCGACGCTGATTTGCGCCTCCCAGGCGACGTTGGCCAAGTTGAGCGGACCACCATAGAGATGGGGGAAGATCTGACCACCGCGCGAAGGCTCCCAGACCAGTAGTTCGCCAAGGTCGGCAGTGCGCACTGCGAGCAGGACTAGATCCGCCGCGCCCTTGAAATGTAGGCGCAAAGTTTCGGAGAGCTGCGCGGCGGTCGAGAAATGCATGTAGCCATCGGCCGCATCGATCGGCATGCCCGCATAATGGCCGGTCTCGCGAGCTGGTGCATAGCTGGCGCGGGTGGCGATCTTGTAGATCAGGTCAGGCGAATGCGGCATGGGCACCTCGAGGCAGGGCGATCTGGATGTCGGGGTAATGCGGTCGCGCCCTCTTTACAAGGTGAATGCGCGTGCCTAATATAGGATTGTTTTCCGACATAAGACTGATTTCCTTGTCATGCTTTCACACCGCTCCATCTGGGATGGTATCGACGCACTGGCGCGCCGGCAGGGCGTGTCCGTGTCGGCACTGGCCAAGCTGGCCGGGCTGGACGCGACGGCGTTCAATGTTTCCAAGCGGGTGAGCAAGGACGGGCGGGAGCGCTGGCCTTCGACCGAGAGCATCTCGAAAATTCTGGAAGCCACCGGCGAGAGTTTTGACAGTTTTATTTCCGGCACCGGTTCCTATATGGCGATGCCGAGCGGGTTTGCCGAGCCGAATTTGCGCAATATTCCGCTGCTGGGTCTGGCGCAGGCCGGCCATGGTGGCTTCTTCGACAGCGCCGGATACCCGGCCGGTCACGGCTGGGATGAGGTGGCACTGCCCACGCCCGATGAAAGCGGCATTTATGCGCTGGAGATTTCCGGGGACAGCATGGAGCCGCTTTATCGCGAGGGTGATCGGATCGTGGTGTCTCCCACCGAGCAGGTGCGTCGCGGCGACCGGGTGGTGGTCAAAACGCGGGAGGGCGAGGTGATGGCCAAAATCCTCTATCGCCAGAGTGCGCGGCAGATCGAACTGCATTCGGTCAATCCTGCTTATGAGCCGCGTATTTTCGATATCGTCGATATCGAATGGATGGCCCGGATCATCTGGGCGAGTCAGTGAATTTGATCGCCCGAGACGAGACCAACCGCGCCATTGGCTTTGCTTGACCAGCCTCAGCCTGCTCAAGCAGAGAAAGGTCAGGGCATGCGGTCTGGGACACTGGCGCCAATCTGCGCGCGGTCGCGGTGCCAGTCAGATATCAGCTATCACGACGAGCCGATGGCGGGGAAGTAACCCTCGCCATCGAGCGGGTTAGTTTGCCAGTAATTCGCCAGCCAACGCCCTGCCGATGAGCTTACGGGTGTTCTCAACGCCATAGAGCGCGGCAAAGGAGCCAAAGCGCGGTCCGCGTTCCTGACCGATAAGAACCTGATAAAGCATCTGGAAGAACTCGCCAGAAACGCCTGGGCCGCCGGTGGGGCTCTTTTTGTTATGATCCTGGTAGCGCTCGAAAGTCCGGGCCACATCCAGGGATGTGTTCTGAATGGTCTCGTTGGTCGCATCGGCGGGCAGTTCGCCAAAGGCTGCAGAGAGTTTCTCCAAAGCGTCGCGTTCGACATCGTCGGGTGCTCGATAGGACTTTTCAACGAAGTCGCGGAAGTAGCGCATGGCATAGCCAACCAGGGCATCCAGCTGCGGATGTGTCTCTGGCGAAATACCGGGGGCATAGGCTGATATATAGCCCCACATGACTTCGGGGGTTTCCGGATTCGAGGCGGTTGCCAGATTCAGCAGCAGCGCAAAGGTAACCGGCATTTCCACCTGGGGCACATTGCCGTAGTGCACATGAAAGGCCGGGTTCTCAATTCGCGCGGCAGCATCCTGCTTCTTGTAGGAAGCGACGTGGGCTAAATATTCGTCGACGGCGCGCGGGATCACGTCGAAATGCAGCTTCTTGGCCTCGCGCGGGCGCGAGTACATGAACAGCGCCAGCGATTCCGGCGCGGCCTATGTGTTCGTGCGCAACGGGACGACGTGGAGCCAGCAGGCGTACCTCAAGGCGTCGAACACCGATGCCGGCGACGACGTGATCCGCGGCTCGTGGACCGGGCGGGACACGATCGACTGCGGGCCGGGGCGGGACGTCGTGTACTACCGGCCGGGGCGGACCAGGGTGCGGAACTGCGAGGTCAGGCGGCGGCTGACGGGGTGAGCGGCGCTCGTTGACGCGGCACGGCTGATGCCTGAGCCATGTTCGTCATGCGCGTCACCGTCGGTCAGGCGAAGAGGGACCTCTGCGAGCTGCTGGAGCGCGTCGAGGCGGGGGAGGAGGTCGCGATCATGCGCCACGGGGTGCCCGTCGCCCGGCTCGTGCGCATCGAACCTGCGGGTACGCCGGGCGCCCGGTTCCTTGCGGCGCACGGGTCGCTCGCGGGGAGCATCGTGATCGGCGAGGACTTCGAGTTCACGGACGCGGAGCTCGGCGA
>JBGTUK010000171.1:0-81 GCA_041939225.1 Devosia sp.
AATCGCACGACTTTTTCTCGCAAAAAGGCAACGGCTATAAGAAGGCGACGGTCGAGGCGCTAAAGGATTCGGATTTTTATT
>JBGTUK010000171.1:117-6122 GCA_041939225.1 Devosia sp.
ACCCTATCGTCATGAACGGCCTGAATACGAAGACGAAATCGCACGACTTTTTCTCGCAAAAAGGCAACGGCTATAAGAAGGCGACGGTCGCCAGCAACTTCGAGCTCCTTCAGCCTTTGGGATAAAAGGCTCGGGGACATGCGCGGAACGCCTCGTCTCAATTCGTTGAACCGAGTTGAGCCGGCCACCATTTCACGCACCAGAACGATGGTCCAGCGCGTACAGAGCATTTCGGCCGCCATCGCGACCGGACAGAACTGTCCGTAACATAAGGCCACCCAGGCGTACGGATTGGCGGTGCCTCTGGGCATCAACTCGACAACCGGTGTTTCAGGTCTGACCCTTGGTGGTGGCTTTGGCTGGATTACCGGCAAACACGGGCTGACGATTGATAACCTGCTATCGGCTGAAGTTGTCTGCGCCGATGGCGAGATACGAACAGCAAGTGCTTCGCAAAATCCTGATCTTTTCTGGGCGATCAGCGGGGGAGGGGGCAATTTCGGTGTAGTCTCGTCGTTCAAGTTCAAGCTGCATCCGATCGGTCCTGAGGTCTTGTCTGGGCTGATAGTGCACCCGTTGTCTGATGCGCGCGGTCTCTTGCAAAAATATCGTGATATTTGTGCCCGCGCGCCGGACGAACTGACTGTCTGGGCGGTCCTGCGGCAGGCACCTCCGCTTCCCTTCATCCCGCCGGCCTGGCATGGCAAGGAAGTTCTGATTTTCGCCGCCTGCTACGCCGGCGACATGGAGCAAGGCGTGCAGGCAATGCAGGAGTTACGGGCACTTGGCGAACCGATCGCCGACGTGATCGCCCCACACCCCTATGAAGGATGGCAGCAAGCTTTCGATCCACTCCTCACCCCAGGTGCGCGCAACTACTGGAAGAGCAATGACTTCCTTGCTCTGCACGACGAGGTCATCGATGCGACCTTGTCGGCGGTTGCCGAATTGCCTGACCCGCAGACAGAGATATTTATCGCACATCTGGGCGGTGCGATGACGCGTGTTGATCCTTCCGCCACACCGTTTCCTCAGCGTCAACGCCACTTTGTGATGAATATTCACACGAGATGGTCCGACCCTGCACAAGATCAGTCATGTATCGCTTGGACCCGCGAGCTTTTTGAGCAGACTGCGCCTCACGCCGCCGGTACCGTATATGTAAACTTTTTGCCCACCGACGACGAGGGCAGAGTATCGGAGGCCTACGGATCCAATATTGAGAAGCTACGTGGCATCAAGGAGAAGTACGATCCACAAAACCTCTTCCGACTGAACCACAATATTGTGCCGAACGCGGATGTGGAGCTGATGCCCGCTTAAGGTCCGGCGCATAAAACCAGGCCCAAGCGGACCATGAACGATCATGCTGTCACGCCAGCAGCAGTTCCGCCGTCTGTTCGTCGGTGATGATGCCGTTGGCGAGGCGCCGGGTCAGCGCGGCGCGGATGGCGGCAGCCTTGGCAGGCCCCATGGCCAAGGCAATGACGCGGCCATTTTCGCGGCTGGGAATGGGGGCAGACGCGACCCGGTCATTGGTCTGGCCTTCGATCAGCCGTCCCCCGGCATCGAACACCCAGCCGCAGATTTCGCCGACCGCACCGGCCTTCTGTAGCGCCTGGTGTTCGGTTTCGGAAATGAAGCCGTCGAGCAAAAGGGGCGCATCCGAGCCCAGATGGCCGATACCGACAAAGGTGATATTGGCGCGGGCCGCCAGGTCGAGCGTCGAAGCGATCATGGGCTGGGTGTGGAGCATTGCGCGCTCCTTGGCCGAGGAAGCGATGACCGGCAGGGGCATTGGAAAACTGCGCGCCTTGACCGTATCGGCGACGTTGAAGATGACGTTGTAGAACGCGGCCGAGCCGTCCGGGGCAATGTTGCCGGTCAGCGACACCACGGTGTGGTGCGGGCAATCCATGGGCTGCAGTTGTTCGATCGCGGCCTTGAGCGTGCGGCCGGTACCGATGGCAATAATCACCGGGTCGGGGCTGCGCAGGCATCGTTCAAGCTCAGCGGCCCCGGCCTCGGCAATGCCGATTGTGGTCGAGGAATGGCCAGGATCGGAGGGCACGACTTCGCAATGGTCGAGCGCATAGCGGGTGCGCAGCCGTTCAGCCAGGTCCAGGCAACGGCCGATGGGGTGGTCGAGCCGCACCTTGATCAGCCCTTCGCTAACCGAGAGAGAAACCAGCCGCTGCGCCGACTGGCGGGAAATCCCCATCTTGGAGGCGATCTCCTCCTGCGTGTTGCCGGCGACATAATACAGCCAGCCGGCCCGCGCTGCATCGTCCAGCCGGGTTGCAGAAGTCTCGTTACGCGCAGCCATATGCCCTCATCCCTAGTCGCTCCCGCGATTATTCCGATGCGGCGTCCCACCGCAAGGGGCAATGCCTGGATTGGGGGCGCGCCGATCGGTGGCTGCTGAATAGATATTGACCTTTCAACCTATAGTAACAATAAAAGTTACATATATGAATGGAGTTGATGATGTCAGAGTTCGCACATGTTGCACAGCGCTATGCGGACGGACCGCCCAGACAGGTGCCGGGGCTCGATGGCCTGCATCGCATGACCGATCTGTTGCTAGCCGAGCGCGTGCCGGAGACGGGCAGGGTGCTGGTGCTGGGTGCCGGTGGTGGCATGGAGTTGAGCAATATGGCCAGCCGCCATGCGGGATGGCAATTCGACGGCGTCGACCCATCCCCTCAGATGCTCGATACCGCCCGCGCAGCGACGGAGGCTTTCGCTAATCGGGTGCGACTGCATGAAGGGACAATCGCTCAGGCGCCAGTGGGGCCGTTTGACGGCGCCACCTGTCTGCTCACCTTTCATTTCATTCGGCTGGATGAGCGGCTCGCCACCCTCGTGCAATTGCGTCGCCGTTTGCGGCCGGGCGCGCCGTTGGTCCTGGCACATATGAGCTTCCTGCAGGACGCTGAGAGCCGCGAGATCTGGATGCGGCGGCATGCGGCTTTTGCCGTCTCCAATGGGGTCGACCCGGCCCATGCCGAAAATGGCCGCAGGGCCATGCTGGAGCGGTTGCATCTGCTCTCGCCGGAGGATGAGGAGCGGATGATAGCAGAGGCCGGATTTTCCGGCGTGAGCCTGTTTTTTGCCGGGTTCGATTTCCGCGGCTGGGTCGCCTATGCCTGAGAGTGGGTCAGCTCTCCACTTCGGCATCGTCCCGCGCGCCCCATTCAGCCCAGGAGCCGTCATAGACGGCGACATGCTTTGCCCCTGCCTGCTCGAGCGCCAGAGCGAGGGTGACGGCGGTGATGCCGGAGCCGCAGGAGGTGATGATGGGTTGGTCCAGGCGCACACCGCGTTCGGCAAAGATCGCCTGCAGCGCTTCGGGAGATTTGAGGCGCCCGTTTTCCGTTACAAGGTTCACCGGCACATTGGTGCTGTCAGGGATATGGCCAGCCTTGAGACCCTTACGTGGTTCGGGCACTTCGCCGTGAAAACGCGGGGCGGGGCGGGCATCGACCACCTGCGCGGCGTGGCTGCGCAGATTGGCTGAGACAGTTTCGAAGTCGACCGCCGCATCGGCGTCGAATTTGGCCTCGAAGCGACGTTTGTCCCGAGGTTGCAGCCCAGTTTCTGTGCCGCGCTTTTCGGCGCGCCATTTCGGGCCGCCCCCTTCGAGCATGACCACATTTTCGGCGCCAAAACTGCGAAATGTCCACCAGACGCGCGGGGCGCTGAACAGGCCGACCTCGTCATAGACGACGATGGTCATATCCTCGCTGATGCCCAGTGCTCCCACAGCGCGGGCGAACTCGGCCGGGCTGGGCAGCATGTGAGGCAGGTCGCTCGAGGTGTCGGCAATGCCATCGATGTCGAAGAACACGGCGCCGGGAATGTGGCCGGCCAGATATTCGGCCTGGGCATTGCGCGCGCCATTGGGCAGGTGCCAACTCGCATCGACAACGACGACGTCCGGATCTTTCAGGTGCTGGGCCAGCCAGTCGGTGGTGACGAAAGGAGGCGTCATTCAATACTCCGTGCCGCGTGCTGCTGTTAGTGGTAACGCTGCGTGTCGATGCGCTTCAAGCGTCAATCTGGCGATAGTGCAGTGCAGTGGGTCAATGCGGCAGAATCAAGAGGGCGTTCTGCCCTTTGCTGTCAGCTCTTTGGCGCAGGTCCTGAGCTTTCGCGCAACACCAATTCCACCGGCCAGAGTTCATGCACGTCGGCCAGCGGTTTGCCGGCCAGGATCTGCATGATCAACTCAGCAATGCGGGTGCCGGCCTGGCGGATCGAGGAGCGCGTCGTCGACATGGTGGGGTACATGTTGTCGGCGTTGAGATAGGGGAAAACGTCGTCATGCGCGATCATTGAGACGTCTGAGCCCAATTCCAAACCCGCCTGGCGTATAGCCCGAAAGACGCCCAGCGCCGTCATCATCGAGCCGGCCAGGAAGGCAGTCGGGCGCGGGCGTTGTTCAAGCATGGCCTGGGCCATGCGGAAGGCGATTTCGTCGGTGAAGGCCGAATTGCCGATCAGCGCGGGGTCGGCCGTCAGACCGCGCGCGGTCAAGGCGGCGCGGTAGCCGATCTCACGGTCCTGGGCAAAGGTGCGGCCCTTGACGCCATTGAGCAGGGCGATCCGCCGGTGTCCCAGATCGAGCAGGTGGCTGGTGGCACGTTCGAGCGCGCTGGTGTTGTCGATATCGAGCCAGGCCACGGGGTGACCGATATCTGTCCGGCCATGCAGCACAAAGGGAATTTTGAGGTCCATCAGCAATTTGGCCCGCTCGTCGCTGATGGTGGGAGAATGCAGGATGACCGCATCCACCTTCTGGCTGGCGGCCAGGCGTCGATAGGCGGCAAGCTCTTCTTGATGGCTGGCGACCGTGGAGACCAGCATGTCGATCTCCTGGCTGGCCATATAGCTGCCGACGCCGGAGAGAAATTCGGACATATGCGGGCCCAGCTCGTCGGCGCCACGCAATACAAGGCCGATGGCACCGGCGCGCCCGGTGGCCAGCCGCAGGGCGCTGGCATTGGGGCGATAGCCAAGCAGATTGGCGGCCTCGGCCACACGACGGCGGGTGGCCTCGTTGACTTCAGGATAGCCGTTGAGCGCACGGCTGACCGTGGTTTGCGACAGGCCGAGATGCTCGGCGAGGTCTTTTAGTCTCATCGCGGCGTTACGGCCCATAAGGTTTTTGAGCTCCGGTCCGTCATCCGCATTGGTGCGAAAAAAACCGGTGGCTACAGCCATTAGGGCAGGCGCGTCCCTTTGAACAGGGAACTCTGCCATTCTCCTCCAAAAGCCATTCAAAGCGATTTCAAATTCTGAAGCAAGTCCCGGGAATCGTATCAGAGATTTGAGGTGCGTACGTCATGGATTTCTTTCATGGTTTTTGAGTTCCTGGATGCGCAATTCAAATAAGTGTCTGAATTTTATATGCTTTTTATAGCGTTCGTAGAAAAGTTCCGAAAATCAACCCGGGTGGCGCTTGACAGTTTTTCGGGGCTCTGTTTCCTTAACTTCCAAAGCGCTTTCAAACTGAACGGCGGTAAAACGGTTCGGCGAGGTGCTTTTGAGGGGGAGGAGAATTGACCACGCGTTCCGGCGCGAGGCCCGTTCAGTGCGCCTCCCCCGTCACATGTTTTTCGGGAGGATTTCCAATGAAGATGAAACTGATGCTCGCCGGCCTGCTGACGAGCGTGACCCTTGTGGGGGCCGGTGCTCAGGCAGCCGAGCTGTCCATTGTCTCCGGCGACACAGGCAGCGGTCTGGCATTCCTGCGTAGCCAGCTTGATCGTTTCGAGGCAGACACCGGTCACACTGTCACCGTGGTACCGATGCCCTCTTCGACCACCGACCAGTTCGGTCAGTATCGTCTCTGGCTTGCGGCCGGCAATTCGGACATCGACGTCTACCAGACCGATGTGATCTGGGCGCCGCAACTGGCCGACCAGTTTCTTGATCTGAGCGAGGCCGCAGCTGATGTGGTCGGCAACCACTTTCCCTCGATCATTGAGTCGCAGACGGTA
>JBGTUK010000172.1:0-6045 GCA_041939225.1 Devosia sp.
GGTATTGAGCGGGGACTTGGGACGGCCCCAGATGTTTTCGCCAAGACGGCGGTCAATTTTGTACTTTGCTGAATGACGCTTCGACATCGCGTATCCTTTTTCAATCGTTGAATGGATCGCGCCCTCCTCTGCCCTCGTTCACACGAGGACCGACAGACTCCCAACAGAGAATCCCGGGTGCGCCTATGGGCCGGTTGGCCGGAATAGGTGGGCGGGTCTTAGAGGGGTAGACCCGGCGAGTCAAGCGCTGCGGCGCGAGGCCCGCCTTTCGCGGTGAAACACATACAGCCCCGAACCCAGAATGATCGCAGTACCCACCCAGGTCCAAAAATCGGGAAAATCGCCAAAGGCGATATAACCGACAATCGTGGCCCCGACGATTTCGATATACTGGAACGGCGCCAGGGTGGAGGCAGGCGTGCGCCGGAAGGCCTCGGTGAACAGAAAGAAGGTAAAGGCCGACAGCGCGCCCATCAGCACGAATTGCGCCCAGGGGCCGGACAGATCTATGCCCGAGGCGGACACCAGCTCCATCCGGCCAAAGGCCAGAAGCCCTGCCCCGAGCAGGATGACCGCAACCAGGGTGAACCAGAACTGGATGGAGAGCGAACCCATGCGCGTCGAGAGCTTGCGCATGGCAATTGCATTAGTCGCGAAGGCCAGCGCGGCCAGAAGCGGCAGGAGCGAGGCCCAGCCAAAAATGTCCCAGCTCGGCCGAATGACCACGAGCACGCCAAACAGACCCACGGCGACCGCCAGATAACGCCGCCAACCGGTCTGTTCCTTGAGGAACAGGGCCGAGAGCATGGTCAGCATCAGCGGCTCGACAAAAAAGATCGCAATGGCCGTAGCAATAGGCATGGTGACAAAGGCACCGATAAGCGCGCTCAACGTGATCGCCGAGGTCGCACCGCCTAAGAGGACCAGACCCCATGGTCCAGCCTCCAGCCGGCGCCGTAGAACGACCAGCACCAGTCCGAGCACAGCCAGTTGGAAACCGAAGCGCCAAAAGGCGATTTCGAAGGGATTGAGCTGCCCGGTCAGCGATTTGGACAACGCATCACCAACGGGCACGATGGTGACGGCCAACACCATGATCGCCATGCCGCTGCGCGACACGGCCTGGCTGCTGGCAGATTGAAGGGCCGAATCTGTCATGGTCCCTGTTTAGCGCAAACTCACGCCATGCGCTTGTCGATGTGCCGCTGGTTGCGCAGCTGCGGGAAGATGCGGCTCCAGATCACGGCTACGGCCATGGCGCCGAAGCCTCCGATGACCACCGCGGGCACCGGCCCGATCAGATGCGCCACCGTGCCGGCGCGAAACTCGCCCAGCTCGTTGGAGGCGCCGATGAACACCGAATTGACCGCGTTGACCCGGCCGCGCACCTCTTCGGGCGTCCAGAGCTGCATGATGGTTTCGCGAATGGTGACGCTGACCATGTCGGCCGCACCCACCAGCGCCAGCGCCGGAATGGAGACCCAGACCGTGGTGGAAAAGCCGAAAACGACGGTGAAGGCACCGAACAGGCCAACGAACAGGAACAGCACCTTGCCTGCGTGGTCGCGCACCGGAAAACGCGTGAGATAGAGCGCCATGACGATGGCCCCCAGCCCCGGCGCCGCCCGGAGCAGCCCCAGTTCGGTCGGTCCGGCGTTGAGAATGTCCTTGGCATAGATCGGCAACAGCGCCACCGCCCCGCCCATCAACACGGCAAACATATCGAGCGATATGGCGCCCAGCACCACCTTGTTGGAGAAAATATAGCGAAAGCCTCCAAACATGGTTTCCAGGCTGGTCGCCTGATGCGACTGGCGCTTGGCCGGCTTCGGAATCAACATCACGGTGACAACGGCGCAGCCCAGCAGCGCTGCTGCCGTACCAAAGGCAAAGCCGGGGGCAATGCCATAGAGCAGGCCGCCGACAGCCGGCCCGGTGATGGATGCGAACTGCCAGGCTGAAGCATTGACGGTGATGGCGTTGCTGAGCGCTTCGGACGGCACCAGATTGGGCGCCAGCGATTGCGCCGCCGGTCCCCAGAAGGCGCGCGCCGTGCCCAGCACGACCAGAATGACGAAGATCGGCCAGACCTCGTGCGCTTCGACATTGACCAGAGTGAAGAAACCCAGCGCGCAGCCAAGCTCGACGGTGAGGCAAACGGCCATGATACCGCGCCGATTGAACCGGTCGGCCGTCAGCCCGGTGACCAGAATGAGCAACAGCGCCGGCAGGAACAGACAGAGCCCCACCAGCCCCAGCAGGAAGGCATTGCCGGTCACATCATAGATCTGCCAGGCAATCGAGACCGACATGATCTGCACCGCAAAGCTGACCAGCAAGGTGGTCAGCCAGAAGAAGCGGAAACCGATATAGGTGAAAGCGAGCTTGGACGGCTCGGAGGGGGCGTGTGCGCTCATGGTGCACTGCTCATCGCATTTCGGCGATGAACGGTCAAAGGACTTCTCACCTCTCCAACGGGGGCGAGAGGCGCATCGCTACTCCTCGGTTTTCTCCGCCTTTTTCATCCGGTTGGGATTGGGCCGCTCATGGCGACGGTCGATGGAGGAGATCACACCGCGCAAGGTGCGGATTTCCTGGGAGGTGAAGCGGCCACGGGTGAGCGCGGTGCGCAGATTGTTGACCATGCTCGGGCGCTTGTCCGGCGTGGTAAAAAAGCCGGACTGGTCCAGCACACCTTCGAGATGCTCGAACAGCCCCACCAATTCGTGGCGCGGTGCGGCCTCGGCCAGATTGTCGCCAAAGGGTAATGCCCGGCCCGCTTCGCTGGTCCGGCGCCATTCATAGGACATCAACAGCACAGCCTGGGCGATGTTCAGCGAGGCAAAGGCGGCCTCGACCGGTAGCGTGACGATGGCGTCGGCCATGGCCACTTCTTCGTTGAGCAGGCCCCAGCGTTCGCGGCCGAAAAGGAGACCCGCCCTCTGTCCACCGGCAATATGACCCGCCATGGCGGACGATGCCTCCTCAGGGCCATAGACTTCCTTCTGCATGTCGCGCGAACGGGCGGTGGTGGCATAGACCAGCGTCAGGTCGCCGATCGCTTCTTCCAGCGTTTCGAAGACACGGACACGCTCCAGCACGTGATCGGCGCGCGAGGCGGCGGCGACTGCTTTTTCGTTCGGCCAACCATCCCGTGGCCGCACCAACCGCATGTCCCAGAGGCCGAAATTGGCCATGGCGCGCGCGGCTGAACCGATATTCTCGCCCAGCTGCGGCTCACACAGAATGATTGCAGGACAAGGTGCCAGGTTGAGAGGTTGTGAGCTGTCTGTGCCGGCCATGTGACTTCGATCCGCGGGAAAGTTGCGGCGACATAGCCCAAATGGCCGGTTTCAGCAAATCAGGCGACGCGTGCGCGCGCATGCAGCTCTTGCACCTTTGCATTGGGCCGCCACTCACGATCGAGCACGGCGAAATGCAACTCCTCGTCCCATTCGCCCTGGAACAGCGCATGCTCGCGGTAGTGCGCTTCGAGCCGCATGCCCAGCTTCTGCATCAGCTTGATCGAATGATGGCTGCGTCCATCGCAACGCACCATGAGGCGGTGGATGCGAAAGTGATCGAATGCCAGGTCGATCATCGCAGTGAGCGCCTGGGTGAGATAACCCTTGCCACTGTGTGCGGGATCGATGGCGAAGCGCAACTCGCCCTGCCCGGCCGTCGCATCGGACCATTTCAGGCTTACATGCCCGACCAACACTGCATCGTCCTTGCGCACCATCGCCAAGGTCAGCGTTTCGCCGGGCCGGTGGAGATCCACCTGCGAACACATGATGGCAATGGCCGCCGCAACATCTTCTTCGTAACGGGTCGGACGCTCGACATAGCGCTGTACGGCTGGGAGGATATGGTATCGTCTGACAGCGTCCAGATCACTGCGTTTAACGGGGCGCAAGACCAGATTATCGGTCCCGATCGGCAGGCGCAAAGACGACATGGTTCAAATTCCTCCGCAAGGACAGAGCAGCCCTGTTTCGGCAATGCCTGTGGCGCGTCCCGGTTCCCGTCCTGAACGAGTAAATATTTTTAAATTGGAGCCTTGCTATCCCGGAACATCACACCTGGCGCAAGGACAGCCATTCGTCGCGCAGAATCGCGTAGTAGAATTCCTCGTCCCACTGACCCTTGAACAGCCCGTGTTCGCGAAAATGCGCCTCCCGGCGCATACCCAGGCGCTCCATCAAACGCCATGAGGGTTCGTTGCGCGCATCACAGCGGGCATAAATGCGGTGCATGTCCGCGGCTCCGAAACCGAGATCAAGCAGGGCATTGGTGGCTTCGGTGGCATAGCCGCGGCCGTGGTGGTCGGGATGAAAAATCCAGCCCAACTCGCCCTGCCGCGCCTCCACCGAGCGCCAGATCAGCGAAACCTCGCCGACAAGATGTCCGTCTTCTGCAGTCTCAACCGCAAGGACAATGCGGTCGCCCTCTTCGAGAAACCCGGTCTGGTTCGTCCGCTGCTGGATAGCCAGGGCACACTCTTCGCGGCTGAGCGGAGGATCGAACAGGTAGCGCGCCACATCGTCCCGGCCACGATAGGCAAAAACCCCGTCGACATCGCCCCGCGTAAACGGGCGCAGGCGCAATCGCTCGGTGGAAAGCGGAAAGTCAGGATACAGCGCCATGGTTTCTCCCGGAGGGCGGCACCATTGCCCCTGTCGAGCGCCTTGGCAAGAACACTTGCCGCGACCTGCCGCCCATGCCAGCCTGCGCAGATGTCCAGCAAAACCGAGATTGAGCAGGAAACCAGTTGCGATTGCGGCGCCGTGCGGCTGCACGCCAAGGGCCGCGTGGTCTCGATGTTTCAGTGCGGGTGCCAAAATTGCCAGAAAGTGTCGGGCAGCGGTCATTCCAGCGTCGTGCTGATGCCTGTCGATGCCGTCCGGGTAACAGGCGCAACCAAAAGCTTTACACGCCCAGCCGAGTCCGGGGCCACCTTCAAGCGCCATTTCTGCCCCGAGTGCGGCACCACCCTCTACGCCGAATCATCGCGCGCACCGGCATTTCGTATTCTGCTGGCTGGGCTGTTTGCCGGCCACAATGACTGGTACGCGCCAAACCAGTTGATCTTTTCGCGTAGCCACCCAGACTGGGATCTGATCGAAAGCACCCTGCCTCGACACGAGACCTATCGTCCGGAGACAACGGCATGAGCATGGCTTCGGAAGAACTGGCCGACCGCATCCGGGACCTGTTGACGCCGACAGAGAACATCCGTGAGCGGAAGATGTTCGGGGCCAATGCCTTCATGTCCAACGGCCACATGCTGGTCGCCCCGATGAAGGACGGTTCGCTTCTGGTGCGCGTGGGCAAGGACAGCGTGGACGAGGCCCTGAACCATGATGGTGCCACCGTGATGGAAATGGGCGGCCGCACAATGGGCGGCTTCGTGGTCGTCAGTGGCGATGCGCTGGAGGAAGATTTCGCCCTGGGCGAATGGCTCGACCGTGCCCGGACCTTTGTGAAGACCCTGCCGCCCAAATAGCTCTCCCCCATCCGGCAAGCCCCCTTGCCGAGCCTGTCTTTGCGCTTTGCTCAGGCGGTGCTATACGGACCGCCGAACAGGGCCCAGAGCCACTATCAGCATTTCTCAAGGGAGCAATTCGATGAGCAAGATCAAAGTCGCCAATCCGGTCGTGGACCTCGACGGCGATGAGATGACCCGGATCATCTGGCAGGCGATCAAGGACAAGCTCATCCACCCATATCTCGACCTGCCGATCGAATATTATGATCTGTCAGTGGAAAATCGCGACGCCACCGACGACCAGGTGACCGTCGACGCAGCCAATGCCATCAAGAAACATGGCGTCGGCGTCAAATGCGCGACGATCACCCCCGACGAAGCCCGCGTCGAAGAATTCGGCCTCAAAAAGATGTGGAAGTCGCCGAACGGCACGATCCGCAACATCCTGGGCGGCGTCGTGTTCCGCGAACCGATCGTGATGAAGAATGTTCCCCGGCTCGTCCCCGGCTGGACCGACCCGATCGTCGTGGGGCGTCACGCCTTCGGCGACCAGTATC
>JBGTUK010000173.1:0-210 GCA_041939225.1 Devosia sp.
CCCGCCTTTTCCGCCGATTGCATCGAAACACTGGAAGAGATCAACGAGGAAATCCGCGAGAGCTTTGAAGAAGCAGGCGGCGAAGAGTTCACCTATATTCCCTGCCTCAACGACGACGACGCGCATATCACGGCGCTGTCCTCCATCGTCGAGAACAACCTCAAGGGCTGGCTCGACTAAGCGGCGCACTGTCACGCACAAAAAAAAGGC
>JBGTUK010000173.1:220-6044 GCA_041939225.1 Devosia sp.
TGCCTTTTCTTTTGGTGCCGTTGCCGGGCTTAGTCAGCAGCGATCACAGCTGCGACGATTGCCAGCAGAACCAGCGGAACCCAAACGCCAGCAGCGGACGAGCTTGCAGCGGTTTCTTCAACAACAACCGGTGCCTCGATGACGGGCTCCGACAGGTTGCCTGCGAAAGCGGTCGAAGCAGCGGCGCTCAGGGCAGCAGCGAGAACGAGTTTCTTCATGATTATCCTCCAGATATTGGCAAGACGCTGCAACACACAACGTCGAGCACCCAAGACTTAACCTCGTAAGATTTTCTAATCAGCAATCCAGAACGAATGCAATTATATCTTGGGTCCTTGGCCCCATAAATCGCCAATATTTCGTCAAATTAGCAACACCTGCGTGCCGACTTTGGTCAAAGAGAACAATTCCGCGATGTGCTCATTATAGAGACCCACGCAGCCATTCGATGACCGACGCCCGATCTTGCGCGTGTCATGGGTGCCGTGAATGCGGTAATAGGTCCAGCTCAGATAAAGTGCGTGGGTGCCCAGCGGGTTATCCGGCCCGGGCGGCACAAAGGCGGGCCATTCCGGATTGCGCTTGAGCATCGATGGCGTGGGGCGCCAGCTTGGCCCCTCAACCTTTTGCACAACCGCAGTGCGCCCGCGCCGCGTGAGATCCTCGGTCAATGGCACGGAAGACGGGTAAAGCTTGTACACAGACTCGTCCGCGCTCCAGAAATGCACCGCGCGTGAATCGATATCGACCAGAATGGCCCCGTTGTTCAGGTTGGAAAAATAGGGGCGCCAATCCAGCATCCGGAAACCGGAAATATTGCGCCGCACCGTTTCCTCCAGCGGGCTTTCCATCTCGACGGTCCCAGCGCCGTCCACACTCTGCGCCAGTGCCGGGGCCCCCATCAACGCCGCAGCGCCAGTCAGGAACGTGCGCCGGTTCCACGAAATCCGAGTGTCATGGGTCATGGTGAAGAACTCCAGTCAGACAAGCCGATGATCCTTGAGCTATAGGATGCCAAGCCTGCGCTCGCAAATCAAGAAAGTCACAGCGCGCAAGGTTCTGCGCATGTGGGTTTGAATCGCAACGCAAGCCGGGCTAAAGCAGACGTCGAAACAATATTCGGGTGGTTCTGCATCATGGCGCGTCTTTATATCCTGCTGGTTTCGGCTCTTTTGGCTTTGTCCGCCTGTGCCGCACCGCCCCCGCCGCAATTGGGTTCGGATGGCAAACCGCTGCCGCGCGTCTATCGGATCAAGCCCGGCGAGACCTCGGAAATCCAGTTCCGCATGCTCGATTCGGTCAATTCCCTGCGTCAGGCCGCTGGCCAGCCGCCGCTGTCGCTTGATTCGGCCCTGACCGCCGCCGCCGCCACCCATTCACGCGATATGTCGGTGCAGAACCGTCCTTGGCACTTTGGCTCTGACGGCTCTTCGCCGCTCGACCGGGTGCGCCGCGTCGGCTATTCCGGCAATCTCGTGGGCGAAACCATCTCGGAAACCTATGAGACAGAGCTTCAGACTCTCGCCGCCTGGATGGAGGAAGAGGGCACGCGCCGCGTGATTCTCGACCCCGACGCGCGCAAGATGGGCTTTGCCTGGCTTCAGGAACCCGGCGGCAAGATCTGGTGGACGATGATCCTTGGGGGTTGATCACGCATTGAGCGTGATCGGCGTCCCGTCGCGGACCATGGCATAGACATCCTCCATCTCGCGGTTCTTGACCGAGATACAGCCCGCCGTCCAATCGGGGCTGAACATGGCCAGCGCATTGGGCTCACCATGAATGAAAATATCGCCGCCCGGCGATCTGCCATGCGCCTTGGCATAGGCGATGTCCGCCTCATTGGGATACGAGATGCCCAACGACAGGTGAAACGCGCTGTTGGGATTGCGCCGGTCGATATGATACTCGCCCTCCGGGGTGCGCCCATCGCCCTCGAACTGCTTGTGGCCCTGCGGCGCAAAGCCAAGATCGACGCGATACCGCTTGAGCGGGCGATCATGGTGCAAGAGGAACATCTCGCGCTCGCCCTTGTTCACGATGATGCGCGTCACCTCGGGGCCGCGATAGGTCCGGAATTTGGAGTCCTGCCTGCTACACGCGGCAAGGGCACTCAGCCCCGCCAGCATTACGAAACGTCTGTTGGAGATCATTGTTGTCTTCCGCTTGCTGCTCGCGCGTTTCATACCTCAAAACAGGGGTATGGTGGTAGAGGGATTTGTCAGGATCACACCTTGTTCAGCGTGAATCCGGCCACCAGTTCCACATGCGCCGACCAGCGGAATTGATCCACCACCCGCACCGGCCCCATCGCATAGCCCGCGCCGATCAACACCTTGGCATCGCGGGCAAATGTCACAGGGTTGCAGGATACATAGGCCAGACGGTGCAGGCCCGAACGCGCGATTTCCGCAATCTGCGCCTCGGCCCCGGCACGCGGCGGATCAATCACCGCCGCATCGAACCGCGCCAATTCATCCGGCAAGAGCGGACGGCGAAAGAGATCCCGCACCTCGGTACTCAGCGGATGCAGCCCCGCCACCCCACGGCGCCCAGCATCCAGCGCCGCCAGCATCGCGGCCTCGCCCTCGACCGCATGCACCTGCGCCCGCTGTGCCAAAGGCAAGGCAAAGGTGCCGCATCCGGAAAATAGATCGACGATCCGCCGCGCCCCCGCCAAAATAGTCTCTGTTTCAGCCAAAAGCGCCGCTTCGCCCTCGGGTGTCGCTTGCAGAAACGCGCCCGGCGGCGGCACCACCGGCAGCCAGTTGCCGTTGCGGTCCTTGAGCTCCAGCCCGCCTTCCTCCGCGCCCAGCAGCAGCGTGATGAGGTTGATATCCTCATGCGCGCCCGCGCGGATGCCCGGCGCTTCCGGCGAGACCGGTGGATAGTGGAGCAGGCGCAGGATCGAGTTGCCATTTTCGATCGGCCCGTCGAACCAGCGCTCCGGCAGGTCCAGATAGAGGGCGATGGCCGACAGCAATTCCGCGCCGACCCGGTCGAACTCGCGATAGAGGCTGGCGAAGACGGGCTGGAATTCGGGCATCTCGGCCGGCCAGACATTGGGCGGCATGGTTTCGGCCAGCGGATCGCCCGCGGGCAGGTCGCGACCGACATGCCAGAATTCCTTCAGGTCGTTCTCGCTCGCGCCCTTGGCGATTTCGGTGCCGAATGCGGTATAGCCGCGCTGCCCGCCATTGGGCTTGGCGTCGTAGCGCTGCTTCACAGCCTCGGGTTGGTCGAAGAAGCGGCGGGCGAGCGCCCAGCCTTCATCGATCAACGCCTGGTCCATGCCATGGTCGCGCACCATGGCGAAGCCGAAGCGCTGAAAGGATTCGCCGAAAGCCTGGGCGAAGTCCGCCTTCGACAGTTCCGCCATGGACAGGACAGGCACCTGCTCCAGCACCGTTTGCGACACGTCTCAATCTCCAGAATAACCAATGGGTGTCCCCCCATCCTATGGGGGCGACCCTGCATGGCCGCATCCTTGATCGCGCCGGGCCGCTGTTGCAAGGAGGCAAAATGCACTATTGGCTCATGAAATCGGAACCCGATGTTTTTTCCTATGACGATCTCGTCGCAAAGGGAAAAGCGGAGTGGGACGGTGTGCGCAACCATGCGGCGCAGGGCCATATGAAGGCGATGTGCGAAGGCGATCTCGCCTTCTTCTATCACAGCAATATCGGGCTGGCGGCGGTCGGCATCATGACCATCGTCGCGGAAGCCGCGCCCGACAGCACCGACGACTCGGGCAAATGGATCGCCGTCCATGTCGCGCCGAAGGAAAAGCTCGCCAGGCCCGTGACATTGAAGGCGATGAAGGCCGATCCGGCGCTGGCCGACATGGCGATTTTGCGCCAGCCGCGCCTTTCGGTCTGCCCGCTGACCAAGGCGCAATTCGATCATATCGTGGCGTTGTCAAAGGCTTGAGGTAGTCGCGACGGGGCGATTGCGTCAGGTGCAATCGGGTTGTCGCCTTTTGCGATTGAGGTCATGCCGCACTGCAGCATATCCTGTGGGCAACTGAACGATAAGATATTACAGAGGTGTTTGATCGGCATTCACAAGGAGAAAACCCATGCGAATGCTGTCCAAGTTCATTGTCGCCGGCGCTCTGAGCGCCATCGCCGCCACCGCTGCCCAGGCTGAAGACACCGCCAAGCAGCGTTTCACCCACGAAGGCTATACCTACGTCTATGAGGTGAAGGACACCAAGACCGGCAAGCTGATTTCCGGCCGCCGCTATCCTGACTCGGTCGCCTTCAACCTGGCGGTCAAGAATGGCAAGGTGTCGGGCGTGTCGGGTGGCCAGAAGGTCGACTTCCGGGTGGAAGACGCGCGCGGCGCCGCTTCCAACTAAGATCACGCGCCCAGGCAAAAAAAAGGGACGGCGTCCGTGCAGGAAGCCGTCCCTTTTTTCATGACTGCTGCCAGCGCAATGCCGGCAGCAGTCCTGTACTCAGCGGCAGCGACGCTTGCTGTCGATTTCCTTGCCCAGCAGCGCACCGCCGGCCGCGCCCAGGATCGTGCCGGTCGCCCGGTCGCCATGGGTGTCGATCGCCCGACCGACCAGCGCGCCGCCCACGCCGCCGATGATCAGGCCGGTAGTGCCATCGGACTTGCGGCAATAGGTGCGGCCGTCGCGACCACGCCATTCCTTGTAGCGATAATGTTTGCGGGCCTGCGCGCCATCCGTCGGCACGGCCATCGACACGGGAACGGCCAGCGACACGGCGGCCAGGGCCATCAGAGCTTTACGCATGAATATCTCCTCCATTCGCGTAGTTTGACGCTTGAACCCCTTCCTATTGATCGAAGTTGCATTAACCTGCGGCAACGGGCCAAGTCTCTGTTTCCAGAGCAATTAAATTTGAGGCAAAGCGATGCGAAGCGACGATGAGCGGGATGGACGGGCGCTGATCGCCGCTCTGGACCTCGCGCCGCACCCCGAAGGCGGCTGGTATAGGGAGACGTGGCGCGCCGTTGCGCCCGAAGGCGAGCGCGCGGCCGGAACGGCAATCATCTTCCTGCTGCAGGCCGGGCAGCGCTCGCACTGGCATCGGGTCGATGCGGATGAACAGTGGTTCTGGCACGCCGGCGCGCCGCTGCGCCTGTCGATCGCGCCGCCGGAAGGGTCCGCCCAGGACCTGCTGCTGAGCGCCGACATTGCGAAGGGCCATCTGCCCCAGGCGCTGGTGCCGGCGGATCATTGGCAAACGGCCGAGCCGCTGGGCGGCTGGACGCTGCTCAGCTGCACGGTCACGCCCGCCTTCGAATTTTCCGGCTTCACGCTCGCGCCGCCCGGCTGGTCGCCGCCCGGCGCGTGAGGCGGCGCAGTTATCCACAACAATCCACAGCTTTGAGCGGCGGACCGTCAGAAAAATGACCGATTTCGCTTTGCGCGACTCGGGGGCGGTGAGACCATCTATTGGTCGAGACGAGGGAAGCGGAGCGATCCGGATCCTGAAAATGGATGAGAAATCAGCCATCTATTCGTTCGATACCCGTCGGACGACGATGTCCTTCTCCGGAAGGGCGCTCCATTCGACGGATGGCTGCTGAAGACCATTACCGAGTGCGCGCGAAAGTGAACGTCGGGTAACGGAACAAGCGACCAGCACCGGCAGGCGGCCCTTGGCCAAGAACCGGCGCACATCCTGGCCATCGCCTTCGCGCTGAAGGATGACGGACAGGGTGCGGCGCCTTTCATTGAAGCGTGGCACGCAACGATTATGAAAGCGAAATCGCACGAAATTAGACGTTTCGACGCCGGGCCATAGGCGTGCCAACAAAGATGGCCCCCATCACCTCGCCATTGGTTTTC
>JBGTUK010000174.1:0-6021 GCA_041939225.1 Devosia sp.
GGCGGCAATTACCGTCCGGCACTGTCTATGGGCCCGGGCCGTCAGGATGAAATCGGGCGGCTGGCCGCAAGCTTTACCGAAATGGCGGCGGCGGTCGACGATCACACACGGCTGCTTGAAACCCGCGTGCGCGAGCGCACGCGCGAGCTTGAACTCCTGGCGTTCCGGGACGGGCAAACCGGTATTCTGAACCGGCGCGGCTTTCAGGCCGCCCATGCCGATGCCAGTGCGCTGGGTCCTTACGGCCTGTTGCTGGTCGATATCGATCGGTTCAAGGCCACCAATGACAATTTTGGCCATGCGGCTGGCGACATTGTGGTGCTCGAAGTGGCGCGCCGCATTGCCGGCGCGCTCGGGCCAAAGGATAGTTGCGCGCGGTGGGGGGGAGACGAGTTCATCGTTCTCTTGCCCGAATGCGATTCCGAACGGCTGCGCGGTATGGCTCACGCGGTGATGCTGGCCATCGACGAAAATCCGGTGCGCATCGAGGAGGCACGGGACATTGCAGTTTCGGTCAGCGCGGGCGCTTGTCTGGCGGAGATGGGCGATGCGTTGGAAGTGGCCACCGATATGGCCGATACGGCGCTCTATATGGCCAAGGCTCGCGGCCGCAATATGGTCGTTGTGTTCGATGAGTCCTTGATGGAAGCACCGCGCAGCGCCAAGGGGTGACGCGCGGCAAATCTGACGATATCGTCAGCCTGCCGCATCCCTGGAGCAGATATGAACCGCTTCCTTTCTCCGCTTCTCGCCGTCGCGCTGGGCCTGATTGCCGGGCCGGGCGCGGCAAGTGCTGCCAGCTTTGATTGCGCCAAGGCCGCAACCCCGTTCGAGGAGGCGATCTGCGCCGATCCGGACCTGTCGCTGGCCGATGAGCGACTGGCCAAGACCTATGCCACCGCCAGCGGCGGCTTGTCCGAGCAGGCGCTGAGCGAATTGCGCGCCAGCCAGCGGGAATGGCTCGATTATGCGCGGCGCGCCTGTACGCGCAATGCCGAACCGCTGACCAGCGGTGCATATGACGAACGCGGACTTTTCTGTCTCAACGATCTGTTCAACAGCCGCAGCCGCGTGCTGGAAACGAGCCGGATGATCGACGGAATGCGGGTTTATCCTGAGGCGCGCTACACTGCGTTGCCTGACCCTTATGAGGCGGAAAATCCTGATTCCAACTGGCCAGTGGCGCAACACGAACTGGCCGTGGTGCAGATCGATGATGAGGCAGGGTTCGCAAGAGAATTCAACGCGCTGGTGACGGCGGAAGGGCAGGCCATCTCCGGCGGGTTCGGCGAAGAGGGTGGTCCGGAAAGCGTCGAGAACGACAGCTCCAGCGATTCAACCAATACCATCACGCTCAAGGATGTGTCTGGCAATCGCCTGACGCTGGAGGTGAATACCTATTGGTACGGGCATGGCGCCGCGCATGGCAATTATACCATCACCTACCGGCACTTTGTGAAAGACGAGGCGCGCTGGCTCGAGGCCAGGGATGTCTTTGCCGGCAAGGGGTGGCAGAAAAAGCTGCTCGACATGGTCCTCACCGCCGCCAAGGCCGAGCATGGTGATTCGCTCTGGCTCGACAGCCCTGATGACCTGGTCGAGGTGGTCACCGATCCGGATCGGTGGCTGCTGTCCGATCCCTATGGTCTGGTGGTGCAGTTTCAGCCCTATGAAATCTCGGCCTATGCCTATGGTGCTCCAACCGCCCGGGTGAGTTGGGAAGCGCTGGCGCCTATCCTGGCGGATACGGCCGACCGATACCGCTTCGGCTACTAAGCCAGCAAATCCCGCCATTCGGGGTGACGGCGGAACTGCACGACGACATAGGGGCAGACCGGGGTGATCTTGAAGCCCTGTTCTCTGGCATCGGCAATCGAGGCCTTGACCAGTTTGAGCGCGATGCCGCGTCCCTCGAATTCGGGTGGCACGCCGGTGTGATCGATGATCATCGGTCCGTCGCCGGTCTTGCTATAGGTCATTTCCGCTTCGGCGCCGGGGGCGAGGCGGATGAAGTAGCGGCCCCGCGTCGGGCCCTGCTCGTGGTGAATGGTGTGGTCGCCATCACTCATGGTGTCGTCTGTCCTATTCGGGTTCAGCTGCGAATGGGGGGTGGACCCAGTTCGGGAAACAAGGCGCGTTCAGCGAGGAAGGGATGAATATCGAGCGCTTCGGTGATCGCTTCAAGGGCCAAGTCACGCTTTCCCTGCGCGTGGTAGATCAGCGCCCGGCCGGAGAGGGCGCCAAAATGGCGCGGTTCGCGCTTGAGCGTTTCGACAATATCGGCCAGCGACTGCTCATAGGCGCCATTGAGGAAATGCGCTGTCGCGCGCAGGTTCCAGCCCTCGGCATAGTCGGGATAATCGGCAATTAGCGCATCAATCAGGGGTAACCGGCTGGCCGGGCCGGCAAAGCCGCCCGTCGTCATGATTTCGGCCACGCGTGCCGCAAGCACGGGATCATCGGGTTGGATCCAGATCTGCCAGATGTCATTGGCGATGCTGTGGGCGGCTTGTGCATCGGTCGAGGCCGAGAGTTGGGAGAACAGTCTATCCAACTGGGCGGACTGTGCCTGGCTTTGGCCATAGGGCTGGGCCAGGCCGGAGGTGATAGGCGCCGGGGCCAGCAACAGTGCGGCAAAAACCAGTCGGTGAATGCTCATGGCAAGGACAAGTCTGACCGGTTCAACGGGCCGGGGCAAGCCGCATCACGGGTGGTTGACAGGACGCCATGGCGCAGGCTCGTCTGCGGGTCTGATCCGCAAGAGGTTACGCTGTCCATGAGTGAACTGCTCTATCACATGATTTCCGCCGGCCCCCGCCCCGTCGCGCCATTCAGCCACGCGGTCGAAACCGATGGCTTTGTCTTTGTCACCGGGCAGATGCCAACCGACCCTGCGGCGCCTGATGCGCCCCTGCCAGAGGGCATCGAGGCGCAGACAGCGCGGGTGATGGACAATCTCAAGATCGTGCTGGACGGGATCGGGCTGGGGCTTGAGCATGTGACCATGGCCCGGATCTATCTCACCCAGTTCGAGCGGGACTATGCAGCGCTCAATGCGCTGTGGCCGACATTCTTTGAACCCGGAAAACTGCCCGCGCGGACGACCATCGGGGTCACCGCGCTGGCCGTAGGGGCGCTGGTGGAGATCGATCTGATCGCCAAGCGGCCCTAGTCGCCCTTGCGCGAAAGCTCGATCATCCTCTCCACCGCTAGGCGCGCGGGGGCGATGATCTCTTGGGGGATGGTTACTTCCTCGGTGCCGGTGTGCAGCGACCAGAGCACGTTTTCGAGATTGATGCGCTTCATGTGCGGGCAGATATTGCAGCCGCGCAGGAAGTCGACGCCAGTGGTCTCGCTGGCCACATTGTCGGACATGGAGCATTCGGTGACCATGACCACGCGCGGCGGCTTGGTGGTCTTGACCCAGTCGATCATGGCGGCGGTGGAGCCGGCAAAGTCGACCGCGTCGATCACCTCGGGCGGGCATTCGGGATGGGCGATGATCTTGGCCGTGGGATAGGCGTGGCGGAGCTCGGAAATGTCTTCGGCGGTGAAGGTCTCGTGCACCTCGCAGGCCCCGGCCCAGGTGATGATCTTCTTTTTCGTCTTCTTGGCGGTGTTGGCGGCCAGATATTGATCCGGAATCATGATCACCGTGTCGCCCTCGACGCGATTGACGATGTCGAGTGCGTTGGAAGAGGTGCAGCACACATCGGTAACGGCTTTGACGGCGGCCGATGTGTTCACATAGGTGACGACCGGGGCGCCGGGATATTGTTCGCGCATGGCCACCACATCCTCAGCGGTGATGCTTTCGGAAAGCGAGCAGCCGGCCCGGCTATCGGGGATCAGCACGGTCTTGTCGGGATTGAGCAGTTTTGAGGTCTCGGCCATGAAGTGCACGCCGCATTGCACGATTACCGATTGGGTGACCTTGGTGGCCTCCACGGCCAGCTGCAGGCTGTCGCCCACCACATCGGCCACGCCGTGATAGATCTGCGGCGTCTGGTAGTTGTGGGCGAGGATAACCGCGTCCTTCTCCTTTTTGAGCCGATTGATCTGAAAGATCAGCGGCGCATAGAAGGGCCATTCGATCTCGGGGATCTTGTCCTTGACCCGATCGAAGATCTTGTCGGTGGCGCGCTCGACCGCCTTGGAATATTTGAGATCAAAGCTGTCGGCCAGAATGGCGCGGGCCTCGGTGAGCGGTGTCACCGCATTGATCGTCTGCACCATGATGGGCCTCCCGTCGCATCTTCCGGCTTTCAGGAAAAGTGGGCGTCACTTTTGCTGCTCGAAGGCCCGATAAATGTGCGCGCCTCGCAGCGCGTGGCGGAACCTAGGTATTTTTGACTTTCATTTCAATGAATCGTCTTGCGAGAAATTCGCCATCCGCCTAACCCTCAGACCAGCTTTAGTGCACCGGAGATCAAAGCCATGCCGCAGGACGCCAACGCCATTCGCTCGATACTTTCGCTTGCTCCGGTGGTTCCGGTCATCATTCTCGATGATGTGGCGCAGGCACGACCGCTGGCCGAAGCGCTGGTTGCCGGTGGGCTGCCGGTGCTGGAGGTGACCCTGCGCACTCCCAATGCGCTCAGGGTGATGGAAGAAATGGCGAAGGTGAGCGGGGCGATTGTCGGCTCGGGCACGGTACGCAACGCGGCGCATATGAAGAGTTCGGTGGATGCAGGATGTCGTTTCATGGTATCGCCCGGTGCCTCGCCGCGCCTGCTCGATGCGGCCGAGGATGTAGCCATTCCCTTGCTGCCCGGCATCGGCACGCCAACCGAGGCGATGGCGGCGGCCGAGCGCGGCTACAGCTTCCTCAAATTCTTCCCTGCCGAAGCGCTAGGCGGTGCACCGGTGCTCAAGGCGTTCGCCTCGCCGCTGCCCGATATTACCTTCTGCCCGACGGGCGGTATCGACCCGGTCAAGGCCAAGAGCTATCTGGCGCTGCCCAATGTGATCTGTGTGGGGGGATCCTGGATCATGCCGGCTGATGCGCTGGCGAGCGGCGATTTTGCGCGAATCGAGGCGCTGGCGAAGGAAGCGAGTGCGCTCAAGGGGTAGGGTGTTTGTTTCCGGGTACCCCCACCCCGCCTCCCCCTGACAGGGGGAGGGGTCGCTTCGGTGGTGCCGGCGGGATCACGCTTGTCGCCGCGCTGTGGGTTACAAGTGCGGTGCCGGTTTTTTCCGAGACCGCCCATGTTGCGGTCGCTGCCAATTTCACCGCGGTGGCGGAGCAATTGGCGTCGCTGTTCGAGGCCGACACCGATCACGAGGTGGTTTTCAGCTTTGGTGCGACTGGCCAGCTTTTTGCGCAAATCAGCCAGGCGGCGCCGTTCGATGTGTTGCTGGCGGCCGACACGGCGCGTCCGGAACGGGCAGTAGCGGGCGGGTTGGCGGTCGAGGGGAGTTTTCTTGTCTATGCTGAGGGGCGGCTGGCGCTTTATGCACCCGGTCTTGATGCCGAGGCGACGCTTTCGTCCGGGGACTTCTCCAGGATCGCCATAGCGGACCCTGACGCGGCACCCTATGGGCGGGCGGCGGTGGAGACGCTGATCGCGCTGGGGCTTTATGATGCCATAGCAGCACGGCTGGTCACCGGCGCGAACATCTCCCAGACGCTGCAATTTGTCGAAAGCGGCAATGCCGAATTGGGATTTGTGGCAGCGAGCCAGGTGCTGGACAAAGACGGATTCTGGCTGGTGCCCGAGAGCTATCACAGCCCGATTGCACAGGGAGCCGTGCTGCTCAATGAGGGGGCTGATAATCCAGCAGCGTTGGCCTTTCTAAAATTCTTGAGCAGCGATGAAGCCGTGGCAGTGATCGAAGCGGCGGGCTATTCTGTCCCCTGATGGATCTTGGCCCACTGCTTTCACCCGTTCTGCTGACCCTTGCGCTGGCGCTTTGCGTCACGGTGATCCTGGTCGTCGTTGCCACACCAATCGCCTGGTGGCTGGCGCATGGGCGGGGCCGGGGACGCGAAGCGGTGGGCGCGCTGGTGACACTGCCGCT
>JBGTUK010000175.1:0-5957 GCA_041939225.1 Devosia sp.
CCTTCCACCTTTTCTCGAGCTGCCGGGCGGCATCCTTGTCACCACACGCCTCAATCCCTTGGATCATCCCCTTCAGCATATCCACGTCTTCTTCCCGCACCGGGCACGGATCCTCGCTGCTGACCCCGCTCTTTGTGATGTTCTTTGCCTTCACCCTACTCTTTGTCACACTGCAATTGCTGGCCATGCACACCGAAATTCGCCGGCGTCGCCTGATAAATCTTGAGCGCCGCGCCGCGCGGGGAGACGCCCTGTGATAGCGCTTGGAGAACACGCCGAGTTCATCATCGCCGCCTATGCGGGTGTATTCATCGGCCTTGGACTGCTGATCGGCCGGATCGTCTATGATAGCCGCCGGGTCCGGGCCCGGCTCGAAGCGCTCGGGGACAGGCGCGGCTGATGCGGTATGCCCTGTTTGCCCTGCCCCTGATCCTGCTGCTGGCGCTGGTCTCGGTCTTTGCCTTTTCCATCGACCGCGATTCCAGCCTGGTTCGTTCGGTGCTGATCGACAAGCCGGTGCCCAACTTCACCCTGCCTGCTATTGAAGGCATGGACGTGCCTGGCTTCGACACCGCCTCACTTCGCGGCGAAGTGAGCGTGGTCAATGTCTTTGCCTCCTGGTGCATTCCCTGCCGCGACGAACATCCGCTGCTCGAAACCCTCAAGGCGCAAACCGGCGTCAGGTTGTTCGGCATCAACCATTCCGATGCGCCGGAAAATGCCCGGGCATTTCTTGCAGAACTCGGCAATCCTTATGACGCAGTCGGAGCCGACCGTGACCGCCGCGTGTCCATTGACTGGGGTGTTTATGGCGTGCCCGAGACATTTATAGTCGATGCCAATGGCCTCATTACCTACAAGCATGTCGGCCCGTTGACGCCCGCCGCTCTTGAAACCGAACTGCTTCCTGCACTAGAAAAGGCGCGGAGCTGAGCCATTCAGGCTCCGTTCATCTTGCCTGCGGCATTCTGGCCGTCTTCATTGTCGGAAGAGACCTGTATGTTGCGTCGCGTTCTTGCCCATCTCCGCAATCAGCCGCTGATCACCCTTATCGAATATGTGCTGATTGCCGCGATCGTTACGGTCGCCACGACCTTTGCCGTCTCCGCCGCCGGTTACAATATCACCGATTTCTTTCCGGGCTGATCGGCCCATCGGTTCAGAAGTCGCTGGTGAGACCTTTGATCTCCCAGTCGCCATAACGCACCGGCTCCAGTCCCCCACGACCACCCTTTTCCTTTGGTGCCATTGCTGAAGCCGCATCGATCTCCTGCCGTCGCGCTTCGGCCTCAGCCAGGGCGCGTCGGGCCGCCGGGCTCAACATCGGACGCTCATCCTGCTGCGATAGGTCGGGGCGTTGCTGATCGTCGCTCATCGTCTCTTCCATGACAAATTGGTCACGCTGCTTGCGCGGAACCGCCTGACACACAACATAGTTGCTCAGCAAATCCAACCCAAGGGGTTCGAGACGATGTTCAATACACTGCGCACTTTTGCCCTTCTGGCGGCAATGACGGCGCTGTTCATGGTGGTGGGCTATTTCATCGGCGGCACCGGCGGCATGATGATCGCTTTTCTGTTTGCTGCCGGCACCAATCTGTTCGCCTTTTGGAATTCGGACAAGATGGTGCTGCGCATGCAGAACGCGGTGCCGGTAGAACGCTCCCGCGCCCCCGAGTTGTATGACATGGTCGATGTGCTCTCACGGCGCGCCGGCATTCCGACCCCGGCGGTCTATGTGATCGAGACCGACCAACCCAATGCCTTTGCCACCGGGCGCGACCCGAACAACGCCGCGGTTGCCGTGTCCTCGGGCCTGCTGCGCCAGCTCGAGACGCGGGAAGTGGCCGGTGTGGTGGCCCATGAACTGGCCCATATCAAGAACCGCGATACCCTGACCATGACCATCACTGCCACGCTGGCCGGTGCCATTTCGGCCCTGGCCCAATTCGGCCTGTTCTTTGGCGGCGGCAATAATCGCGACAATCCGCTGGGCGGCCTTGGTGCCTTGCTGATGGTGTTCCTGGCCCCCCTCGCCGCCATGCTGGTGCAGATGGCGGTAAGCCGCACCCGCGAATATGAGGCAGACAAGCTTGGAGCTGAAATTGCCGGCGATCCGATCGCCCTGGCGTCAGCACTCAACAAGATTGCCACTTTGGCCGGTCGCCAGGTCAATGTCGCCGCCGAGCGCAACCCAGCCATGGCCCATATGTATATCATCAATCCGCTCAACGGACAGCGGATGGACAATCTGTTCTCCACCCACCCAGACACCGGCAACCGCATCGCGGCACTGCAAAGGCTTGCCGCCGAGATGCACCTGGACGATAAGGGGCCAACACGTCAGCCCCGCCCTCGCGCCGCTTCGAGCGGCCGCAATTCACGCACCGGCTGGCGAGTACCGACCGCAGGACGCCCTCTGGACGAGGGTAAGAGCCGCGGACCCTGGGGATAATGCAGCGCCCAAATGACGCTGCCAAACTGAGTTGACGAATTGGCGCAACGGACCGAACCGGCGGGCTTGAAGCTCCGCCTCGCTGCCGCACAGCGGCTTAAAACTGTGTTGGCAGGTGAACATTTCACCCCGCTTGGGACCAATGATCTTGCCGATGGGCGCGATCGCGCCCTGGCCAATCGGCTGATCACCACGGCCCTTCGACGGCATGGCCAGATTGATGTCATGCTCGCCGATTTGCTCGAAAAGGGCCTTCCCGCGCGCTCTGGCAGTTTCGAGGCCGTGCTGCGCCTTTCGCTCGCCCAACTGGTCTTCCTGCCCGATCTGGGGGCCCATAGTGCTCTGTTCCTGGCGGTGGAAGCTGTCAAGCGCGACGCCAAGGCCCGCCACCTGTCCGGCCTGATGAACGCAGTATTGCGCCGTGCTCAGGCAAATTCGGCCCGCTATGGCCTGATGGATGATGCCCTGTTGCTGCCCGAGCATTTCACCACGGGCTGGACGGCCGCCTATGGTCGCGACGCGGTTGCCCAGTTTGCCACGACCCTGACCGAGGGCGCCCCGCTCGATCTGACCTTGCGCGATAATGATCCTGTGCTGATCGAGGCGCTCGGCGCCGAGCCGCTGATCGCCGACAGCGTTCGCCTCGAGCACCGCGACCGTCCGGTTGAGGCGCTGCCGGGCTATGATGAGGGCCGCTGGTGGGTGCAGGACGCTGCTTCGGCCATTCCCGCCCGCCTGATGGGGCTGGAAGCCGGCCGCAGCGTGCTCGATCTCTGCGCCGCACCCGGTGGCAAGACCGCCCAATTGATCAAGGCTGGATACAGGGTGACGGCGCTCGACAGCGATGGCACGCGCCTCCAGCGCCTTAAACAGAACATGGAACGCCTTGGCTATGCGCCAAACGTGATTGAGGCCGACGCGGCCAATTACGACCCCGCCAGCCCGTTTGATGGCATCTTGCTCGATGCGCCCTGTTCGGCTACCGGCACATTCCGGCGCCATCCTGAAGTGCTGTGGAACCGTACCGCGCGAGACATTTCCGGACGCGTGACCTTGCAGCAGGCCCTGCTGACCAATGCCTTCCGCTGCCTGGCTCTTGGAGGAACGCTGCTCTACTGCGTCTGCTCCCTCGAGGCGGCAGAAGGCGAACAACAGGTTGCCTGGGCGCTCGACGCCTTGCCGGGCCTCGAGCTCTGGCCCATCGCGGCCGGCGAGATAACCGGACTGGAGCAGGCACTCACCTCCGAGGGCTTCGTGCGCACCCATCCGGCAATGTCCCCGGGCAGCGGAAATGCGGGGATGGATGGGTTCTTCGTGGCGCGGTTCAAACGAACACGCTAAGGGCTTTGGTAACGGGCGCCGGGCATGATTGGCTGGCGAGACGTTTCGAGTGGGAATATCGATGGATAAGGCGATGGCCTTCTCCCCAGATCTGGGGGGGAGGCAATGGTGAATGGACGGCTGGTTCCGGCTGGGCGCAAATTGGCGCTCGGTCTGGCCGACAGCGTGGTCACCATGCCATTGCTGCGCTGGACCTGGCGCGGCCAGGCCGATCACGCCTATGCCGGTGACCTCCCCGACTTCCGTCCCGCCGACCGCGAGGCGGTGCGCGAAATGATGTCCGGACGCTATCTGCTTGCCTCCAAACTCTTTGAAACCGGCGGCGCCTCGCCCTTTTCGCTCGATGTCGAGCATCCCGACTGGTGGAACAATCTCCACAGTTTCTCTTGGCTCAGGCATTTCCGCGATTGCCGCGATCCGGGCGAGAAGCTCTTCGCCCGCACTCTGGTGCTCGACTGGATCGGCCGCGAAGGCCAGTTCGAGGCCGATAGCTGGACGCTGACCCTGACGGCCCAGCGCGTGCTGAATTGGCTGCGCCACCTGACGCTGGTGCTGGACGGCGCTACCCCCGAGCAGACCCGGACCATCCAGCGCAGCCTGGGCACCCAGGTGCAAAGCCTGCGCGTCCGTGGGCCGCTGGCCGCCGATCCGATCGAAGCCCTGTTTGCTGCCATTGGCCTATTGGGGGCCGAATTGTGCAATCTGGACGATGTGCCCGATATCGACACTAATGTCGCCCGGCTCGATGGCCTGCTCGCCCAGCAGCTTGACAGTGATGGTCTGCACCTGTCGCGCAATCCGCGTCAGCAACTTGCCTTGCTGGTCGAACTGGCCAGCCTCCGCCGCGCCATCGGCCGCCATGGCAACCCAGCCATGGCAGAATTGACCAATCGCATCGACCGCATGCACGAGGCCCTCGACGCGCTGACGCTGCCGAGCGGCGAGCCGATCTATTTCAACGGCTGCGGACAGGTACCGCATGATATCCTGGTAGCGGTACAGGCCAATGGTCCCTCCGCCACGCGCCGCTCCCGGCTGATAGGCGGCTATGGCGTCGTTCGGGCCGGCGACACTGTGGTGATCGCCGATAGCGGATTGCGGCCCCCGCCGGGCTTCGATGGCGAGGCCCATGACAGCGCCTTGGCTTTCGAGTTTGCCCATGGCAGCGAGCTGGTCGTGGGCAGTTGCGGCCCGGCACCCTCCGATCTGCCCGAGAGCCGCGAGCTGTTTCGCCAGACCGTGGCCCATTCTGCTCCCACCCTGGATGCGGAGGGCCCCGATCACCGGCAGCGCCGGACCGCGGTCCCGGCCATGTCCATCGATACAGCCGAGCACATGCTGACCATGACCAGCGCCGGCTATGCCGCGCGCTATGGCGTCGAGATCGAGCGGCGGCTGACCCTGCTTTCGGGCGGGACGACGCTGGTAGG
Organism: Devosia sp.; assembly: GCA_041939225.1. Classification (GTDB taxonomy): domain Bacteria; phylum Pseudomonadota; class Alphaproteobacteria; order Rhizobiales; family Devosiaceae; genus Devosia. The sequence continues at coordinate 5,227 of JBGTUK010000175.1, forward strand.
ACAAGACCGGATCGCCCCTTCCGGCGAACCCCGGGGCCTGATGTCCCTGCGCTTTCACCTGGCGCCGGGCGTCAACGTGCGGCGCGCCACCGGAGAGGGCATTGCCCGGCTGGTGCTGCCCAATGGGGTGACCTGGAGTTTCCTCTGGGAGGGGGCCCAGCTTCGCGAAGATGACAGCGTTCGCCAATCGGCCTATCTGGGCTTTCACCGCACACGGCAGCTCGTGCTCGAAACCGATGTCACCAGCACCACCGAAGTGGCCTGGATCTTCACGCTCGAACAGCAATAGTGCGCAAATCCGGCCCTAAGGATCGCAAAGCGATTGGCGTTTTGACCGTCTCGTGCTAGCGCAGCCGCGAAATCCTCCATTTTCTGAAGAGCGCGAGACAGATCTCATGGGCAAGACGGTAAGTGTCGGTCGGGCACTGCTTTCGGTATTCGACAAATCCGGCATGGCCGATTTCGCCAGCGGCCTGTCCCAGGCCGGAGTTGAACTGGTCTCGACCGGTGGCACCCATCGCCTGATCAGCGAGGCCGGCCTGCCGGTGCGCGATATTTCCGACCTGACCGGTTTTCCGGAAATGATGGACGGCCGGGTCAAGACGCTGCACCCCAAGGTGCATGGCGGCTTGCTCTCGGTACGCGACAATCCCGAACACCAGGCTGCGATGGACGCACACGAAATCGGCCCGATCGATCTCGTTGCGGTTAATCTCTATCCATTCGAGAAG
>JBGTUK010000176.1:0-5947 GCA_041939225.1 Devosia sp.
ACATCTTGCACTGTGAAGACGTTGCCGAGGGACTTGGACATCTTGACGCCTTCATCGAGTAGCAAGTGCTCGACGTGCACCCAAAAGCGTGAAAAAGTCTCCCCCGTTGCCCCTTCCGCCTGCGCAATTTCGTTCTCGTGGTGCGGAAAAATGAGGTCGAGCCCGCCACCGTGGATGTCGAAGGTCTCGCCCAAATAGCGCTCGGACATGGCTGAACACTCAATGTGCCAGCCCGGGCGACCGCGGCCCCAGGGGCTGTCCCAACCGGGTTCTTCCTCGGACGATAGTTTCCAGAGCACAAAATCGGCAGGGTTGCGCTTGTGGGTGTCGATCGCGACGCGGGCGCCGGCCAGATTGTCTTCGAGATTGCGGCCTGAAAGCTGGCCGTAATCGGGCATGGAATCGACGGCAAACAGCACTTCGCCGCCCGCCTCATAGGCATTGCCCTTGTCCAGCAAACGCTGGATCATCTCCTGCATCTCGACGATGTTTTCAGTGGCTCGGGGCTGGATCGTCGGCTCCAGGCACCCCAGCGCAGCAACGTCTTTCTGGTATTGCGCCGCGGTGGTCTCGGTGACCTTGCGGATCGCTTGGTTCAGGGGCAGGTCAGGATGATCGCGCAGGGCACGGGCGTTGATCTTGTCATCTACGTCGGTGATGTTGCGCACATAGGTTACGTGCTCGGCGCCATAGGTGTAGCGCAGCAAGCGAAACAGCAGGTCAAAGACGATGGCGGCGCGGCCATTGCCGATATGGGCGAAGTCATAGACCGTGGGACCGCAGGCATAGAGGCGCACATTGTTCTCGTCCATCGGCACGAAGGGCGCCTTGGAACGGGTCAGCGTGTTGTAGAGAGAAAGCTGCGGCTTTGCCGTGGTCATCGCGGGGTCCTGTGGGCCATACGGTATTGCTCTGGCGGGAGAGCCTCTATCCGTTTTCAAACCATCAGGATGAAGAAGACCGCTCCGCCAACGCTGGGGTTAGCAGGTAATAATGCAGCAGGTAATGGTGCACGCGGTGTTCATGGCGCGGAGATTGGCCGCGCGGCCCGAAGAAATCAAGTGCAAATAAAAAGAGGGCGACCCGAGGGCCGCCCATTCGCTTTGGAGGCGATAGATTCGATTGGCACGGGGCAGCTACTCCGCGCGGAACTGCTGGTGGCACTGGCCGCAGGTTCCCATGAGGGACTGAAGCGCTGCCGCATAGCTATCGGCATCGCCGGCCTCAGCGGCAGCAAGGGCGTCAGCCGCGGCGGTTTCGCTGGCATTGGCTATGGCGACAAAGCCTTCCCAGTCCTCCCAGATGGCGGGGAGCGCCTTGGTGTCGCCGACAATCGAGTCTTCAGGGAAGAGATCGGGAACATGGCTGAAATTGTCGCGCAAAGTGGTCATGGCGGTAACCGCCTCGGTCCCGGAGAGACCGCGAGCGGAGCGCAGAACGCCGCCGTTTTCCTTCATAACGGCCTGACGCATCTCTACAGCCTCTTCGGCTGTTTCGGGCGGCGTGAAGCCGTTTTGGGCGCTCACGGCCACGGCGCCGAGAGCCAGAAAGGTGCCGATGGCGGCTGCGGAGACCAATTTCATCATCGTCTTGTTCCCTCGAAAATATCCTGCACCGGACGTGTCCTCATCCCACGCCCACACGATTGCACGGCTTGGTGACAGTCCCAATGTGCACACGCGAATGTGACCACTCAATCAGACAGCAGAAAGACTGACTGTTCGATGTCGCCAAATATCGAATGCCCGGCTGAGTCCACGGCTCCAATGCGCACTTGATCTCCCGGCTTGAGAAAAGGTGTGCGGGCCCGGCCATATTTGGCCTTTTCGGCAGTGCGCGCCTCGGCAATGCAGGCAAAGCCAATGCCATCCGATTTCAGCGGAAGGGTCTGGTCGTGCGGGTTTGAGACCGTGCCGCCTCCAATAATAGTACCAGCCGCCAGATTGCGGGTGCGCGCCGCCTCGACGATCAGGTCGGCGAAGTCGAAATGCATGCCGATACCAGCATTGGGTTGACCATAAAGCTTATCATTGACCTCAATGCGGATGGGCAGATGCAGGCGGTTGTCGCGCCAGTCCGCACCCAGGCTGGCCGGGGTCATCGCAATGGGCGCAAAAGCGGTGGACGGCTTGGCGTGGAAAAAACCAAAACCGTTCTGGAGGTCATCGACCACCAGGCGGCGCAGCGACACGTCGTTGAGCACTGTCACAAGACGAATGGCGGACGCAGCTTGCTCGCGCGTCGCGCCCATGGGAACGGCCCCGATGATCACGCCGACTTCGCCTTCGAAATCGAGTGCCAGATCGTCGCTGGGAACCATGATGGGCGCAGTGGCCGCCGAAAGCGAATCGGAGCCGCCCTGATAGAGCAGCGGACGGATGGATTGCAGTTCTTCGTCCTTGCTGCCCTTGAGCGACCGAACACGCTCTAGGTGGCTCATATAGGCTGCCCCATCGATCCACTGATAAGCCCGGGGCAATGGCGCGTGCGCTGCCTTCGGGTCGAAGATCTGGCCGGTGATCTCGTCCGCATCAAGCTGTTTCGCCAGCGCCTCCAGGGCAGGTTCGGCGCGCTCCCAATCATCCATGGCAGCCTGGAGATTGGGCGCGATGCGTCCGGCCGAAACACACCGGGCCAGATCGTTGGAAACGACCACGAGCTGGCCATCGGGGCGGCCATTGCGCAGGGTGGCGAGTTTCATGCGATCTCTCCTTAAGGCGTGTGTTGCCCGGACGCGCTACCGCGGGGCAAATCATGTCGCTATAATGTTGCCACGGACGTTAAAGCATTATCCACGGCGTTAGAATCGGTTTGACGCTTCGAGCCGTTGATTTGCTGCAAGATCCATCAACGGTCCTAAGGCACATGCGGGTTTGGCCTCCGCAAACGGGAATATGGCGTGAATATCACTTTGTCGGGGCTTCGCCCCCTTGTCTTGCTGATTCTGGCGGCGATCGTGCTGGTGCTGGATGTCGATGCCGCCCATGCACAGGCCGCGCAATGCCGGCAATTGCAGTCGGCCCTGGCCCAGTTCGACCGGAATGGTGATTTTCGTCAGCTAGGCAGCAATTCCAATGCGGCGCGCCAATTGCAGCGCCAGGTGCAGCAGGCCGAAAGCCGATATATTCGCGAGGGCTGCAATGACGATGCCCGCGCCGGTCGCACGTTGAGCCAGAGCTGCCAGTTGATCGCGCGCGACGTGCTGAGCCTGCGGGATGACTATGCCCAGGTCAGCCAGTCGGTGGAGACCGCCAATGCGGTGGCTCAGCAGCGCGAGGCCATTCTGCAGGAAATGGCGCGCTTCGGCTGCAATTCAGGATCCAACGCGACGTTCACCCGCGAGCGCCAGAATATCTTCGATCGCATTTTCGGGACGACGTCCGAGGGCGATTTCACCAATGGTGATTTTGTCGATGGCGGCGATTACTGGGGCTATCAGGGATACAACACGGTGCGCACCGTATGCGTACGCCTGAGCGATGGGTATTTCTGGCCGATCAGCTATGCGACCCTGCCCGACTATATCGGCAATGATGCGATCAGTTGCCAGCAGATGTGCCCCAATACGGCAGTCGAACTTTATTACTACAATAATCCGGGCGAAGAACCCGAGCAGATGCGCAGCATCAATGGCGTGCCTTACGCATCCCTGCCGACGGCGTTTGCCTACCGCAATGAGTTCGACAAATCGGCCAGTTGTAAAGCTGCGCCGACCGCTGATGGGTCGGTGACAGTGGTGGCGGCCGCCGATGGCAGCAGCCGGACAATGCTGGATATCAATGGCGTGCGCATCCCCATACCGTTGCGCGATCCGCGCGGCGTCGCGCCGGTACAGGCAGCCCCGGTGGAAGCTGTCGCAACCGTGGCCCTGGTTGATGTGCCCCTGCCCCGTCCGCGTCCCGCTGGACCGGGGGAGATTGCTCGTCAGCCAAGTGCGCCAGTGACGCCGGAACTGCGGATCGTCCAGCTTGGCGGCAAGAGCGTCAGGGTAGTCGGTCCAGACACGCCCTACGCCCGAGGAGGACAAGCAGGGACTTGAGTTCGGGGCCATCATGACGGCCTGTCAGGGCCAAGCGTAGCGGAAGAAACAGCCCCTTGCCCTTGCGTCCTGTACTCGCCTTGAGTGAGTTGGTCCAATGGTTCCAGGTTGTGTCGTCCCATGGCTCGGGGGGCAACAGCGCCTTGGCCAGTGCCAGGAAGTCTCGGTCCTCATCGGCCACGACTGGCTCGACCGGACCAGTCAGCAGCTTGGACCATTCCACGATGTCAGGGAATTTCACGAGATTTTCCCGCAGCAAGGTCCACATGGCCTCGCCTTCCAGCCCCAGCGCGCTGAGGCGCGGCGCTGCATCCGCATAGGGCATCGCATGCAGCATGCGGGCGTTGAGCGTGTCGAGTTCGGCAGGATCGAACCGGGCAGACCCATGCGAAATCATCGAGAAATCGAGCTTTTCGGCGATCGCATCGAGGCTGTCATAGACCTCTACCGGAAGGCCGGTGCCGGTCAGGGTTGCGACAATGGCTATGGCCAGCGGCTCGTAGCCCTCTTCCCGGAAATCGGCAATCGACTGGCTGCCCAGACGTTTCGAGAAGCCCTGCCCCTGCGCGTCGGTCAACAGGTTATGATGGCCAAAGGTCGGCGGCGTTGCGCCCAGTGCCTCGAAGATTTCGATTTGAGTGCCCGTATTGGACACATGGTCCTCACCCCGGATGATGTGGGTGATATCGAGGTCAATGTCGTCGACGACGGATGGAAGCGTGTAGAGATACGATCCATCCGCGCGGATCAGCACCGGGTCTGACATGGACGCGGTGTTGACAGTTTGCGGTCCCTTGATGAGGTCGTCGAACTGTACCGGTCGACCATCGAGCCGGAAGCGCCAATGCGGCTTGCGGCCTTCGGCTTCAAGCCGGGCGCGATCTTCGTCGGTGAGGTTCAGTGCAGCGCGATCGTAGATCGGGGGCTTGCCCAACAGACGCGCGCGGGCGCGCTTGCGGTCGAGTTCTTCCTCGGTTTCATAGCACGGATAGAGACGGCCGGCGGCAACCAGGCGGTCACGGGCCGCATCGTAGAGTGCCGTGCGGTCCGACTGACGCACCAGCAAATCGGGCTGAATGCCCAACCAGAACAGGTCCGCTTCGATGCCATCGGCAAATTCGCGGGTGGAGCGGGCGTGGTCAGTGTCGTCCATGCGCAGCACGTAGCGGCCGGCATGGCGGCGGGCAAAATACCAATTGAGCAAGGCCGGACGGGCGTTACCCAGATGAATATGGCCGGTGGGGGACGGCGCCCAGCGAACGGTTACACTCATCCTATTGTCCCGTCCTTGTAGCCGTTGGTGATGGGATATTTGCGACCCTGCCCAAAGGCGCGAGGCGTGAGCTTGGGGCCTGGCGCGGCTTGCCGGCGCTTGTACTCAGCGATGTTAAGCAGCCGTTCGATGCGCTGGACCAGGGCTGCATCATGCCCGCGCGCCACGATGTCTTCCAGCGCCATCTCCTCTTCCACAATACAGGTCAGGATATCATCGAGCACCGGATAGGGTGGCAGGCTGTCCTGGTCGGTCTGATCGGGACGCAGTTCCGCGCTGGGGGCCTTGTCGATGATGGATTGAGGGATGACCTCCCCTGCCCGGCCCAGGCAATCGCCCGGCAGGTGCTTGTTGCGCCAGGCGGCCAGGGCGTAGACGTCCATCTTGAACATGTCCTTGAGCGGATTATAGCCGCCATTCATGTCGCCATAGATGGTGGCATAGCCCACGCCCATTTCGGACTTGTTGCCCGTGGTCAGCAACATGGAGCCAGGTTTGTTGGAGACGGCCATGAGGATGGTGCCGCGCATGCGGGACTGGAGGTTTTCCTCGGCTATGTCGATGGGGCGATTGCCGAAAATGGGCTGCAACTCATTGAGCGCGGTGTCCACCGGATCGCCAATGGCAACGATGTT
>JBGTUK010000177.1:0-5942 GCA_041939225.1 Devosia sp.
ACCTCGCTCTGGCCGGACAGCATGCACGCCGCCGCGGCCATTCCGGACAAGCGCAAGGGCGAGCAGGTCATCCTGCTCACCGATTACGCCAAGGCCGACCGGGCGGACCTGGTCGCCTTCGCGCGAAATCACGGCATTTCCGAACTGGCGATCCCGCGCAAGGTCATCCATGTCGAATCGATCCCGGTGCTGGGAACCGGCAAGACCGATTACGGTACCGTCCAGAAGACGGTGGAGGCGTTGATGGCCGACGAGCTGAAACCGGCACCGGCCGAACCCGCGGAATAGGGCCGCCTCACCGCCATCCACCTCGCGCTCACCGCCGCTCATGGAACCGACCGGCGGTGAGCGGAGTTGTATCCTTCATAATCGCCTCCCAGGCGATAAGTCCCGCCCCGGGACGCTGCACAAGGCAGTGAGGGGCGATGCAGACTTAGGAGAAGGATCGCGGCCGATGCGCGCCTACACGCTCATCACAGCCCCGGATACGCCGGCTTGTCACAAGGTCCGGACCTATCTGAGATGGCGGAATATCCCCTTCCTGGAGAAGCCGGCTACCGAACTGGTACTGCGTTCGGAGGTTCGTCCGCGCCTGCGCCGCATCGATGTCCCGCTGCTGATCGCTGCCGATCAGCGGGCTTGGAGCGACAGCCGCGTCATCGTCGATGCTGTCGATTCCAACCACGCCGGCTTCCCGATGCGTCCCGATGACGATGCGACCGACATCGAAGCCGCTGCGATCGAGGCCTGGCTGGACCAGCTGGTCGCCCCGGCAGCCAGTTTCTGGCTGTGGGCGCGGGATGGCGAGAAGGCTGGCGAGCGCCTGGCGATGACGGCCTGGCCCGATCGCGCAAACCCGGCTCGCGAGCGCCGGGCCCGCATGGCCCGCCAGCAGATCGGATGCCGTTTCCGCAAGATGGGCTACCGTGAGGAGGACCTGCCCGCCATCGAGACCCGGCTGGACGATATCCTGGGCATGGCCGAGGCCGTACTGGGCGATTCGCCCTTCCTGTTCGGCGGTAATCCCACCCTTGCCGACTGCTCGCTGCATGCCGTCGTTCTGACCCTCACGGGCGCCGCCGAAGGGCAGCGCTTCGTCAGGGAACGGCCGGCTTTGCAGGCCTGGTTACTGCGCATGGCAGGACCGATCGATCCGCAACGCGGTACCCTCAAGGGCAGTGGCCCCATTCCCACCCCGCTGTCCTTCCTGCTGGACCGGGCGGTGACCGAATTCGTGCCCGTTGGCGTGCGCGCGACCTCGGTTGTTGCCGAATGGGGTGAAGCGAATCCCGGCCAGCAGGTACTGCCGCAAAGCTTTCCCGACCCGTCAGACCCGGCACCGGAGACTTACAATCCGCGCACCCTGCGTCCGGCCGATGCCTGGCTGTTGCAGCGCCTGTGCAGCCGGATCCGGCAGATCAAAGATGCCAGGGCCTCCCGGTCGCGCGAGGCACTCGACCGGCTCGGCCTGTCCGAACTGCGCGGGTTCAAGCCGCGCCGCACGGTGCTGCGCCGCAATTACCGTTTCGAACTGGAAATGGTGCCGAGCAGTGAACGCCCCGTGCCCGATGCTGTCGTCCAGCAAGTGCTCGCCGCGATGGGCAAGGCCGGCCACGAGGCGGCCACGACCAGCGATGTGGTCAATCTTGTCCAGCCCTGACCGGCACAGCGGCCGCTAGATCCGATCGCAATCGCGCCCGTCCAGCGCTTCCCAGCTGAAACCGTCACCCTGCGGGCGAATGTCCGAGATGATGCGGAAACCGCCCTCAAGACGGGCCCCGGCACGCAGCTCGACTTCCGCAGCGCAGACCAGGCCGCCCTGCCCCAGGCGCCCGGATATCTCGACCCGGCCATTGCCCTCGTCCCGCCCATGGCCGCGGATCTCGACCGGACCGTCGACATCGGCGCGCAGCACCATGTGCCCGCCATCCATCTCCAGCGATCCGCGCAGATGACCGTCCAGCGTGACCCGGCCGGCCGCGATTTCGGTATTGCCGGCAATGCGCGCATCGATATCGGCCGTTCCGGCCGAGATTTCAGCATCGCCGCCAACCTCGCCGGTAAACCGCACCCGCCCGCCGGAAGCTTCCAGGTCGCGCCCGACGATCATGTTGGAGCGCACCGTCGCGCCGGACAGTTCAAGATCCCGGCCGACGCGGCCATCGGCGCCGACGAACATGCCGGAGAATTCGGCATCGCCGGGTACGTCCACATTGCGCGAGGCGACCAGGCCGGCAGCATCGACCGAGCGGCCCTCCCCCCTGCCATGGACATCATAGGTACAGGCCGACAGCGCCGTCGCAGCCGCGGCACAGAACAGGAAAGGTTTCAGCATGGCATCCTCACGAGATCAGGTTTCGATCTCATGATGCCCGGCACACGCGTTTCGGATGCAGATCAGATGTGCAGCGCCCGTCCGTAGGCGTCCAGCACGCTCTCATGCATCATTTCCGACAGGGTCGGGTGCGGGAAGACCGTGTGCATCAGCTCGGCCTCGGTCGTCTCCAGCTGGCGCGCCACGGCATAGCCCTGGATCAGCTCGGTCACCTCGGCCCCAACCATGTGGGCGCCCAAAAGCTCTCCGGTCTTGGCGTCGAAAATCGTCTTCACCAGCCCGTCGGGTTCCCCCAGGGCAATCGCCTTGCCGTTGCCCACAAAGGGAAAGCGACCGACCTTGATCTCGCGCCCGGCTTCTTTCGCCTTGGCCTCAGTGAGGCCGACGCTCGCTACCTGCGGCTCGCAATAGGTGCAGCCCGGCACTTTGGTCTTGTCCAGACCATGCACCTTCATACCGGCGATCTTCTCGACGGTGATAACCGCTTCATGCTCGGCCTTGTGCGCCAGCATCGGCGGGCCAGCGACATCGCCAATGGCCCAGATGCCGTCCACATTGGTCTTGCCATAGCCATCAACGACAATGGCGCCGCGCTCAGTCTTGACACCAACCGACTCGAGACCAATTCCCTCGACATTACACTGCACGCCAACCGCCGAGATCAGCTTGTCGCCAGCGACCTGCTGGCTCTTGCCGTCCTTGGTCTCGACATGAGCTACAATGCCGTCCTTGGTCTTTTCGACCTTCGCGACCTTTGCTTCAGTAAGGAACTTGATACCGCGCTTTTCCAGCCTTTTACGGGCAAGGCCGGAAATTTCGGCATCTTCCACCGGCAGGATCTGCGGCAGGAGCTCGATCACGGTCACTTCGGCGCCCAGCGAGCGATAGAAGGATGCAAACTCGATGCCGATGGCCCCCGACCCCATAACCACAAGCGACTTGGGCATTTCAGCGGGCTTGAGCGCCTCGAAATAGGTCCAGATCTTATCGCCGTCAGGCTCGATGCCGGGCAATACGCGCGGCCGGGCACCGGTGGCGATGATGATGTTCTTTGCTTTGTAGGTCCCCTCGCCCAAGGCGTTCTTGGGCACCGGACCTTGCGGCTCAACGACCGGCTTCTTGGATGCTGCGACCTTGATTTCACCGGGCTTGGTAATGCTTGCTTCGCCCCAGATGATATCGATCTTGTGCTTCTTCATCAGGAACTGCACGCCATTGTTCATCTGCGCCGCGATGGCGCGAGACCGCTTGACGATGCCGTCGAGATCGAAGCCGAATTTCTCCGCGGTCAGACCATAATCCTTGGCATGACCCATATGGCCGTAGATTTCGGCTGAGCGCAGCAGAGCCTTGGTAGGGATGCAGCCCCAGTTGGAGCAGATGCCAGCCATATGCTCACGCTCGACAATGGCCACCTTCATTCCCAGCTGCGCGCCGCGAATGGCAGCAACATAACCGCCGGGACCGGCGCCGATGACGAGAAGATCGTATTGGTCAGCCATAAGGGCCTCCAGGATAGTTGAGTCAGAGACCCAGAACGGATTTGACGAGCGGCACGAGACCCTCGCCGATAGCACGTGTATTTGCCGGATCAAGATGCACGCCATCGCGCGGATCGGCCTTGGCAACCGTGGCGGCGTCGAAGAAGTGCACGCCGGCTTCCTCGGCATGGCGACGATAGTGCCGTGCAAAGTCCTGCGACTCGCGCAGGAGGTGGTCGAGACCGCCGAAAATGCTCAGCATGTTCTCGTTGGTGGTTTCCACCACATGCGGCGGCGACACCAGAATGATTTGCGGCACCGGCTCTTCAACGCTGGCGAAATGGCCGCGCGTCACCTCGATCAACCGCCGCGCGCCACGGGCGGCGTATGCCGCCGTGCCCGCTACGAACGGCTTTAAGTCGTTGGTGCCGAGAAAGATGATGACAAGATCAAGCGGGGCATGGCTGGCGAGCAGTGTGGGCAATATGCGCGCGCCGTTCCTGTCCGCCGCCGCCGTCCAGTCGTCATAAGCCGTGGCGCGGCCGCCAAGTCCTTCGGCAATCACCCGCGCCTTGCCGCCCAGCCCCTCTTCGAGTGTGGTCGGCCAGCGATCCTCATAGGCATGACGAGGACCGCCACCGGGATCGGCGCCATATGTCAGGCTGTCGCCATAGGCGAGAATGGTTTTCATCCCCTGCCCCTTAAGCCAGCATCATCACCGGATTTTCGATCAGGCCCTTGAACACGCCAAGCACCTCGGCGCCCAACGCACCATCAACCGAACGGTGGTCGCAGGAAAGCGTGCAGGTCATGAACTGGCCGATCTTGATCTCGCCCTTGTCGGGATAGACGCGTTCTTCACCCACGCCCACCGCCAGGATCGTACCATGCGGCGGGTTGATGACGGCGGCAAAATCCTTGATGCCGAACATGCCCAGATTGGACACTGACGAGGCGCCGCCCTGATATTCATGCGGCATCAGCTTCTTGTTGCGCGCCCGGGTCGCTAGGTCCTTCACCGCCTCGGAGATTTCCCGCAAGCTCTTGGTGTCGCAGCTCTTGACCACCGGTGTGAACAGGCCGCCCGGGATGGCCACCGCCACAGCGACATCACTGCGCTTGTGGTAGAGGATCGAATCCCCAGCCCAGGTGGCATTGGCCGTGGGCACGCGCTGCAGCGCAATGGCCCAGGCCTTCATCACGAAGTCATTGACAGAAAGCTTGAATTCCGGCTTGCCGTCCTTGTTCTTGGGTGCGGTAGCGTTGATCTGCTCGCGCGCTGCCATCAGGGCATCGATACGACAATCAATCGTCAGATAAAAATGCGGTACCGTCTGCTTGGATTCGGTCAGGCGTGCCGCAATGGTCTTGCGCATGCCATCGGCTGGTACCAGCTCATAGGTACCTTCCTCGTAGAGCGAGAGAACCTGGGCCTTGCTGAGCCCCCCAGCCATGGCAGTCCCAGCAGGCTGCGCCGCAGCAGAAGCCACCGCCTTGAGCGGAGTCTTGCCGGATTTGGCCGCTTCCACGTCCGCTTTGATCACACGGCCCTTGGGACCGGTGCCGGAAATGGCGGCAACATCGATGCCCGCTTCCTTGGCGAGACGCTTTGCCAATGGCGACGCGAACACGCGGCCGCCCTCAGCCTTGGCAGGTGCCTGCGACGCCTTGGGCGTCTCGGTTTTGGTAGCTGGTGCTGGCGCGGCCGCAGCTTCGGCCTTGGGTGCTTCGGCCTTGGGTGCTTCCGCCTTGGGTGCTTCCGCCTTTGGTGCCTCAGCCTTTAGCGCTTCGGACTTCGGCGCTTCGGACTTGGATGTCGGTGCGGCGTCCCCTATGGCACTGGCGTCTTCGCCTTCCTGCAGCAGCACGGCGATGACGGCATTGACCTTCACGTTGTCGGTGCCTTCATCGACAAGAATCTTGCCGATCTTGCCTTCGTCAACAGCCTCGACTTCCATCGTGGCCTTGTCGGTCTCGATTTCGGCGATCACGTCACCAGAAGAAACGCTGTCGCCTTCCTTGACGTGCCACTTGGCAAGCTTGCCCTCTTCCATCGTCGGAGAGAGCGCCGGCATGGTGATATCTATTGGCATCCCGGTTCTCCTTACGAACGATAGGTCACGGCA
>JBGTUK010000178.1:0-5926 GCA_041939225.1 Devosia sp.
CCGACGCTGTTTTCCCAGGTCTTGACCGCATGGTTACGGGGGCGCACAAGCACGGGCAATCACGTCGTCCACAGGCGGCAAACGAGCGTTTCGGAGTAAAAACTGAATGAGTGCAAAGGCCTATCTGTCGGTTTCAAGCGATGTCAAAGCGGCGCTGGCCGCCGGCAAGCCAGTGGTGGCGCTCGAATCCACCATCATCACCCACGGCATGCCTTATCCGCAGAATCTGAGCATGGCGCAGGAGGTCGAGGCGGTGGTGCGCGAGCATGGCGCGGTGCCAGCAACCATCGCCATCATGGATGGTCGGCTCTGCGTCGGGGTGTCGGGCGAGGATCTGCAGCGCCTGGCCGAAGAAGGCCACCAGGCCGCCAAGGCCAGCCGCCGCGACATGGCCGCGCTGCTGGCCGGTGGGGTCATGGCGGGGACCACCGTTGCCACCACCATGCAGATTGCGGCGCTGGCGGGCATTCGTATTTTTGCCACGGGCGGCATTGGCGGGGTGCATCGCGGTGCCGAAGACAGTTTCGATATTTCGGCCGATCTTGAAGAGCTTGGCCGCACGCCCGTCGCGGTGGTCTGCGCCGGGGCCAAGTCGATCCTGGATATCGCCAAGACGCTCGAAGTGCTTGAAACCAATGGCGTGCCTGTCCTGGGTTATGGCACCGACGATTTCCCGGCCTTCTGGGCGCGCACCAGCGGGCACACGGTCGACAAGCGCCTCGATAATCCCGCCGAGGTCGCAAAATTGCTGGCCATCCAATCCGATCTCAACATGGGCGGGGTGCTGATTGCCAATCCCATTCCGGAGGCGGACGCGTGGGAAGCCAGTGCCATTGAGGGCTTCATCGCCCAGGCGCTGGCCGATGCCGAGGCGCAGGGGATCAAGGGCAAGGCGACCACGCCCTTCCTGTTGCAGCGCATTTTCGAACTGACCGGCGGCAAGTCGCTGGAAAGCAATATCGCGCTGGTCAAGAACAACGCCAAGGTCGCTGCCCAGATTGCTGTGGCGCTGTCGAGCCAGCTCGCTGCGCGCCAGGCATGAGTGCGCGGGTACTGGTCGTCGGCGATGTGATGACCGACATCATCGTGCGGCCCGAGGGCCCCATAGTGCCCGGTTCGGACCGGCGGGCGGAAATTCGCAACCGGCCGGGCGGATCAGGGGCCAATCAGGCTGTCTGGCTGGGCGCTGCCGGGGCCGATGTGCTGTTTGCCGCCAGGGTCGGGGCCGACGATCGACCCATGTATGAAAACTACTTTCGCGGCCAGGGCGTGGTGCCGGCACTGGCCGGGGACCGGGACCTGCCCTCGGGCGTTCTGGTGACTATTCTCGATCCATCGGGGGAGCGCAGCTTTCTCACCGACCGGGGCGCCAATCTCAATCTCGACCCCGACGATCTGCCCGAAAGCCTGCTCGAAGGCGTGCAACTGGTGTTGGTCTCGGGCTACAGCTTTTTTGCGCCCGGGCCGCGCATGGCTGTGCAGCATCTGTTGCAGGCTGCCCGCAAAGAAAAGGTCGCCATCGCCATTGACCCGGCGTCCGCCGGTTTCCTTGAAGACGTCGGGCCGGCCGTGTTCCTGGGCTGGGTCGGTGCTGGGGAGTGGCTGTTTGCCAATGAGAGCGAAGCCGAACTGCTGACCGGAGAAGCCGATTTCGATGCCCAGGTGCGTGTGCTCGGCCAGCAATTCACCCAGGTGGTGATCAAGCGCGGCCGATTCGGCGCGGCACTCGGGAACCGGGACGGGGTGCAGTTGAGCCAGCCGGCGCCCCTCGTCAAGGTGCTCGATACCACCGGCGCCGGCGATGCCTTTGCCGCCGGCTTTGTGGCAGCCTTGCTGCGCGGTGAGACCCACCAGGCCTGCCTTGCGGCGGGCATTGCGGGCGGGGCAAAGGCGGTTCAGGCTGTGGGTGGACAGCCAGTTTAGCTATTCGGCGGCTGCGCGCAGCGGCTTCGGAGCTGAACTTGAGGCGCGATTCTGGCGTGTGATTGCGCCGTCGACAATCGAGCGAATTTCGTCTGAGGTATGGCGCTCGTAAATCTCAATGAACTCAATCCCGGCGCGACGCAAAGCTTCGCGCTTTACAGCATCGCGCGCAGGAGCATCACCTTGGTGGTGGCCAGAGCCTTGATACTCGAGTGCCGCGATGCCAAGCCCAGTAGGACCAATGATCAACATGTCCATCCGTTTACTATTGACGCAACGAAAGGCAGCGTTTTCGGGCGAGCGCAGCACCTCGCCCATGCTTACTTGGGCCATGACCCGGCAATGGGCGTGTCGAGCGCGCAGGTGTTCTTCGATGATAGCAAACACCTTGTACTCGGATCTGGACATGATCGGTACAGCAGTAAAGTCCGACTGCATGACGATGCGAAGTTGGTCAGCAGCGTCGATGAAGCCCTGACGGTGTGCGCTCTCTGTCCGCCCGTAGCCAACATTTCGCGGTGACCAACGTTGGGATCTGCGGCGAACTCGCGGTAATCCATAGAACGCCGCCATGGCAGCACAAGCCAAGATGGCAAGAATTGCAACGTCCATTGGCTCTTCCTCTCGTCAAGGAAGCCAGTTTACAGACGTCTACTTACACGAGCGTGAGTGTAGTAACTAAAATTGCGGCGACCGCTTCAGTGCTCCTCCTGAGCGTCCGCCACGCCGAGATGCCAATAGCCGGCAGCCTTGACCCATTCGGGATCGAAACCGCGGCTGTCGAGCAGATGCGCCTTGCCGCGCGCGCCATATTCACTTCACCAGCGATATAGGCATAGGCCTGGCCGGGCGGGAAGCTGGCAGCGGCGATGGCATCGCGCACCAGGCTGGTGGTTCCGGCAGCGGCGCCGTTGCGGTGTACATAGATCAGTGTGAGTTCGGCTTCGGTGTCGAACTGCTGTTCTTCGGCCTTGTTCTCAACTTCGATCACGGCCAGCACCGGTGTGCCCGTCGGCAGTTCCTCGATACGGCGGCCGATAGCGGGTAGGGCGGTTTCGTCGCCAGCCAGCAAATACCAGTCGAAGGCCGGAGGTACGATCTGACTGCCGCGCGGGCCGCCGATTACCAACGTGTCACCAATCTGCGCCGAGGCAGCCCAACCCGAGGCCGGGCCATCGCCATGCAGCACGAAATCGAGATCGATCCAGCCCTTCTCAACGCTCCAGTAGCGCGGGGTATAGTCGCGCATTTCCCGCTTGGTGCCGGGCGGAAACTGCGCGCCATTGGGGCCCACTGGCGGCAACTGCTCCGGGGTGCCCTCGGGAAAGAAAAAAGCCTTGATATGGTCGGCATGGCCGGGCGAGACGAAACCGGTCATGTCGCCTTCCAGACGGATACGGCGCATCAGAGGCGTGACCTCGGTAATCGCGGAAACCGTCATCAGCCGTAGCCTGGTATCATGGCGGACGCGCTGGATGGCGCGGGCGTTGGCAGCGGTCTCGGGCATTGCTTATCCTGACTTGATTGATCAGGAATTAGCGAAAAGACTTTGTCAGGGCAAGCTTGACGTAAACGTTAAGCCACCTATCTGGTTCGCATATTGCAATGGAGATGAAAATGAAGCGCGCCGTGTACACCCAGTTTGGCCAACCCGAAACTGTTCTCTCCATGCAGGAGAGCGCGCGCCCGGAGCCCGGGCCAGGCGAGGTCCTGGTGCGCATGGTGCTCTCGCCCGTGCACAATCACGACTTAATGACCATTGCCGGCCAATATGGCTACAAGCCCGCGCTTCCGGCCATACCAGGAACAGAGGCTGTCGGCGTGGTTGAGGGGCTGGGCGAGGGTGTTGCGAACCTGCAAGTCGGTCAGCGTGTTGCCGGTAGCGCCCAGAACAGTTGGGCCGAATATTATGTGGCCGACGCAAAGCGGCTCGTCCCAGTCCCCGAAAGCGTGGACGATGCCACCGCCTGTCAGCTCGTTTCCATGCCGCTCAGCGCCAAGATGCTGCTCGATACGCTGGGCGTCGAGGCTGGGCAGTGGATTGCGCTCAACGCCGCCAATGGGGCGGTGGGCAAGCTCGTTGCGCAATACGGCGCCACTCTAGGCATAAATGTGCTCGGGCTGGTGCGTCGGCCGGAGGCCGTCGAGGAGATGGCAGCGCTCGGGTTCGACACCGTGGTGGCAACCGAAGGCGACGCCTGGCAGGAAAAGGTGCGTGCCATCACGGGCGGCGCGCCCATCGTGCGGGGCATTGAATCTCTGGGCGGCAAGGGGGCGGCGCAATTGCTGAGCATCCTCAGCGATGGTGCCGAATTGATCAGTTTTGGTGCCATGACGGCCCGGCCGCTGGAAATTTCTGCTGCCGATCTCTTGTTTCGCGGCATCACGGTCAAAGGCTTCTGGGGCGCCAACCCACCAGTCAAGCCGGAGCGGATCGGGCAGTTGCTCGGTGAACTGGTTGCCGATGCTGCGCAGGGAAAGCTTAATATGGCGATTGAGGCCAGCTACCCGATCGATGCCATCGCAGAAGCCGTTGCAGCCAGCGGCGTGCCAGGCCGCAAGGGAAAGATCGCCATTCACGGCTAGGTATTGCCAGCGGGTGCTGCGTTGGCACCCCAAAGGGCTGACAGCGTGGACGGGGTTTGCCTATATGGGCAGACCCCTTTTTCCTGCGCAGTTGACCAATGCACCCGCTCATTGCCCGTTTCATGGCCCGGCA
Source organism: Devosia sp. (assembly GCA_041939225.1). GTDB lineage: Bacteria > Pseudomonadota > Alphaproteobacteria > Rhizobiales > Devosiaceae > Devosia. The sequence goes on from JBGTUK010000178.1 coordinate 4,643, forward strand.
CGAACCCCGCAAGGACTGGCGGGTACACGCCAAATCGACAACCGCCACGGCGGCGGCGGTCACCTTGATCGGCTATCTTTCGGCGGTGACAGGCCTGCCCCTGCTGCTGGCGCCGCTGGGGCCCACAGCGCTGGTGATTTTCGGGCAACCTGAATCGCCCAATGCGCAGCCGATCAATATCTTTGCGGGCTATCTCATCGGCACGGTGGTGGCGGTGCTGGCCATGTCCGTGGTGCCCGAGCCGTTCTGGCTGGCCACGCTCTGCGTGGGGTTGGTGATGCTGGTCATGCTGGCGCTGCGCGTTACCCATCCCCCGGCCGCCGCGATCCCCCTATTGACGCTGACCGGCCGGGTGGATGCGGCGACCCTGTTCGTCGTGCTGTTTCTGGCCTGCCTGTTGCTGGTGGTTATGGGCACCATATTGCATCGCCTGCCGCCACAAAGGCGGCGCTACCCGTTGCCGCTGGCCGAGGAAGTCGAGAAGAGCTGACGGCTTGGGGCCTGATAACAGAGCTTGGTCGCACCGCCGTTGCTTGACCTGACGGCAACACGTTGCAGGCGCTAGGGCACGCGGTTCACTCGGCGCTCAGCCCGAGCATGCGATCCTGTTCCTGGCGCAGGGCAAACAGCCGGGTGGAGGTGTCCGGCTGGGCGTTCGCGCTGGTGATGAGCGCGCCCTTCTTGATCGGCGCCGTCACCTGGCCACCTTCGAGCAGACCCACTGGCCAGGCGCCGGCGGTGCGGGCGTCGGTGACGGTCATGGCAAAGGAGCGGTAGCAGGTCTCGCCAATGGCATCGAGCGGCTCGCCGGGTTGCAGATCACGCTTGGCGACGGCGCAGACTTCGGCGACCGGGCGGGGCAGGGGCACCATGTCCGGCTTGCCGGTGAGCATGATGCGGGCGCAGGTCAGCGGCACTTCAAGGCTGGTCAGGTGGTAGGGGCGAAAGAAGCCATAATAAGGGCCGTGCCCGATGTGGAGATCATCCATGCGCTCGATGATGCGCGGATGGGTGGCCTTGACGATGACGAAGACCCCCGGCGCCACGCCCTTGCCGATGGTGAAATCGACCACACCTGAGGAATTGAGAATGCCGCCATCTTCCTTGGGGGTGAGGACTTTGGCCATGTCGTCGCGATTGGTGGACGGCCCGTGCATTCCCGGCACGTCAGGCAACAGCCCGGTGGCGTTGGCGATAGCGGTCATTTCGACGGCGGTCTTGGACCCGTCGACGAACTCGACCAGCATGCGCGGGTTCATGTTGCGGCGGTCCGCTTCTTCCCGA